>JADMIJ010000085.1 GCA_015478655.1 Acidimicrobiales bacterium | reverse complement strand
GCCGCGGGACCCGGGACGCCGGATCGCCGAGATACGGGCCGGGCTCGGCAACTAGCGCCTGGGCGGGGCAGCGCCTGGTTGGGGCAGAAAAGGGGGGAAGACCGCCCGCGGCTATCCCACGACGGTGTCGATCAGCACCGGGGCGTGATCCGACGGCTTTTGACCCTTGCGGGCGTTCCGGTCGATCAGGCCGTACGTGGTACCACGCGCCAGCACCTCGGTCACCAGGATGAGATCGATCCGCATGCCCTGGTGCTTGTGGAACGAACCGGCTCGATAGTCCCACCAACTGAAGAGCTTTCCATCGTCGTAGAGACGGCGGAACACGTCCACCAGGCCCCACTTCTCGAGGTCGGCCAGCGCCTCCCGCTCCGGCTGGCTCACATGGGTGGCCCCCTGGAACTTCGAGGGATCCCATACGTCCCGGTCCTCGGGGGCCACATTGAAATCACCGCAGACCGCCACCGGCCGGTCGGGCGCCGCCGACTCCTCGACCACGGCCCGCAGCCGGGCGAGCCACGCCAACTTGGCCGGGTAGTGTTCGCTGTCGAGGCTCCGCCCATTGGGAACGTAGACCGACAGCACACGAACGCCCCCGCAGTCGGCGGCGATCAACCGTGGGCCCTGGGCATCGTCCAGTGAGCCCATCCCGGTAGAGACCTCGGCCAGACCGACCCGGCTGGCGATGGCCACTCCGTTCCAACGGCCGTCCCCGTGATGTGCGGTCTCGTAGCCGAGTGTGGCAAAGGCCCCGTGAGGAAAGGCCGCATCCGCCAGCTTGGTCTCCTGCATGCAGAGCACGTCGGGCTGGGCGTACTGGATCCACTCCTCGATCCTGAAGAGCCGAGCGGGCAACGAGTTGACGTTCCAGGTGGCGATGCGCACGGATCGACCGCTAGACGTTCTGTTCGGCCGGGGTCGAGTCCACCAGCACGAAGAGCAGCTCGGCCTGGCAGGCGAGCTCCCCGCCCACAGTCGCCCTCCCGGTGCCCTTACCGGCGCGGGCAGACATCCGACCGAGCGTCACCTCGAGGTCGAGCCGATCGCCGGGGACAACCTGTCGACGGAACCGGGCGCGCTCGATGCCGCCGAACAGGGGCAGGCGGCCCGCGAACTTGGGGTCGGCCAACACCGCCACGCCACCCAGTTGGGCCAGAGCCTCGACCATCAACACCCCGGGCAGCGTCGGCCGACCGGGAAAGTGCCCGGCGAAGAAGGCCTCTTCACCCGTGAGTTGCCAACTGCCGGAGGCGGACTGGCCCGGCTCGACCGACCGCAGTGCGGTGATGAAGAGGAAGGGAGGGCGATGGGGAAGGTAGTCCTCGGCTCGCACGACTGCCGAGGATATCGGTCCGGTGGCCGGTCCTCGAACGCTCCGGATAAGACCCAGTCCCGATCTCTCGGATGTTCACTCCACGACTCCGGGGAGGGCCAGCTCGGCCCGCCGCCTTGCTGCATCCAGGGACACGAGGACGAAGGACCGCGTCTCCCCCTTGGTCAGCACCTGCCGGGCTCTCTTCGGGGCAGGATCGCCCAGACCCCGGAGCGGAACGTGGCAGAGCATTCCCCCGACGTCGATGTGGGCCCCGTGGGATGTGTACGAGACGACAGTGCCGTCAAGGGCGCTGCCCACGGGATGGTCGGCCACGAAGGTGAGGAAGGTCATCGGGTCGTTGAGAGCCTCGGGAGCCGGTCTGGCAGTGCCGCCACCATCGCCGTCGAACTGGCCACGTGATCCCCCGTGGCCCTTGCGGCCAGGACCGCCGGCCGCATCGCCCGCCTTCGTAGCGGTGGCGCCCGTCCTCGCCTTCTTCGCCCCCCTGACCACTTTGGTGGCGTCGGCTTTCAAGGCGGGCCGCGCGTCGGGGGCGGCGTCACCGGACGAGTTGGATCCGGGGCCGTCGGCAGGCGTGCCGGCCATGGCGGCTTTGGTGGTCTTTCCCTTGGCACTGCGGGTCGTGGCCGCGGACTTCGTCGTCTTGGTCGTTTCGACGGCTTTGGCGGACTTGGTCGCCTTGGTGCCGTTGGCGGCATTGGTGGCCTTCCCCGCCTTGGCCGCTTTGGTGGCCTTCCCGGCCTTGCTGGCCTTGCTGGCCTTGCTGGCCTTCGTGGCCTTGGCCGATTTGGTCGATTCGGTGAGGATGGACCCTTTGGCGTCCCCCGCCGCCTTGGTGTCGGTCATCGCCCCTGTGTCGGCCGCCTTCGCTGCCTTCGCTGCCTTCGCTGTCTTCGCCGCTTTCGGCGCCTTCGCTGCCCTGGTCGTCTTGGCCACCCCGGTCGTCTTGGTGCTGCGACCTCGTCGAGCACCGTCCGCCGCCACCCCGGACGACTCCTCGGCACCGTCCGAGACCACGAGGAGGTCCCCGTCACCGGCCTGGCCGTCCCGCTTCGATCGGCTGGTCACCGATCGGCTCCTCGCCCCCCGTACCGGGGTCCGGGGGGTGAAGATCCAGCCCACGCCGGGCACCGGCTTGCCCCCGATGAGCCGTCCGGGCTCGAACAGCCAGGGGCGCTCGGCGTGAAATTCCTGAAACGAGTCGTTGGACATCACCAGGGCGCCCGACTTCTCGGCGATGCGAAGGATGAATCCGTCCCCGCGCCCAACAGCGCCCGCCGGCGGCGTGATCATCTCGCCATGCTCGAGCGCCTGTTCGAATGCGGACACCTCCGACGGGTCGATCCGGTGGCCGAAGGAGGCATCGACCACCACCGTCACGTCGGAGGTGGTGAAGCCGCGATATTCCTCCAGAAAGCTCCGGATGGCCTCGTCCAGCTGGGCCAGGCTGGGAAGGTTGCGACCCTCGGTGGCGATATTTGACCCGTCAACGACGATCCTGCGGCGGACGGGTTGATCTTGTTCCATAGAGGACCACAGTCAACCATCTGCCCAGGTGGGCGCCGAACATGCTGGGTCGATGGCCACCGAGAGACTGCGACGCCTCCGGGGCCGCGGCCGCCCGGCCCAAAGAGCTGCCCGGTCCGACGCCGGCGCCATTTAGGATGCCGCCGTGAGCTCGGACACCAGCCGGACCAATGAGGCAACGGAGCTGCTTCAGCACCTGATCCGGAACCAGTGCGTGAACGACGGCACCGTGTCCTCAGGGCACGAACGACGCAGTACCGACCTCCTGACGACGTATCTCGAGGGCTCGGGACTCGACATCGAAACATACGAGCCCGAACCGGGGCGGGCCTCGCTGGTCGCCAAGATTCACGGCTCCGATCCGGAGGCGCCGTCGCTGACGCTGCTCGGCCACACCGACGTGGTGCCGGCCAACAGTGAGGACTGGCGCCACGACCCCTTCGGCGGCGAGCTGATCGATGGAGAGGTGTGGGGCCGAGGTGCCATCGACATGCTCAACCTCACGGCCACCATGGCTACCGGTGTTCGCCACCTGGCCCTGACGGGGTTCCGTCCCGAAGGCGATCTCACCTACATCGCCGTCGCCGACGAAGAGGCTCTGGGCTTCTACGGGGCCAGATGGCTGTGCCGACACGCCGTGGACGATGTCGACGCCGACTACGTCATCACCGAGTCCGGGGGATTTCCGATGGGCGGTGCCGATGGCACGACACGCCTGCCCGTGATCGTCGGGGAGAAGGGGACCTTCTGGTGCGTCCTCACGGTAAGGGGAACGCCCGGGCATGGATCACAACCCCTCCGAACCGACAATGCTCTGGTGAAGGCGGCCGAACTGGTCCGACGGATCGACGAGTACCGACCGCAGGCCGAGATGCACGAAGCCTGGACCCGATTCGTCGAAGGGATCGGGTTCCCGCCGGAAATGGCCGAGCCGCTGCTCGACCCCGACCGTATCGATGCGTTCTGCGCCGAGTTCCCAGCCGTGGGCCTGGCCAGACAGGCGCACGCCTGCACCCATACCACGATGGCTCCGACCGTGATGGACGCCGGGACCAAGGTAAACGTGATCCCCGACCGGGTCGAGCTCACAGTCGACATCCGCTCCCTTCCCGGGTGGCGCACGGCGGACGTGCGGGCCATGCTGGACGAGGTCATCGGCGACCTGTCCGACGACGTTGACATCGAGTTCCAGTCCGAGGACGAGGCGACCACGTCGCCCATCGACACTCCGTTGTGGGATGCGCTGCAACGGGTCAGCCTGCTGTTTTACCCCGATGCCCGGACGGTCCCCTTCTTGACGGTGGGAGCCACCGACGCCAAGTTTCACCGGGCCCTCGGCAGCGTCGCCTACGGATTCGGCATGCACAGCCGGGCCATCGGCTTCGAGCAGTACGGCGCCATGTTCCATGGCATCGACGAACGGGTCGACGTGGAGTCGCTCCACCTGTCCACCGAGATGTGGATGGCGCTGGCCATCGATTTCCTCTGACCGATCGCCGACACGCTCCAGGGATCGACTCGGCCGGACCACCCGATCGGCGTGGCTGTCGACGGACCTGGCCGGACGGCAAGGGCTTGGCTAGCCTCTGAACAGGTTCAGATCGGAGGGCACTCATGTCCACGCATCCTGAGACGCGCGGTTTCAATCACGTGGCCACGATGACGGCGAATCTAGATCGCTACCTGGAGTTCTACCGAGACGTGTTCGGGGCTGAGGTCACCTCGATCATGGAAGCCGAGGGTGATCACCCACGGATGGCCATCGTGGACATGGGTGGCAATGGTGCCCTCAACGTCTTCGAGGTCCCTGCAGAGTCAATACTTGGGGATCGAACCAAGATGGGCGGGCGCGGCCCCATCGATCACTATGCCCTGGCGGTGGAATCGGAGGAGAAGCTCCTGGAGATCAGGGATCGACTCGTCGCCAGGGGAGCATCGCCGGGAGATGTGACCCAGCTCGGCCCAGCTTGGATGTCGGTGTTCTTTCCGGATCCAGACGGTGCTGAACTCGAAGTCGGATATCTCAAGACCGCCTGAGCAACCTCTCGATCGGACCCCAGTGGGCGAGTCCAGTTGTTGCGCCCGCCTCAGCCGACCGAGCGGGTCAGCAGGTCGTCCTGTTCGAGCCGGTGGAGGGCGGCGCTCCCTGAGGCGGGGCTGGCCGACTCGGCCCGACTCACATGGCGCAGCGTATGGCTGTCCCGCAGGAGCCGGTGGAGCTTGCCGTGCACGAAGTTCCAGGCGCCCATGTTCTCGGGCTCCTCTTGCAGCCAGACCACTTCGCCGGCGTTGGGATAGCGGTCGAGGACGCCCTTGATGGTCGCCTTCGGCCACGGATAGAGCTGCTCGACCCGCACCACCGCCACGGCCTTGCCCGCATCGCCCAGCTCGTCGCGTCGGCCGATGGCGTCATAGGCCACCTTGCCCGTGCACAGCACCACCCGGGTCACACCCGACGCAGGATGGTCATCGTTTCCGACCCGGGGGTCGTCGAGGACCTCCTCGAACGATCCCGAGGTGAAGGCCTCGATGGGCGAGCGGGACAGGCGCGACCGGAGGAGCGACTTGGGGGTGAACACGATCAAGGGCCGGCGATCGGCGCCCTTCACCTGGGATCGGAGCAGGTGGAAGTACTGGGCCGAGGTGGTCGGGTCGGTCACCCGTAGATTGCCCCGGGCGCACAGGGTCAAGAAGCGCTCGATGCGGGCGGACGAATGCTCCGGGCCCTGACCCTCGTAGCCGTGGGGCAACAGCAGCACCAGTCCGGACTTCTGCCCCCATTTGTCCTCGGCCGCCACCAGGAAGTTGTCGACGATGATCTCCGCCCCGTTCCAGAAGTCCCCGAACTGCGCCTCCCAGGCCACCAGATCGTCAATGGCCTCGACCGAATAGCCGTACTCGAAACCCACGCAGGCGTACTCGGACAGGAGCGAGTCGCGGATGGTGAAGCGGCCGCCCTCGAGGGCGCTCAACGGCACATACTCCTGGCCTGTGTTGTGGTCAACCAGCACCGCATGCCGCTGTGAGAAGGTGCCCCTGCGGGTGTCCTGTCCCGTCAGTCGCACGTTCGTTCCCTCCACCAGGAGCGAGCCGAGGGCCATTGCCTCGCCGAGGGCCCAGTCGATCTGGCCGTCGGCGACCACCTTGTCCCGCTGCTCGAACTGTCGGGTCAGTTTGGGATGGACGACGAACCCGTCAGGAACCGTGCGCAACACCTCGGCCAGCCGGGACAGCACCGACGAGTCGACACCGGTGTCCACCGTTGGGATCCACAGGTCCGGGACCACGTATGCGGGGAGCACCGGCGCGCTCACCGGCACCGATTCGGCCTCGGCGCGGGTCTCGTCGAGCGCCGCCTGCAACCGGTCGGAGAAGTCGTCGAGGGCCTGCTCGGCCTCCTCCAGGGAGATGTCCCCCCGCCGGACGAGCGACTCGGTGTAGAGCTTGCGCACCGACCGCTTGGCCTCGATGAGGGCGTACATGAGCGGTTGGGTGTAGCTGGGGTCGTCTCCCTCGTTGTGCCCGTGACGCCGGTAGCAGACCATGTCGATGACCACGTCTTTGTGGAAGGCCTGGCGGAAACCGAAGGCCAGCCGGGCGGCACGGGCACAGGCCTCGGGATCGTCGCCGTTCACATGGAAGATGGGGGCCTGCACCATCTTGGCCACATCGGTCGGGTAGACCGAGGTGCGGGCGGCCTCGGGGGCGGTGGTGAAGCCGAGCTGGTTGTTGATGACGATGTGCACCGTGCCACCCGTGCGGTATCCGGCCAGCCCCGACAGGTTGAGGGTCTCCGCCACCACGCCCTGACCGGCGAAGGCGGCATCGCCGTGGAGGAGGATGGGCAGCACCGGAAAGGGGTTTCCCGTCCCTTCCTCGAGTAGGGGCCCACTCCCCTGTTCGCCTCCGAGGGCGTCCTGCTTGGCCCGGGCCATGCCGACGACCACCGGGTCCACGGCCTCGAGATGGGACGGGTTGGACGAAAGGGTGACAGGGATCGTGCCACCCGAGCGGGCCACGAAGGTCCCGCAGGCGCCCTTGTGGTATTTCACGTCGCCGGAGCCCTGCACCGACTCAGGGTCGAGATTGCCCTCGAACTCCTCGAAGATCTCCCCGTAGGACTTGCCCACGATGTTGGCCAGCACGTTGAGGCGACCCCGGTGCGACATTCCCATCACCGCCTCGTGAAGACCCTCGTTCACCGCATCGTCGAGGATGGTGTCGAGGAGGACGATCGCCGATTCGGCCCCCTCCAGCCCGAAGCGCTTCTGCCCCACGTAGCGTGAGTGGAGGAATCGCTCGAAGACCTCGGCGGCATTCAGCCGACCGAGGATGTGCCGTTGCTCGTCGGGTGCGAGGACCGTGGACACGCCTTCCAGGTGCTGTTGGATCCACCGCTTCTGCTCCGGATCCTGGATGTGCATGTACTCCACGCCGAGGGTCCGACAGTAGGCGTCGCGGAGGGTGTGAAGGATCTCGTCCAGGGTGGCCGTGTCCCTGCCGGCCAGCCCATCGGTCACGAATTGGCGGGGCAGGTCCCAGATGGTCAATCCGTAGCGGAGGGGGTCCAACTCCGGGTGGAGCTCGGGGGGCTCCGCGTCCAGAGGATCGAGGTGGGCGATGAGGTGACCACGGACCCGGTACATGTTGATGAGGGTCTGCACGTGCACCTGCTTGATCAGACGGGGGTGAGCGCCGTGGCCCTCGTCGTCGGAGCCATTGGCGTCCTTCTCCCACCGGACCGGCTCGTAGGGGACGTCGAGGGAATCGAACACCTCGTCGTAGAAGCCGTGCTGGCCCATCAGGCACTCGGACACGTAGGACAGGAAGAGGCCCGACTCGGCGCCCTGGATGATCCGGTGGTCGTAGGTGGAGGTGAGGGTCACCGTCTTGCCGATACCCAGGTCGGCGAGGGTGCGCGGGTCGGCGGCCTCGAAGCCGGCCGGGACCCCCAGGGCACCGACACCCACGATCAGGCCCTGGCCGGGCATGAGCCGGGGCACGGACTGCACCGTCCCCAGGGTCCCCGGGTTGGTCAATGTCACCGTGGTGCCGGCGAAGTCGCCGGGGGTGATCTTGTTGGTGTGGATCTTGCGGACCAGCTCCTCATAGGCACTGACGAACCCGCCGAAGTCCCGGGCGTCCGCATCGGTGATGCACGGCACCAGCAACGTGCGGCTGCCATCGGTCTTTTCGACATCCACGGCCAGACCGAGCCCGACGTGCCGGTGCCGGAGGACACCCGGGGTCCCCTTTCCGTCGGCGTCGGCCACGAATGCGGCGTTCATGGCCGGAACGGCCATGAGCCCCTTGATCACGGCATAGCCGATCAGATGGGTGAAGCTCACCTTGCCGCCGATGGCACGGAACAGCTGATTGTTGACGATCGTACGGTTGACCTCGAGGAGCTTGGCCGGCACGACCCGTACGCTGGTGGCGGTGGGGACGGACAGCGACTCCTCCATGTTGGCCACGATGCGGGCGGCGGCCCCGCGAAGGGGAACCGGCGAATCGGGCTGGTCGGAACCGGTGGGCGCCCTGGCGGCCTCGGGCACGGGCCGACCTGGGACGGCCGTGGCCGGCGCCGCTGCCGGCGTGACAGTCGGCACGGCCGTCGGGCCACCCGGTGCCGGCGAGGGTAGAGCCGATGCCGATGAGCCGTTGGAGGAGGACTGAGTGCTGTCGGAGGGCTCGGTGGACGGAGCCGGCGGCGACGCCGGCACCGTCGGGGCCCCGGGCGGTCGGTAGTCGGCAAAGAACTCGCGCCACGAATCGGAGACCGAGGTGGGATCGGCCCGGAATCGGTCGTACATGTCCTCGACCAGCCAGGCGTTGGGCCCGAACGCTCGGGCACCGGGGGCGGCGGGCTGACCGCCCGATCCGTCCGATCCTCCTGCATCCACCTGGGCCATGGTCTGCAGCCTACCGGGGAGCCGCCAACGGGAAGATGGTCGACCGGCACCATTCCGGCGCTCCGCGGCTGTCGGTGATGCGCCGCCAGTGGGGCGAGCGGCTGTCCATGGCCCGGTACCCCGGGCCATGGACGACCGGCGACTACCGGGCCTTGGCCAGCTTCGGAGCTGGGGCCTGACCCTTCACGATCTTCTTGAACGACGCGCCGGCCGAAACCTTGGGGCTCTTCGACGCCTTGATCTTGATGGCCTCACCGGTCTGCGGGTTGCGACCGGTGCGCGCCGCGCGCTGAGCCCGGTCGAACGTCAGGAAGCCCGTGATGACCACCTTCTCTCCCTTGGCCACGTTCGCCACCACGACGTCCTCGATGCCGGAAAGCACGGACGCCACGTCCTTGGAGGTCGATCCGGTGTGAGCGGCCACAGCCGCGATGAGATCGGTTTTGGTAAGGGGCACTGTCTCTCCTTCGTGTTAGGAAGCCACAACAATGCACGATCTGGGCGGCCGATGTGTGCAATTGCCCATGGATCGGCCCGAATTCCGGGCCATTCCGGCTCCCGATCCGAGTGGCCACATCGGGATCAGCCCGGTGTTCCTCCTCGTCACGAGGCCTGTATGGCGTGACCGGCGACCACCTGCCAGGCTGCACTGACAAATGGCCTCGACGACTGCCCTCGCCGTCACCGAACACATACCCGACGGTGCCCCGCCCGGTGCTCCCCTGGTCGTGCTGGTCCACGGCTCCCTCGATCGATCCGACAGTTTCGTGCGCGTGCTGCGCCGGATCGATGATCTCCACACCGTGGTCTACGACCGCCGCGGCTACCACGGTTCTCGGGAGGCACTGCCGCTCAACCGCACGTTGGACGGGCACATCGACGACCTCCTGGCGGTCATCGGAGGCAGGCCGGCCGTGGTGGTCGGTCACAGCTACGGAGGAGACATCGCGCTCGGGGCCGCCCTGCGGCGCGACGGATCCCCGACCATCCTGTCCGTGGCGGCCTACGAGCCCCCGATGCCGTGGTTGGCGGGGTACCGGACATCGGCGCCGGCCTCCGGTGGCACGCCCACGGCCACGTCCGGGACGGCGGACCCCGACGAGGCCGCAGATGCGGCCGAACGCTTCTTCCGACGAATGGTCGGCGATTCGGCATGGGATCGGCTCCCCGAGGACACCAAGGCGGCACGTCGGGCGGACGGTCCCGCCCTGGAGGCTGAGCTCGCTGCCATTCGGGTGACGGAGCCGCCCTTCGACGTGACCCGCCTCGAGGTGCCCGCCACCTTCGGTGTGGGCGAACAATCGGCTGCACGCCATCGCCTGGCCGTGGCGTGGCTGGTGGAGCACACGCCCGGTGCCCAGCTGGTGGAGATCCCGGGCGCCTCCCATGGCGCCCACCTCACCCACCCTGACGCCTTCGCACGCTTGGCGCGGGCGGCCGTCGACCGGGCGCGACCCGGAACACTCGTCCCTTGAACATTCTCCTGACGGGTTCCTCGGGTCTGATCGGCGCCGCCCTCATCGATCGCCTGTCGGGCGATGGCCACAGGGCCACCCGGTTGGTGCGGGGCGCTCCCTCACGCGGCGGGATGACGGTCGACGTGAGCTGGGATCCCGACCGGGGCGCCATCGACGTGACCGGGCTCGAACGGGCCGGCCCCTTCGACGGCGTCGTCCATCTGGCCGGTGCCGGCATCGGCGACAAACGGTGGTCGGCGGACCGCAAGGCGATCATCCTCGAGAGCCGGGTCGAATCGACCCGACTGCTGGTCGACGCCCTGGGCCGGCTCTCGACGTGTCCACCGGCCCTGGTCAGCGCCTCCGCCGTCGGTTGGTACGGCGACCGTGGCGACGAGATGCTCACCGAGGCCTCGACCCCGGGCACCGGCTTCCTGGCCGAGGTCTGCCGAGCCTGGGAGGCGGCGGCCGAGCCGGCGGCGCAATCCGGGATTCGCACCGTCCATCTGCGGACCGGAGTCGTCATCAGCGGCACCGGAGGCGCACTCGGAAAGCAGCTACCCCTCTTCCGGCTCGGACTGGGGGGTCGGATGGGCACCGGGCAGCAGTACCGGAGTTGGATCGCCCTCGAGGACGAGGTCAGCGTGATCCTGCGCTGCCTGGGGGACACCGCTCTCCGCGGGCCGGTCAATGCCACCGCCCCACATCCGGTGACCGACGGTGACCTGGCCAGGTCCTTGGGTGCCGCACTGAAACGGCCTTCGGTCGTCGCCGTCCCCGCCGTCGCGCTCCGACTGGCCCTCGGAAGGGAGATGGCCGAGGAGCTCGTGCTCGGCGGCCAGCGCGTCCTCCCTGCCGCGCTGCAATCGGTGGGATACGAGTTCGCCCACGCCGATCTGGACGGTGCCGTCCGCGCCGCGATCACGCCCGTCGCCTGACAGCCGGAGGGACCGCCGCCTCAGTCGAGGACCGACGCCACCCGCCTCGACGGCTGTCGGACCAACTTGTCCCCGGTGGGTGACTCATCCTTGGCCCCGGCCACCAGGGGCGAGCGGGACAGGAAGATCACCCCGGCCACGACGATGCCGATGGCCACGATCTCAACCGGCAGCCGCCAGCCACCGGTGCGCAGCCGGTCGCCGAAGAGCCAGATGCCGATGGCCACGCTGGCCACCGGGTCGACGATGGTCAGCGTGGCCTGGGAAGCGGTGATCGGCCCCGCATGGAGTGAGCTCTGGATGAGGAGCAACCCGATCAGGCCGGTGGCCAACAGGGCGTAAGGGTCCCAGTTGGTGACGACATTGCCCCACCCCCCGCTGATCAGGTTGGTGAACTGCTTGGTCAAGGCGGCGGAGAGCGCAAACATCACGGCGCCCGATGCGCCGAACATGGCGGCGCGGAACCACCGGGGCCCGGTGAACCCGAGAGCGGCGGTGGCGACCACGATCAACCCCACCACAACCACCGTCACCGTCCAGCTCCGGAGCGTGGGCACGACGGTTCCGCCTCCGGGTGCGGCGACGACCAGGAAGGCGGCCAGACCGCCGGCTGCCGCCGCCGCTCCCGCCCACTCCCTCCAGGTCAGCGGGTACCGGAACCACACCCCCAGGATCAGGACGAGGAAGAGGAGCTCCGTGGTCACAATGGGTTGCACGGAACTGAGCTGGCCGAAGCGGAGGGCACCGGCCTGGAGCAGAAACCCCACCAAGATCAAGGCCAGTCCCGCGAACCAGATCAGGTGGCGAAAGGCCTCCCGGAAGAGGCCGAGCCCGATGGTCATGCGGCTGGGCGCATTCTGCACGCCGATCCGCTGGAAGACCACGCTCAGGGCATTGGCGAACGCAGCCAGCGTGGCGAGGGCAAACGCCATGACTACGGTCTAGTGCAGGTCGCTGCGGCGAACGGACCACCGGCGGCCGGTGGCCCGCCGGCGGGGATCGCCGACTCCGGTAGGGCAGGGTTACGCTGTCGGCGGCCCGACGGACCGGGCACCTATACCAACGAGGGGATCCGCCTTGGACCACGCCACCGTAACCAGCCAGCGCCAGTCGGCCACCGGCGAGGTCACCGATTCGATCAGCCCCGCGCAGTTCGAGTCCGACGTCCAGTCGTTCTTGGAGGCCAACGCGCCCAAGCGGGCGAAAGAGACCTTCGTGTGGGGAGAGGGGTCGGACAGCGTCGGCCTCTTCCCCGAGCGAACTCCGGAGCAGGACGCCGAGGAGTTGGCCACGGCGCGCGCCTGGGCCCGCATGGTCTTCGACGCCGGCTTCGGGTGGATCACCGGTCCGGTCGCCTACGGGGGCCGCGGCCTGTCCCGGGAGTACCAGCGGATCTACACCACGCTGGCCACCGGCTACAAGATGCCCTCGATGTCGGTCTACGGGATAGGGCTCGGGATGGTGGCGCCCACCATCCTGGCCCACGCAACCGAAGAGGTCAGGCAGGCCTACCTGCTACCCATGCATCGCGGCGACATCGTCGGCTGCCAGCTCTTCAGTGAGCCGTCATCGGGTTCGGACCTGGCATCCCTCGAGACCAAGGCCGTGCGCGACGGTGACGAGTGGCTCGTCACGGGTCAGAAGGTGTGGACCTCCGGGGCCCAGCTCTCCGACATCGGCGAGATCATCTGCCGCACCGATCCCGACCTGCCCAAGCACCGCGGGCTGACTGGGTTCATCGTCGACATGCGCGCACCGGGCGTCGAGGTCCGGCCCTTGCGCCAGATGACCGGCGGCGCATCGTTCAACGAGGTCTTCTTCACCGATGTCCGGGTGCCCGACTCCCACCGGCTGGGTGAGGTGAACGGGGGGTGGACGGTGGCCCTGACCACCCTGATGAACGAGCGCGCCGCCATCGGCGGAGGCGGTGGTGGTCTGGGCCTGCCGACCAGCAGGCGCCTGGTGGAGTTGGCCCACGCCAAGGGTCGTTCCGGCGACCCCATGATCCGCCAGCAGCTGGCCAGCGTGATCATCAACGAGCGGGTGGCCGCTTACACCAATCTGCGGGCTATGGCCAAGATCGCCGTCGGCCAGCTCCCGGGGCCGGAGATGTCAATGGGCAAGCTGTCGCTGACCGCCAACATGGTGCGGATCTGTGACGTGCTCTCCTCGCTCCTGGGACCCTCGCTCGTGGCCGACACCGGTGCCTGGGGCACCTACGCATGGTCCCAGTACCTGCTGGGCGTGCCGGGTATGCGGGTGGCCGGGGGAACCGACGAGGTCCTGCGCAACATCGTCGGCGAACGGGTCCTCGGACTGCCGAAGGAGCCCGCCCTCAACTGACCGGGTCAACTGACCGGCCTCGTACTGACCGGCCTTGTCGGTGGGAGGACGGACCGACGGCCTAGGAGACTGTTGAACAAACGGCATTCGTCGAGTTCACAGCCTTGGAGTTGGT
>JADMIJ010000084.1 GCA_015478655.1 Acidimicrobiales bacterium | reverse complement strand
GCCATAGCTCCATCCTACCCCTATCGCGCGGCTATTTACGTGTCACCACACTAGCTCCACCGTGGGGGGTGGCGCTCGACTCATCGTGTCTCAACTCTTCGAGAACCGATCGAGTACCTCGGTGGCCTCGGCGACGATCCTTCCGATCAGCTCGGCGACGGTGGGCAACTCGCCGATCTCTCCCACCACCTGGCCGGTGGGGAGCACGCCCACATCGGTGCGGCCGTCGACCAGGGCGGCCTTGGTCATCATGGGCGCATTGGCCGCCATCACCACCTGCGGCCACGAGAGCTCGTTGCCGTGCTTCATGGCCCGGCCTTCCTTCAACAGGGCGGTGAGCGACGTCTGCGTCTCCCGCCGGAAGGCTCGTGCGTTGGCCAGGGCCCGCGGCATGTTGCGCAGCCAACTGGCCCGTTCGAGGTGGTCGACGAGCTCGGTGCGGATGACCCTCTGGGGTGCTCCGTCCACCGCCTTGGAGACCACGGTTCCGTCGACGGGCGTGGCCAGGTAGACCCCCTTGACATGATCGGGGACACGACTCTCCTGGGTGAGCAGGAAACGGGTGCCCATGGCGATGCCGGACGCTCCGTAGGCCAGCGCGGCCACCAGTCCCCGCCCGTCGAAGTAGCCGCCGGCGGCCACGACGGCCACGCCGTCCCCGACCGCATCCACCACCGCGGGAATCAGGAGCGAGGTGGGCACGACCCCGGTGTGACCCCCGCCCTCGGCGCCCTGGGCGATGACCGCGTCCACGCCCCACTGGGCCACCTTCTCGGCGTGGCGCCGAGCCCCGATCGTTGGCATGACCACCAGGCCGGCCTCGCGACACCGCGTCACCAGATCGGCACTGGGAGCCTGGACGAAGCTTGCCACCCGTACGCCGTTGTCGATCATCAGCGCCACCCGCTCGCCGACGTCGGCGACGTCGGTGCGCATGTTGACGCCGAAGGGCCGTTCGGTGCGGGACCTGACATCGGCGATGGCGGTGACCAGTTCGGGGAAGGTCATGGTGGCCGAGGCCAGGATCCCCAGTCCACCGGCCTCGGCGGTGGCGGCCACCAGTCGGGGCCCCGCCACCCAGCCCATGCCCGTCTGCACGATGGGGTATTGGACGCCGACGAGCTGGCAGAACCGCGTACTCAAGGCGGGGTGGACCCGAGTCGGCACCGGCTGGTCGGGTGCCGGCCGGTGGGCCGACTGGCCCGGATCCGCCTCGGACATCACCGGATCTCGCGGTCCCGCAGGCCCCGGGGGTCGATCACGGTGCGGATCAAGTCGATCTCCAGCGGAGTGGGCAGCCGGGTCTCCGGCACGACCGAGGGCACGGCCAGGTCGAATCCGGTGGCCTCCACGATCTCCTCGACGGTCACCCCGGGGTGTACGGAACGGAGGCGCATCACCCGGTCGGGGGTCTCGAAATCGAACACGCCGAGGTTGGAGACGACGCGGCGGATCTCGTGGTAGCGGGTCGCGGCCGGCCCGGCCGACGCCGCACGCTGGTAGCCCACGCCCGACACCACATCGACCTGCTCCACGAAAGACCGTGGCGAATGATTCGGAACCCAGTAACTGGTCGAATGGTTCAGCGTGTTGCCCGGGGCGCCGCGCACCCCGACCAGCTGGGCCTTGGGACGGGCCCAGTCGCCAATGGCGCTGATGTTCTGATTTCCGGTCCGATCGATCTGCGAGGCCATCATGATCAGATTGCGTCGACCCGACCACACCACGTCGAACACTCTGCGGTAGGGCATGTGTGATTCCACCACCAGCGATGACAGGGCGGCGCCGATGGCGGGAGCCCCATCCACCAGGGCGGCGTCGCCGTCGGTCAGCACCAGGTCGGGGGCGAAGGTGAGACGGGCCAGCCGGGCGCCGATGGCGGGGGCCGTGCCGAAGGCACTGGCCATCACCTCGCCGTCACCCCGGAACACCTCGGCGCACGCCAGAGCGCAGTACTCGGCGCGGGTGACCCCGGACTCGTCCGGCGCGTCGTGAGTGGCACTCACTTCGCGACCTCCCTCTCCTTGGCATCGCCAGCCAGCTGCCCGGCTCGTTCCGATGGAGCCTCCTGGGTGGCGGCCTGGTAGTCCGGCTCGTCGACCTCGAGGTAGCGCTGCCGGAACGTCGCCCACGCATCGGGATCGGCGGCGGCGGAGACATAGGCCCTCTGGAACTCCTCGTCACGGCCGTAGTCGTGAACGCACGCAGTGAAATGGGCCCCTCCGGGCGTCTCGATGACCCCGTCGGTGAGCAGCCGGCTGATGCACATGGTCTGGAGGGGCCCTTCGGCGGCGAACTGATCGGTGTCGATGATGCGCTCGGTGGTCATGTAGCGGCGCTCTGCGGCACCCAGGAACAGTTCGTCGAAGAAGGGGTCGGGTCCGAGGATCTGGCCCGATCCGGTGGCATCGGCCCGATTGACGTGGATCAGGGCGGCGTCGAGTCGGAGGGCAGGCATGGCCACCAGCTCTTCGGCGTCGTCGTAGGGCGAGGTGATCATCCGCAGGGACGGATTGTTGCGGAGCACGTCGGACCCCAGTCCCGCCCGGGTGGGTAGGAACGGGACGCGGTGGGAAGCGGCCAGAAGACCCAGATAGAACATGCCCTCGTCGATCTCCATGCAGTCGATGGAGCCGGTCTGGCGGGCCACCTTGAAGTGGGGATCGGTGGGGATCGAGTCGAGCGTGACGAATCCGAATATCACCTTGGCCACCTTGCCCGCGGAACACAGGAGGCCGACATCGGGCCCTCCGTAGGACACGATGGTGAGATCGGTGAGATCAGAGCGGAGGATGGCCCGGACGGCCGCCATCGGCTTGCGCCGCGAGCCCCAACCGCCGATGCCGATGCTCATCCCGCTCCGGAGCTCGCCGACCAACTCGTCGAGCGACAGCCGCTTGTCAGCCATCGGCGCGTACCCCTGGCCTGCTTCCGGCTCCGGTGGATCTCATCCCGTCTGTCCCCATCCCCTCTGTTCCCATCCTCTCCGTACGCACTCCATCGTCGATCGCTGGTCGTTCCCCACTGGGCATGCCCCGAGACCTAGGTGGTGGTGTCGGCGTCGCGCTTCTCCACGAAGGCGGCGCGTTGCTCGTCGGCCACGCCGGCGACGTGGAGCTCGTAGGTGAAGCCCTGCTCGAATCGGTAGCTGCTCTTGACGTCGACCGGATCGATCCCGTTGAGGGACTCTTTGGCCCTTCGAATGATGGTGGGGCTCTTGGTGGCGATGTCGGCGGCGACGTCGTAGGCCGCATCCACCAGCTGTTCGCGGGGGACCACTCGGAGCACCGATCCGTAGCCGTGGAGCTCGGCTGCCGTGGCCGGCCTCGCCGTGTAGACCATCGAACGCATCCGGTGCTGGGGAACCAGGCGCGACAAATGTGTGGCCGCGCCCAAGGCGCCCCGGTCGACCTCGGGCAGCCCGAAGGTGGCATCCTCGGAGGCCACCACGATGTCTGCATTGCCGGCGATGCCCACTCCTCCTCCGAGACAGAACCCATGGACAGCCGCGATGACCGGGACTTCGCATTCGTAGACCGCAGCAAAGGCGGCGAAGCAGCCCCGGTTGGCGCCGATCAGGGCTTGATCCCCCTTGGCCTGGATCTCCTTGATGTCCACACCGGCACAGAACCCCCGACCGTCGGCTCGCACGATCACCACCCGGTTGTCGGGCACCCGGCCGGCGGCGAGGACCGCTTCGGCGAGATCGAACCAACCGGCAACGTCGAGGGCGTTGACCGGAGGGTGGTCGATGACAACCTCGGCGATGCCGGGCCGATCCTGGTGGGAAATGATGGGCATGACTGCTCCGGTGGGCTCGGAGGCGTCGACCGGCGACGCCATCCACGAAGAACCCAGGCATCGCGGAATGGGGCGCGGACAACGCACTCGGCGTGATCTGATACAGCGTCAGGACAGTACCAGTCGAGGACCGGGAGGCACCTGTGGCCACAATCGATTTCGCTCGAGAGTCCGGAGTTCTCGACTTCAGTGGCCAGGTGGCGGTGGTGACCGGTGGGGCCAGAGGCGTCGGTCGTGGGATCACCGAGGCCTTCCTGGCCGCCGGCGCTGATGTGATGGTGTGCGGGCGAACCCCGGTGGCTGACGACGCGCTCCCGGTGGCCGCCGACTCGACCGGAACGGTCAAGCGCGCCGTCTTCATTGCGGCCGACCTGCGTGACGCCGATCAGGCGTCATCGATGATCTCGGCGGTGGTGGAGCGATTCGGGATGATCAACACCCTGGTCAACAATGCGGGAGGCTCGCCCCAGGTGGATGCGGCCGCGGCCTCGCCCCGATTTTCGTCCTCGATCGTGGCCCTCAACCTGCTGGCTCCTCTCTATTGCGCCCAGGCCGCAAATGCCGTCATGCAGGGCCAGGGCGATGGGGGATCGATCGTCAACATCGCATCGGTCAGCGGCCTCCGGCCGTCGCCGGGGACCGCGGCCTACGGGGCGGCCAAAGCCGGACTGATCAGCCTGACCCAGTCGCTGGCCATCGAATGGGCTCCCGCCGTTCGCGTGAACTCCGTCAGTGCCGGGATGGTGGCCACCGATGCAGCCGAGGATCACTACGGCGGAGCCGAAGGGATGGCCGAGGTGGCCGCCACCGTGCCCTTGGGCCGGTTCGGCACGCCGGCCGACGTGGCCGGTCTCTGCCTGTTTCTGGCGTCGCCTCTGGCCGACTACGTGACTGGTACCAACCTGGTGGCCCACGGCGGGGGGGAGGTACCGGCATTCCTTGCCGCCTCGGCGCGCCCGGCTGGTGCAAAACCCGACTCGGGGCCCGTCGATGACGCACCGGCCCGTTCGGGCGGGCAGCCCTCCTGAGCAGGGCAATCAGGTGGGGACGGCAGCCGATGGGGGCTGGAAAAGGCTCAAGTGGGGGGTCGTGACGACCGATGTTTCTCATGTGAGTCCAGATACGGCGCCGCTCGTCATCGATGATCTGCTTGGATGCGCCGCGATCGTCAGTGGATCGGCATGACCGTGCTGACGGATGTGCCGCCGACGTTCACGCTACCCGGGGAGCCGTACCTCGAATATCTCCCCATCGTCGACCTGTCCACGGGCCGGCTCCTGGGCATGGAGGCGTTGGTTCGTTGGAATCATCCGACCCAGGGGCTCATCTCCCCCGATGACCTCTTGCCGCAGGCTGAACTCAGCGGTGACATCGGCCCGCTGACCCAGTGGGTGCTGATGGAGGCCTGCTACCAGGCCAAGAGCTGGTCGCCGAGCATCCAGCTGGGGGTCAACTGCACGATCGAGCAGTTGCGTCGCGGCGAGGTGTCCAGGGCGGTTGAGAACGCCCTCGAGCAGACGGGGTTCGCCAGTGGCCAGCTGACCGTCGAGGTCACCGAAGACGCCATCATCGATCCCTCGGCTTCCTCCGATCTCAAGGCCCTCTCGCAGATGCAGGTGCAACTGTCGGTAGACGACGCCGGCACCAATTGGTCGTCGTTCGAACCCTTCAGGCGGCACTCCATCGGTACCGTCAAGATCGACGGCCCGTTCATCGCCGGTCTCGAGTCCAACCAGGGGATCAATCGACTGGTGGTCGAGACGGTGATCAAGATGGCCCATTCACTCGGGATGACTGCCATCGTCGAATGGGTGGAAACCGAGGCCCAGGTCGAGATCGTCCGCTCCTTCAACGCTGACGCCGCCCAGGGATTCTTCTTCTCCCGACCGCTGTCGAGTGGAGACGCCGCCGCCATGGCCGCGGGTCCCGAAGTCCCACAATTCTCCCGCACCCAGAGCCGGACCCTGGTGCGGCCCGGTGACGAGTCGGGCAACTCGGCGACCGACGAAGGGGCGGAGACACCGGCCGAGGCCAGCGAGTCGGTCGACGTCGTCATCGACGAGCCGGCCCTGAGCGAGGTGCCGTCAGATGATTCCGGGGACGAGCCACCGACTCGACGGAAACGCCGGCACTGACACCTCGGCCGACTCGGGTCTGAAGGCAGCAACCGGGCGGCCGGCCGGAATCGGGTCCGCCACAAGGTGCCGAGACGCCCCGGCAGGGCCCAACCACGCCTCGGTGGGCGTGCAGCCGGACGCCGCACACCCTGGCTGGAGGGGCTGATGTCCACGATGCGATAACCCCCGCCATCGGGTTATTGGGGCGTGAAGGACCGATGGGCGGCGGCGGGGAGTGGTCGAGGCCACCGAATTGCCTGTATACCTCAGGCCGTGAAACTCGCTGTCATCAAAGAGCCGCGCCCGGGAGAAGCTCGTGTGGCGATCGTCCCGGAAGTAGCTTCCAAGCTGGTCAAGGCCGGTATCGAGATCGTCGTGGAGTCCGGGGCGGGGTCCGCCGCTCGATTCTCCGACGAGCAGTACCGGGAGGCCTGCGCCACGGTGGTGCCCGACGCCGGATCTGCCCTCGATGGCGCATCGATCGTCGCACTGGTCCAACCCCCGGCGGTCGAGGAGGTGGCCAACCTTCCCGACGGCGTGTCCCTGATCAGTTTCTTGCAGCCGGTGGCGGCAGCGGAAACAGTGAGGGCGCTGGCCGCCAAGGGTGCGACCGTCTACAGCCTCGATCTCCTGCCCCGCATCAGCCGTGCCCAGTCGATGGATGCCCTGTCGTCGCAGGCCACAGTGGCCGGATATCGGGCGGGGTTGTCGGCGGCCGAGCACCTGGCGAAGTTCTTCCCCATGTTCATGACCGCGGCGGGCACGGTGCCGCCGGCCAAGGTGCTGGTGATGGGGGCGGGCGTTGCCGGCCTGCAGGCCATCGCCACGGCCCGGCGGTTGGGGGCAGTCGTACGCGCCTACGACGTCAGGGCCGCGGCCAAGGAAGAGGTGCAGAGCCTCGGAGCCAAATTCGTCGAGCTCGACCTCGAGACCCAGGACGGCGCCGGCGGCTACGCCAAGGAGCAGTCTCCGGAGTACCTGGCCCGCCAGCAGGAGCTGCTGGCGGCAGAAGTGGCCGCCTCGGACGTGGTCATCACCACGGCCCAAATTCCCGGTCGCCGAGCGCCGGTGCTGGTGACGACAGGAATGGTGGAGGGGATGTCCGAGGGTGCCGTCATCGTGGACATGGCCGCCGATTCGGGTGGCAACTGTGAGCTTTCGGTGCCGGGCGAGGACATCCACTTCAAAGGGGTCACTGTTGTCGGGCTCAGCAATCCGCCGGCGTCGATGCCGACCCATGCCAGCTTCCTGTACGCCCGCAACATCGCCAACCTGCTGGGCCTGCTGGTCAAGGACGGCGAGCTGGCGCCGGACTTCGAGGATGAGATCGTGGCCGGCACCTGCGTGGTGCGCAACGGCGAGGTGATGCACGGCCCGACCGCCGAGGCATTGGGCCTGGCCCCACCGAAGCCCCCCGGGCCACCGGCTGCGCCCTCCGCGGCGGCGACGGCCACCGACCCCGTCGGGGATGCGCACAGCCCATCGAAGGAGGTCAGGTCATGAGCACCGGAATTCTCGAATTCCTCACCATCTTCGTGCTGGCGGCCTTGGTCGGCAACGAGGTCATCGGCCGAGTCCCGAGCATCCTGCACACGCCGCTCATGTCCGGGAGCAATGCGATCCACGGCATCGTCCTGGTCGGGGCCATCTTGGTCATGGGGAGCGCCAGCGGTGCCATGCAGGTCACCCTGGCCTTTCTCGCCGTCCTCCTGGCCACGCTCAACATCGTGGGCGGGTTCGTGGTGACCGATCGCATGCTGGAGATGTTCAAGCCCAAACCCGTCGAACGGGCCCCGAAGGCATCTGATGCGAGCGGCGATGACGCCACCGGTAGTCCCAAGTGACCCTCAACACGTGGATCGACCTGGTCTACCTGCTCGCCGCCATCGGTTTCATCCTGGCGCTCAAGGGCCTGAGCTCACCCAAGCACGCCCGGAACGGCAATCTCCTCGGAGCGGCGGCGGCTGCGGTGGCCATCGGGTTCACCTTCGCCTATCCGGAAGTGCGCGCCCACACGCTGAACCTGGTCCTGACCCTGGTGGCCATGGCCATCGGGGCGGCCATTGCGGTGCCGGCGGCCCGCATGGTGAAGATGACCGCCATGCCCCAGATGGTGGCCATCTTCAACGGGGTCGGAGGCGGGGCGGCCGCGTTGATCTCGATCGTGGTGTTCCTGCTCGAAGCGCCGGGCAAGCCGGCGGTCTACCGCATCGCCGAGGTGCTGTTCGGTGTGCTGGTCGGGTCGGTGTCGTTCTCCGGGAGCGCCATTGCCTTCGCCAAGCTGCAGGAGCTGATGACAGGCCGGCCCATCACCTACCCGGCCCAGCAGGCCATCAATGCCGTTGTCGGCGTGACCATCGTGGCGTTGGCCGTCGGGACGCTGGTCACGGGGAATGTGCCGTTGCTGGTGGCGACGGCAGTGCTGTCGCTGGTCCTCGGTGTCATCTTCGTGCTTCCGATCGGTGGCGCCGACGTTCCCGTGCTGATCTCACTGCTCAACTCCTTCACCGGCCTGGCTGTGGCGGCATCGGGGTTCACCCTCAACAACAACCTGCTCATCATCGCCGGAACCCTGGTTGGCGCCTCGGGCATCCTGTTGACCCGCATGATGAGCAAGGCCATGGGGCGGTCGTTGGCCAATGTGCTGTTCAGCGCGTTCGGCTCGGTGGTGACCGCGGCCGGTGGCGCCGACGGCTCGGCGGAGTCCCGACCGGTGAAGGCCGGTACTCCTGAGGACATCGGCGTCCTGCTGGCCTATGCCCGCAAAGTGGTCATCATCCCCGGCTACGGATTGGCCGTGGCCCAGGCCCAACACACGGCACGCGAGCTCGCCGACCTGTTGATGGAGCGCGGCGTCGAGGTCTTCTACGCCATCCACCCGGTCGCTGGACGCATGCCCGGCCACATGAACGTCTTGCTGGCCGAAGCCAACGTCCCCTATGACGAACTGAAGGAGATGGACGAGGCCAATCCCGAGATGTCTACCGCCGATGTGGCCCTGGTGATCGGCGCCAACGACACCGTCAATCCGGCCGCCAAGAACACACCCGGAAGCCCCATCTACGGCATGCCGATCATCAACGCCGACGATGCGGAGAACATCGTCTTCCTCAAGCGATCGATGCGCCCTGGATTCGCCGGCATCGACAACGAATTGCTGTTCGACGAGAAGACGACCCTTCTGTTCGGGGATGCCAAGGACACGCTGGCCAAGCTGGTTGCCGCCGTCAAGGATGCGTAGGCGGCCCTGATCGGCCGGCACCGGTCACGCGGCGCCGACTTTGCTTACCCTGCGAGCGGCCGCTCGGCCGACGAGAGGTCACAGTGCTCTTCGTCCGACTCCCCGCTTTCGGGGGTCAGCTTGGCGAAGACCATGACCCCTTGGCTGGTCGGTCGGGTCGAGAGCACGGTGACGCCCACCATCCCCCGATCGACCAGGTGGGTTGCATCGTTGACCACGACCATGTCGCCGTCCGGGAGGTAGCCGACGGCCTGACGGGGCTGGCGTCCCTCTCTGATCAGCTCGACAGCCAGTCGCTCACCGGGCAGACGGTCGCGGGTCAGGGCGTTGGCCACTTCGCGCAGGTCGACAACTGCCAGTTCCCATCGCACCGCTTCATCCACGACATTGCTCGAGCAGGTGCCGATCCTCAGTCCGACCCGACGGGCCACCGTCAGGAGCTTGATGGTCGGATCATCGACTTCAGGCACCTCGTCCCGCGCCACATGCACAGGTACACCCAACTCCCGTAGCGCCTCGAGCGACTCCAGCCCCCGCAAGGCGCGACGGGAGCTCACCGGGTCGGGTGACTCGGCCACGGCGCGCACATGGTCGATGACGAACTGGGGGATGACCAGGCCGCCGGGAAGCAGTCCGGCGCGACCCAGCACCATGAGGAATCGATCCATGACAGCAGACCCGTCGACGAGCAGAGCCTGGCCCGGGTGCGGCTGCAATTGCGGGGCCAGAATTCGAGAGAGGCCGGCAGCGGCAACGATCTGACGACCTTTGACGGCGCCGAGCCGCCAACCGAGCGACGCCAGGGTCCACGAGGAGACGGCGGCGATGAGCACCGCGAATCCGGGTCGGAGGACGAGCAGAAGCGGGAGGCCGATGACGAGTCCGAGTAGCATTCCCGTGGTCGAGATGATCGACGCGGCGAATATCTCGCCGGGCGGCGTCTTTCGGAAGAGGAAGACCGTCTGCTGCAGGGCCTTGTCGATCAGGCGTCCGGCCGCGCCGCCGAGGACGTAGGTGATGGCCGCCCCCAAGAGCAGCCCGACAACCGGCGCGTGGGAGCCGCTGTTGACGTTGCGGCCGATTTCGAATCCGGCCAGCGAGCCGGCCAGCACGAAGAAGAGACGGAAGCCCTCGACGAAGATCATGGACCTACCGTCCCGTTGGGAAGTTGAGAATCGGACACTTCATCTGGATGACCACTTTGGTTTCGCCACGAATCGACGGCCCGCGGGGTAATTGTCGGAATGGCGGGGACAATTCTTTAGGAGGGCCGCTTTCGGGGCCTCCCGGCCTTGCGTGGCCCGCTATTTCACTCAAATTTGGCCAAATCAGGGTAGCGATTACCCTTGTGCCTGGTATTAAATGGAGCAAGTGGCACTCTGACCGCGGCCATACGGCGGCACCCGAAACCGACGCCGTCCGTCCGCGCAGCTTCTCAACCGAGAACCCATGAGACCCTTCCGCCGTCCACCCCGAGCACATTTGCCTGTTGATCAGGTCGTCCTGTCGCGCCTGATCGGCCTTCCGGCACCCGCGCCCGACAACGATGGCGTCGGAGCCCCCCAACCGTTCTTGGACCGGCGGACGGCCGCGATGCGGTTCGACCTGCGAACCACCGGGTTGGGACTAGTCATCGGACCGTCGGAGTGGTCCGACGTGGTGCCGTCGTTGGTGCCGTGGTCGGTGGTGGAAGGTGTCACCGCCGAGGAGGTCGCCGAACTGCCTGACGGCTCTCGCGGTCGGGTCGTGGCCATCACCGTGGCCGCAGGTAGCGGGTTCGCCGACGACTGCGCGACCAGGTTCGTGGCCCCGGCTCCCGGAGTGAGCCGCTTCCTCCGGGCCGCCGCAGCCGGGCAGGAATCGGCTCGGTCTCTGGCGTCACCGACCGAACGGGAGGCAGGTTCCATCGTCGGTGCTGCGAGCGTGGTTGTCGGCGCCTGGCATCGGTGGTTCCGCCTGCACACCGGCAGTGGCGACCCCGGTCATGGCCTCGGCAAGCGCCGGATCGGGCCGATCGTGGTGGCTCTGCTCGCACTCGTCCTCCTGGCCGGCAGCACGAGCACGTCGTTCGAATCCTCTGCGAGTGGCGCCTTACGTCATCGCGGGATCCCGCAGAGCCGTGGCAACGGCGTGCAGGCGTCCCAGACGCATGATCCGGTGATTCTTCCGGCCGCCACGGCGCCGCCGGCGCCGGCGCCGCCATCCTTGGCGGGCTCCCCTCCACTGAAGTCCCATGAGATCTTCGGCTACGCCCCGTATTGGACGCTCCCCCAATCCTCAGGATTCGACGTCAACAACCTGACCACACTGGCCTACTTCAGCGTCGATGCCAATGGCAATGGCACCCTCGACCAGAGTGGATCCGGGTGGAACGGTTACGAGAGCCAGGACCTCGCCAATCTGGTCACCAGGTCGCATGCGGCGGGAGATCGGGTGGTGCTCACCGTGACTTGTTTCAGCCAGAGCTCGCTCGATGCCATCACCTCGGACCCCACCGCGGGGCCCCGGCTGTCGTCGGCTCTGATCGCTGCGGTCTCCGCCAAGAACCTCGACGGTGTCAACTTTGATTTCGAAGGTGAGGGGAGTGGCGATCGACGAGGCCTGACGGCCCTCATCACCCAGGTGTCCGGAGCACTGCACGCCGCGAATCCCCACTGGCAGGTCACGATGGCCACGTATGCCAGCGCGGCGTCGGACACCGCTGGTTTCTACGACGTAGCCGCTCTGGCGCCGGCGCTCGATGGCTTCTTCGTGATGGCCTACGACATGAACGACCGGGTGACTCCGAGCGCCACCGCACCGCTGACCGGCGGGGGATACAACGACACCGAGGCGCTCCAGCAGTTCACTGCGGTGATGCCACCGCAGAAGGTGATCCTCGGCGTGCCCTTCTACGGATACGACTGGCCCACCGCGGATGGAACCCGGAACGCCCAACCGACCGGTGGCGAGAGACCTCTCAGCAGCGGACAGATCGCCGCGTCAGGACACCCGACCTACTGGGACCCGTCGACTCAGACAGCGTGGACGGCGTACCAAGTAGGAACGCAATGGCATGAGACCTTCTTCGACAACCCGACGTCTCTGGCGCTGAAGGCCAAGCTGGCGGACTCGTTCCACATTGGCGGATTGGGAATCTGGGCGTTGGGGATGGACGGCAACAATCCGGCCATGTTGGCCGCTCTGCTGGGCAACGCCCCCGCCGCCAAGGACTACCAGACCGGGCCCACCGTCACCGCCCCGATCATCCCGCCGGGTACCGGCTTCACCACGACCGGAGTGTGGAATGGCATCACCGTCGCCCTCGCTCCCGTTACACCCCCCACCTCGTTCGGCACCGTGCAGTACCTGGGAACATTGAGCTCGTTGATGACAACTGCCCCAGCGCTGGCCTGTCTCCAAACTGGGCCGCCAATAGGCGTGTGGGCCTTCAGCGCCCTGCCCGGGGTCGATGTGGTGGTGGCGGCCCAACCAGCAAACTGCGCGTTCGGCATGTGGACGTTTGTGCCGCCCCCGGATTCGACGGGAGCACCGGGAAGCAGCCCCACTACGACGACCGTTTCCCCCACCACCACGACAACCATCAATCCCACTTCGACGACCGTCCCACCGACCACTACGACCACCACCCACCCCGCCACGACCACGACGACCACGACGACTGTTCCACCGACCACCACGACCGCCCCGGTGGGGCCGTAGAGATCCGAGCTGGCTCAACCCTGACCGGGGGATCGCGCGCTGCATCCCTCCGCTCGATCAGGCCCGCTTGGGATGAAGGCGGCACCGGCCGAGGCGGCTAATCTCTTCGGGCACCCCGGGGGGTGTAGCTCAGCTGGTAGAGCGCTACGTTCGCAATGTAGAGGCCGACGGTTCGAGTCCGTTCACCTCCACCCGATAAGTGCAGGTCAGCCGGGTGCACATCCCGACTGTTCGGAGCGTTGACTGATTTCGTGCGCGATCCGTGCGCGATCGAAACTCCAGGTCGCCTGAGTACCCTTTCCTGCATTGACACAAAGACTGGAATGTAGAGCTCATCGTCCAATTTCGCTAGATGCAATCCGGCCAGCATCCGATGATCCGTGTGGATCGAGTTGGCATCGTTGGCTTTGGGCGTGGTTCGCAGCCCGGCCCTGAGGGAGAATTGACGACATGGCGTACACCGAGTCGTTTGGACATTCGATTCAGCCGATCAACTGCGAGCAGTGTGGGTCCCCTTTGACCGACGTTGACTACGACAAGAAGGGGCGGCTCGTAAGCAGATGCCCGAATAGGTTCAAAGATCTGGAAAGTCCGCTTCCTCCCGCCCGCGAGCTAGCGCGCCGACATGTCCGGAACGCAGCGCCGGTCGAACTGCACAAATGTGGCGCCGTCGATTTGTCCTGAAAGATCGATCGTTTCACCCCAATACGCGGGGCCGATTGCGGACTTGAGGTAAGAAATGCTGTAACTGTTCAGGTGGGAACCGGAAGCCAAGCCTGACCATCGAACAGCCGACGT
>JADMIJ010000002.1 GCA_015478655.1 Acidimicrobiales bacterium | reverse complement strand
TCGGCCGGAACCGGTCGTAGGCCCCGGCGTGCTGGTCGAACAACCTCGAACGCTGTACGGCCAGAGGGCGCGCTGCCAAACGGTCGCGTTCGCTGGCATCCACAGACGCCAGCCTGCCCCAGATCACCGGTTCCGAGCCGTTATCTATGCGCCCCGGGCTGGGGCCGAAAGAGCGGCTGGATGACCGGAGCGTGACTCGACGACCTCACCGACCGGCGAGGCCGGGCAAGCGCCTCGCTGGCTGAAGTCAGAACCTGAAACGAGTCAGCCCGCCCGGCTCGGTGCCCAGTACGACGGTCACCGAATGTGGCTTGATGCGAAATACGTTCCACGGCGGTGGTCCTTGCGACGGCGCATTGAAAGGAGCGGTGATACCGGACCCGGTCTCATCCACTTCGGCGGGCCAGCCCTGGTCCGCCCAGGCCTTGGCAAGGCGCGTCAGTGTGAGCGGGTCGGTCTCCCGCTCTGCCTCACCTTCGGCCACGACATCTGCATCACGAATTGACACCGCGATCGAGCAGCGCGGGTCGCGAGCGACGTTCCGGCCCTTCCGGGTACCCGATCCGGTCTGGAACCAGAAGTTTCCGTCCAGCCACAGCGCACCGACCGCCGTCACGTGCGGGCTCCCATCCTCGTTCACCGTCGAGAGCCACGTCGTGCGAGCGTTGTGGGCGTCTGGAGCCGGCGGCGATCCGGCATCGAGCTTCTCGACGACGTTCGCCCAGTTCACGGGGGGCAACCCGTCTGTCGCACCCAAGTTGATGATGTCCATTGCGTCTCCCGTCTGGTAGTCCGGCAACACTGCGCAGCGTCGTGTCGTCTATCAGACGTTTGCCAGTGGGCGATGTCATCGCGTATGAGCGAGGTGGAAATTTTCCCGGCCTCGCCCGGACTGCCAGGCGTATCCCTGAGCACCGGCTCTGTGGGATACCGTTCTGCCGCGCAGAGCCAAGTGCTCGCTCTCGCTCACGCCAGACCCTGCTCATTCCGAAGAGCCACTATCTGGACTTGGCGGTCCGCCGCCGCCAAAGGAGCCAACCGATGGAACCGACCACCGCCAGTCCGACGAGAACGACGACCACCTCGGCCACCGATGACGGACCCTTGCTCGCAGTGCTCGTCGTGGCGTTGTTTTGGGCGGCCCGGCTCCCCGGGATGGTGGTGGCGGCCGCTGGTGCGGTGGTCGCGGTCGCACCTGGCGAGGAGGCCGCGAAGGCGACCACGCGATCCTGTGCGGCGGCCAGGAGGAGTCCGTCACCCGCGCTCGGTGTGGGGAAGTGGTTGGCCGGTGTGCCGACAGAGGCCTGCTGCTGCACCGCCCCCGTGCCCGGGTTGAGGCCGTACAGGACGCCGTTCTGTCCGATCGTCCACACAAGGCCGGCCGCCACGATCGGGGGTCCGCCACCGGTCCCCGAGCTCCAGAGCATGCGAAGCCTCGCCGGAGAGGCATCTGCCTGGACGGCGATGACACCACTGAGGCAGGGAAGGTAGGCGACCGTTCCCACCACGGCGCTGCCGCCATCGATGTCGTCACTGCACACTGATCCACGCGTGGCCAGTTGTCCACCGATGCCCCCGAGGCGCGCCCCGTTGAGGAGATAGGCAGTGCGCGACTTTCCCGCCACAATCACCTGGCCGTTCGAAAGCAGCGCCGGCACCATCGAGAGGTCGAGGTCCTGCTGGTTGTCCGAGGCCCAGCTGGTCGGGGCGAAGAACTGCAGGAGCCGCAGCGATGGCGAGAGTTCGAGCACCGAGTCGCTGTAGTCGTAGGCGCGGGCCGCCGATGTCACCGATCCGTTGCCGACGCCCACCCAGATGTTGCCGCTGCCGTCGACGGCAGGCGCCCCGCCTCCCATCCAGATGGCGCCCTTGTCCTGGCCATCCCCTGCATCGACCGTGAAGTCCACCGCCGGGCCCCCCGACTCGTTGACGGCCACCACCCTTCCCCGGTAGGTGGAGCAGTCTCCGTAGTTGCCGCCGAGCCCGAAGATGACCTGCCCGGCGTCGAGGGTCAGGCCGGTCCGTTGCAACAGGGCGTCCGTGTTCACTCCCCCCGGATCGACGTCTTGGGTCATCTCCGTCTTGCCGGAGGCCACGCTCAGCCCGACGAGGACGTGCGCCGATCTCCCGCCGACCACCTCGTCGGCCACCGCGAACAGCTCACCTCGGGACTCGTCGATGACCGGTGTGCCGGTGATGCCCACCGTGGGCTGGATGTTTCCGCACGGCAGCGATGACGCAGGCACAGGGCTTCCGAGGTGCCTCTCCCAGACGACGGCGCCGTCGGTGGCCGACAATGCATAGACCGTGTCGTTCTCCGTCGCCATGTAGACCCGGCCTCCCGACACCAGGGGCTCACCGTAGAGCTGGCCGTCAAGGACGGTGGATGCCCACTTGGGTTGGGTGGAGTCCACGGCGGACACCGACCCGGTCACACCGCTGCCCGCGGCGTCGTGGTGGTAGACCGTCCACCCCGCCGGATCGGTGGCGGCAGAGGAAGCCGCCGGGACCGCCGCGGTGCCGATGGCGACGAGACTTGCGATGATGACGACCACGGCGATGGCGGCGATCGCCAGGGGTCCCAACCGACCCGGCTGCCCACAGGACATCGCCCTTCTCGCCGAGCTCGATCCTGGCCGCTGGCCGCCCTTCACCAACGGAAGACTAGCGAGGCCCTGCGGCGCGTCTATGCCGCCGGGGGACCCTGCTTGCGGACGGTCTCCACCGTCTCCATGGCGGAGCGAAGATCCCGCAGCCATTCGTCGGTGTGGGATGCCACCAGCTTCACGCACCAGGCCAGCGCGTCGGAACGGCTGCGGGCCACCCCACTGTCGACGAGCGTGTCGAGGACGAGTCGTTCCGGCTGCCGGAGGCGGGTCATGACCGGTACCGACAGGTTGGTGAACACCGCAGCCGTCTCACCGACCTCCGCTCCCCACGCCACGCTCCGTCGGAACCGATGCTCCGCCTCGCGGGCAATGGCCATTCGCTCGTCGCGCGTGTCCTCGCGAAACCGGGTGATCCGCCCCGCCTCGCCGGCCGCTCGGCTCACGTCGTCATCGCCATCCGGGAGGTCGGGTGCGGGGACCCTTCCCACGATGAGGATCTCGTCACGGTCGACGGTGACGGTTGGTGCGGTCTCGAACCAGTCCTCGGGTAGGCGGCCGGCGAGCCAGCCGGCGAGGCCTTCCGCAGACGGCTTGTCTTCGCCGGCCGAGGCCCTGCGTCCGAAGCCCTCGTGTGCGTGTCTCATTGGCTCCTCCTGTGGTGATTACACAGTTACATTAGCGCGTTACTTACATCTGACGCAACGCCACCGACCACGGAAGTCGGCCGACCGTCGCTATGTTTGGCCGCCGAGCCCGTGAACCCCTCCTCCGACGACCCTCAGCCGCAGCGGCGGAACCGGCCGAGACTGCCCCGATCGTGGCGCCTGCCCGTCGCTGTGGCGCTGGCCGCCTTTGCCCTGATCGTCCTGCTGGTGGCCGAGAGCCCGGTTCCGGGCGAGGTCGCCGACCAGGTCAACGGCACCCCTGAGGGCACGGCAACCCCCAGTGCCCCTGCGGCCGCCCCGACCAGTCCCGACCTGGCCTCGCGGTGCCCGTGGCTGAAGGCCGCCATGGACCGGCAGGCGACGCCGTCGGCCCTGGCCCGGACGGTGCTCCGCCGCATGACCGCGGCGGAGAAGTTCGGCATGACCGTCCTTGTCAACTCCGGCGTCTACGAGAACGTCAACGCCGGCGCCCGGCGGCTGTGCATACCTTCCCTCACCCTCCAGGACGGGCCCCAAGGATTGGCATTCGGCGCCGTCCATGTCACCCAGTTACCCGCCCCCCTGGGCATCGCCGCCACCTTCGACACCGCCATCGCCCACGCCTACGGCCAGGTCCAGGGATCCGAGGCCAACGGGCAGGGCATCGACGTCATCCAGGGCCCGACGCTCAACATCGATCGCGTGCCCCAGAACGGTCGGGGCTACGAGGGGTTCGGCGAGGATCCAGCCGTGGTCTCGGCCATGGGAGTCGCCGACATCCAGGGGATCCAGTCCGGCGGGGCCATGGCTATGGCCAAGCACTTCGCGGTCTACGGCCAGGAGACCGATCGCGGCGAGCTCGATGATGCGGTGCCCCAACGCGCCCTGCAGGAGATCTATCTGCCTCCCTTCAGGGCCGCGGTCACCCAGGCCCACGTCTCGGCGGTGATGTGCGCCTATCCGCAGCTGAACGGGACCTACCAGTGCCAGGACCAGGGGTTGTTGAACCTGCTCAGCCAGTGGGGATTCAGCGGCTTCGTCCGCTCCGACCTGGGCTCCGTTCACGACCCGGTTGCCGCGCTCGCCGCCGGGACCGACCTGATCAAACCGTCCAACGCCGCGCAGCTGGGAAGGCTGGTGCACGAGCACCTGCTCCCCATGCCCGCGGTCGACGCCGCCGTCACCAAGGTCCTCACACAGATGTTCGCCCACGATCTCGTCGGTCACCAGGACGTCGGTTCCCCCGGCTCCGTGGTCGACACCCCGTCGCACACCGACTTCGCCCTGATCGCCGCCGAGCGTTCGGCCGTGCTGCTCAAGAACGAGCGCGGGATCCTGCCCCTGGCCGCCTCCCGGGCCAGGTCGGTGGCCGTGATCGGCGCCGACGCCGGCCCGCAGGCCGTGACCACCGGCCTCGGCAGCTCGAGGGTCGTGGCGCCGTTCACCTCGACCCCGGTCGCCGCCATCCGCAAGCGCGCCGGCTCCCACACATCCGTCTCCTTCTCGGACGGGGGCAGCACCACCGGACCGCTTCCCGCCATCCCCTCCAGCGTCCTGACCCCCTCCTCGGGCGCCGGGCACGGGCTGACTCTCACCCTCACCCAGACAGATCCGGACACCGGGCCGATGTCGGTCCAGAGCATCGAGCCCTCGATCGACGCGTCCATTCGTCCCCACCCCTCGATCAGCCCTCTCCTGCCCCATACGCCGGCCTCAGCGGCGGTGGACCGGCTACGCCATCCACTCTCCCTCGGGGGCAGACCTGCGCTGGGCGGGGCGCCCTCCCCCACCCGCTCGGACATCGTGTTGCCGGCAGGGTGGGCCGACGTCGTCGCCACCTGGACAGGCACGCTCACCCCACCCCGCACAGGCCTGTACACCCTCTCGCTCCAGGGATCCGGCGGAGCCAGCCTGACCCTGGACGGGTCGCCGGCCGTCGCCGACACCCTCAGCCACGCCCGTGGCCGGTGGGCGCAGACGGTGTCCCTCACCGGTGGCCACGCCTACCAGGTGCACCTCGACTGGAAGCCCTTCGACAAGCTGACGCCATCGGGCGAGTCGACGATCACCCCGAGCACCCTCACCCTCGGGTGGCAGTACGTCAGCGACCAGATCGCGTCCGCGGTTGACGCAGCCCGCAAGGCCCACGTGGCCGTGATCTTCGCCGGGGACTTCAGCTCCGAGGCCTTCGATCGGCCGTCTCTGACCCTGCCTGGCAATGAGAACGCTCTGATCACCGCCGTCGCCGCCGCCAACCCGCGGACCGTCGTCGTGCTCAACACCGGCGGCCCCGTGCTCATGCCCTGGCTGGGACAGGTCGCCGGCGTCATCGAAGGGTGGTACCCGGGGGAGAAGGACGGTGCTGCCATCGCCGCCCTCCTGTACGGCGACGTCAATCCGTCCGGGCGATTGCCGGTCACCTTCCCGACGTCGGACGCCCGGGCGGCAGTCAGCTCCCCGGCCCAATGGCCCGGCACCGACCTGACCGCTTCCTACTCCGAGGGCCTGCTGGTGGGCTACCGCTACAACAACGCCACCGGCATCACACCGCTGTTTCCATTCGGCTATGGCCTCTCGTACACCCGCTTCGCGCTCGGCGGCCTGGTCGTCACCCACACCCGCCGCGGCTTCGCCGTCGCCGTACGAGTGAGCAACATCGGGGCCAGGACGGGGATCGACGTGCCGCAGGCCTACCTCACCTACCCGTCCGGTGCCGGCGAACCGCCGGCCCAACTGGTGGCGTTTTCGCCGGTGACGCTCGACCCCGGCCAGACCCGGACCGTCACCCTGTCCGTGCCGGCCTCCAAGTTCCAGGCCTTCGTCGGAGGGAACTGGACGACGGTGCCGGGCATCTACACACTGGGGGTCGGTGAATCGTCCTCCGCTCAGCCCCTGTCGGCATCGGTTCAGGCACCATGAGCGGGATTGGCCGCGCACCGATCGGCCCGTCAGGGACGAGCCGACCGGGACGTCGCATCGGGGTTACCCGACGGGATCACGCCATGGTGGCGTCGGCGCGGGGATCCGGGCCATGGGCGAGCCGGTCTCCCCGAACCGCTCTGCCCCGGCGTTCCACTCGGACCCACTATCGGCCATCTCCCGACGGGACCGACCCACGAAGTTCCACCACATCACGATGGGGGATCCGAAGGGTGTGCCGCCGATGAGCAACACGCGGCTGTCGTCGGTGGTGCCGAGGGCGACCTCGTCGCGACCAGGGCTGAGGTAGCCGAGATGGCCGGAGGTGACCCACTGTCCGTCGACCTCGACGGCTCCCGCCAACACCACCAGCGCGTGCTCGAAGCCCGTCTCCAGCGGGACGAGTGGCGAGCCCGGTCGCAGCCGGAGCTCGGCCCCGACCAACGCCGTGTCCGTCCGGGCCGGTGAGGCCGTCCCTGCCAGCTCACCCACCAACACCGTGGCCGTGCCGGTGGTCAGCTCCACTTGGGGCAGTTCGGCGTGATGCTCGAACGCCGGCGCGCCCCACCTCGTCGCATCCGGCTGAGCCACCCACAATTGGATGCCGTGCAGGCCGCCCCGGAATTGCTCCGTGAGCTCCTCGGCGTGGCTCACCCCGCCCCCGGCGGTCATCAGATTGAGCTGGCCGGGCCGGATGGTCTGCTCGGACCCGAGGCTGTCCCGGTGCAGCAGCTCCCCCTCCACCAGCCAGGTCACCGTGTGCAGGCCCATGTGGGGATGCGGCCCGATTCCCACCGGGTCGGAGTCAGGGGACACCGGGCCCATGTGGTCGGCGAAGCACCATGCCCCCACGGTTCGGCGAGCGCGCTGGGGTAGCGCTCTCCGTACCGGTGTACGGGCGACGAGCGCGTGGCGGCTGGCTGACAGTTCGATCGTCGGGGTCCGGCCGGCGCTCAGACCGGTCTCCCCCCCGAGCACCACGCGTTGTCGGGCACACCCGTGCACGGGTTGGGCATGGTGGGAAGGCTGGGAAGCGGGTGCATGATGACCCCGGTCGACTGGGGGTAGGCCGAGCCGGGCGTGCAGGAACTTGTGGTCCCGGTGTCGCACAGCACCTCATTGAGCAGCGGCCCAGCCGTGTTCGATGCCGTGGTCAACTTGCCGCAGGTGGGCTGGGCCCGCTCGAGATCTGCCGGCACACTGCCGTTGGGAGCGGTATTGCCGACGTAGCAGTTCTGCGGCTTGCCCGTGTTGATGGTGATCTGCCCGAAGTCCGCATTGCTCGGGTTCCCGAAGAACCCATTGTGGCCGAACGTGTTGTGCAGCAACGCGTTGTTCATCGGATCGTAGATGCAGCCGAAGGCGGCGTTCTCCACACCGCCCGTTCCCGAGCACGTCTGGCCCAGGTCCGGAGTCCCCGAGTCCGGGTAGGGAACCATCAGGAACCCCCACGCCCCGTTGTTGGTGAAGGTGTTGTCCATCACGGTGTCGTTGCGGCCACCGGACAGGGTCATCCCGGTCCCAGTGGGCCCTTTGCTGGCCGTGCCGGCCTGGGGGACGTTGGGATTGTTGTTGTCGTGAAGGTCGTTGTGCATGAAGACCCAACACGAATGGGTGTGAGTGATGGGGCTGATCCCGTTGTTCGGGCAGGCACCGTCCTGTGGCGCCGGCGGATCCCCGTTGATCTGCGTGTTGGTGTCGAACCCGTCCTTGTTGTTGTCGAACTGTGAGTTCTCGATGATCATCGGCCCGCCCGAATTGGTACCCGAATAGCCGAGGGCGCTGTACTCCATCCAGGCGTGGTTGATGGTGATGCCGCAGACCCGGTGGCACGCCCCCACGTACATTCCCGAGTCGTTGAAGTTGCTCGCATAGACCTGGTTCCACGCCGCAGGGCCGGCCGAATTGGAGGAGAAGATCCCGTACTGCGCGGCGGTCGTCTCGGACATCTGCAGGGCCGCCGCCGGTGTCTGGGCGCCGAAGTAGGTGGAGGTGGCGGTCAGGTAGCTACCCGAGTAGCCCGTCAGGCCGATCTTGCCGCTGCTGTCCCCACCGTTCCACCAGATCTCGTTGCCGGAGGCGCCGCTCCCACCGAGGAAGTTGCAGGCCGTGAGGTTGTCGATGCTGACGTTGTCGGCCTTCCAGACCACGATGCCGTTGCGCCCGACGGTGCTGCCGTCCGATGCCGTGGTACCGAGGTCCTGCTGCCCGGGGTTCGAGCTGCACTCCCCGGTGGACCCGGCCTTGGTGCCGTCCACGATGACCGTCGACCGGTTCATCCCCCTCAGGTGGATGCCCGATGTGGTGATCACCACCCCCGCCGCGTAGCCGTGGGCCGGGTCGAGGGCGGCTCCGGACTCGTCGGTGGTCTCGTGGTAGTCGCCCGGCGCCACCAGGATCCAGTCGCCCGGCTTGGCCGCGTTGACCGCGGCCTGGATGGTCTTGAACTGTCCGGCGTGTCCCTGGAACGTCCCCACCAGCAGGGCGCGACCGCCGCTGGAACTGCTCGGGGTCGATCCTGATGTCGTCGACGAGGACCCGCACGAGGCCAGGAGCCCGGCGCCCATGACGCACACGCCGAGCAGCACGCCGGTCAACCGCCATCGGCTCAGGCCGCCCGACACCGGCGCCGTGCCGCGGGCTGCCCGGCCGAAGAACCCGGCCCGACCGCCCGACCGACCGATGCTTCGATCCATCATCATCGTCACCCTCCCCCTTGCCCACCGGACACCAGCCACCGGTTCGAGGTCGACGATGTCGGCCACGGCGATGACGAAGGCGTCGAAGGCGATGGTACAGCGCAACGGCGGGACATCCGAGGGCCAGGCGCCATCATCGGGTCCCCTTTCGCTGTCGATGGCGCCCCACAGGTGCCCTGGGCAGTTTCGTCGAACCTCATGACCTTGTTGCCCGCTCCAGGCCGACCCTCTGACCGTCGGCACTCCCATCGAGCCTGGGACCACTCGGCCGATTGGGCTACCATCCCCCTGTTGCGTCTTGGGGCCGGGGACCTCCACCATCGGTGGGTTCTGCCCCGATACGACCAGCGCAGGGTCGTGGGCCCTGCGCCCACTCACTCCGGTCCATCCCGTGGCCGGCCACGACGAAGGAGTCCCGTGACCAGCGAGCACCAACACCCCGACTTCAAGGTGGCCGATCTCTCCCTGGCGGAGTTCGGTCGCAAGGAGATCCAGCTGGCCGAGCACGAGATGCCCGGCCTCATGGCCATGCGGTCCGAGCACGGTGCCGAACAGCCGCTGCGCGGGGCCCGGATCACCGGCTCCTTGCACATGACCATCCAGACCGCGGTGCTTATCGAGACCCTCACCGCACTGGGAGCCGAAGTGCGCTGGGCCAGCTGCAACATCTTCTCCACCCAGGACCATGCTGCGGCGGCGGTGGCGGTCGGACCTGAAGGGACGGTCGATTCGCCCCGGGGCGTTCCGGTCTTCGCCTGGAAGGGCGAATCGCTGGAGGAGTACTGGTGGTGCACCGAGCAGGCCCTGTCGTGGCCCGGCGAGGGGCCGACCATGATCCTCGACGACGGCGGCGATGCCACCCTCCTCGTCCACAAAGGCGTCGAATTCGAAAAGGCCGGCGCCGTTCCCGACCCCGCCACGGCAGACTCCGAGGAGTTCGCTGTCGTCCTCGACGTGCTCACCCGAGGCCTGGCACAGGACCCCTCCCGGTGGACCACCATGGCCCGTGGGATCAAGGGCGTCTCGGAGGAGACCACGACCGGCGTGCACCGCCTCAACGAAATGGAGCAGACCGGCGAACTGCTGTTCACTGCCATCAATGTCAACGATGCGGTCACCAAGTCCAAGTTCGACAACAAGTACGGTTGCCGTCACTCCTTGATCGACGGGATCAACCGGGCCACCGATGTGCTCATCGGCGGCAAGGTCGCCGTGGTGTGCGGCTTCGGTGACGTGGGCAAGGGCTGTGCCGATTCACTCCGCGGCCAGGGCGCCCGGGTGGTGGTGACCGAGATCGACCCGATCTGCGCCCTGCAGGCCGCCATGGAGGGCTACCAGGTGGCGACGCTCGACGATGTGCTCGGCACCGCCGACATCTTCGTGACCTGCACCGGGAACAAGGACGTGATCACGGCCGACCACATGGCGCAGATGAAGCACCAGGCCATCGTGGGCAACATCGGCCACTTCGACAACGAGATCGATATGGCCGGGCTCGTGAAGATCGACGGCATCGAGCGGGTCAACATCAAGCCCCAGGTCGACAAGTGGGTTTTCCCCGACGGCCACGCGGTGATCATCCTCTCCGAGGGGCGTCTGCTCAACCTGGGCAACGCCACCGGTCACCCGAGCTTCGTGATGTCCAACTCGTTCACCAATCAGACCATGGCCCAGATGGAGCTGTTCAACAACGCCGCCGACTACGAGAACAAGGTGTACGTGCTCCCCAAGCACCTGGACGAGAAGGTGGCCCGGCTGCACCTCGACGCGCTCGGGGTCCACCTGAGCACCCTCACCAAGGAGCAGGCCGAGTACATCGGAGTGTCGGTCGACGGCCCCTACAAGCCGGACACCTACCGCTACTGACGGGCCTCGACGCCGCAGCCGCGTCGGCGTGCCCACCGCCGGCGCGGGTCCTCGGCGACGGCGGCGGTCAGTGGTCGGCGGTCTGCACCTCGAGCAGGTGGGCGAACCGCTCGATGGCCTCTGCCCGCCGAGTGGGAACGTGCTCGGTGGGCACGTCGACCGGCTTGTACTCCTTCAAGGTCTGGCGGGCCACGGTCACCTTGTGGACCTCGTCGGGACCGTCGTAGATGCGCGCCGCCCGCGCGTGGCGGTACATCGACTCCAGCGGCAGGTCGGTGGAGAACCCGAGGGCGCCGTGTACCTGAATGGCCCGATCGATGACGTTGTAGAGGACAGCGGCTCCGTAGTACTTGATCATGGCGACCTCCACCCGGGCGGCGGAGGCACCCTCCCTGTCCATCTTCCACGCCGCGTACAGGGTCATCAGCCGCGCCGCCGTCATCTCGGCCCGGGAGTCGGCTACCCAGTTCTGGATGGTCTGCTTCTCGGCCAGCAGCGAGTGGTGGGTCGTGCGGGACACCGCCCGTTCGCACAGCATGTCGAAGGCCCGCTGGGACTGGCCGAGCCAGCGCATGCAGTGGTGGATCCGGCCGGGGCCCAGACGCTTCTGAGCCAGGACGAACCCTTCACCCTCGAGGCCGATCAGGTTCTCATAGGGGACCCGGACCTCGCGGTAGAGGATCTCGGCGTGACCGCCGAACTTGCCGAAGTGCTCGACCGGGTCCTCCATGGTGGCCACGTCGCGGACGATGTCCACCCCGGGGGTGTCGGTCGGTACCACGATCATCGAGCAACCCTGGTAGCGGTGCACGTCCTGGTTGGTCACGGCCATGACGATGAGGAAGTCGGCCACCGAACCGTTGCTCGTGAACCACTTGTGGCCGTCGATGACCCACTCGTCCCCGTCCCGCACCGCGGTGGTGGCGATCATGGTGGGGTCGGCACCGGCACCGGGCTCGGTCATGGAGAACCCGCTCCGCATCCGCCCGTCCAGCAGGGGCTGCAGCCATCGCTGGCGGTGGTCCTCCCGCCCCGAGCTCTCGATGCCGACGGCCAGCAGCTCGGCGTTTCCAGAGTCAGGGGCGTTGTTCCCGAACACCACGGGACCGTACGGGGTCTGGCCGAGGATCTCGTGCATGAGGCCGAGGCGGACCTGGCCGAACCCGCCCCCACCCAGCTCGACGGGAAGATGGGACGCCCACAGCCCCCGGCTCTTGACCTCGGCCTGCAGGGGCTCGGTCGCCTCGAGCATGGCCTCGTGACTGAGCGACAGCGTCTCGAGCGGGATGATCCGGTCCCGCACCATCTGACGCATCCAGGCCAGCTGCTCCTCGAACTCCGGTTCGGTGGAAAAGTCCCATGCCACGGTGGTCCCCTTGTTGTCGTTCCTGTCGGCTCCCGGCGGCCACTACCGTAACGGCATGCCCGGCGATGCCACTGCTACCCCCATCCGTACCACTGTCACCCTCTCGGCGCCCAACCGGGGCCGCCGCCAGGCCGAGCCTGACCGCCCGGACATCGATTCGTCCACCGCCCGGAACCGGCTGAGCGCGGCCCAGGCAGCCCTCCTCGACGAACACCGGCTGCTGACCGCCGAGGAGTTGGCCGGCCTGGCCGCACTGCCCGATGACTGGGTCACGTCACTGGCCGCCCTGGCCCACCAGGTCCGGCTGGCCCGGTGCGGGCCAGGGGTCGAGGTCGAGGGCATCCTGTCGGCCAAGACCGGCGGTTGCCCGGAGGACTGCCACTTCTGTTCCCAGTCGTCCCAGTTCGACACCCCGGTCAAGGCCACCCCCTTCCTCGATGCCGGCGAGGTCCTGCAGGCGGCGGAGGAGACCAAGGCGGCCGGTGCAACAGAGTTCTGCATCGTGTTGGCGGTGCGGGGCCCGGATGAGCGCACCATGCAGCGCATCCTCGAGCTGGTTCCTCTCATCCACGAGCAGACCGGCCTCAACGTGGCCGTCAGTGCCGGGCTGTTGACCGAAGACCAGGCGCGTCGCTTCGCCCAGGGCGGCGTCCACCGCTACAACCACAACCTCGAGACGTCCCGGTCCTTCTTCCCGAACGTGGTCACCACCCACAGCTGGGACGATCGCCGCGACACCTGCCGGCTGGTCCGCAACCACGGGATGGAGTTGTGCTGCGGGGCGCTGATCGGGATGGGCGAGAGCGACGAGCAACGCATCGAGCTGCTCGTGCAGCTCCAGGAGCTCGATCCGACCGAGGTCCCCATGAACTTCCTCAACCCCCGGCCCGGCACCCCCCTGGGAGACGAGCACCCGGTGGCAGCCTGGGAGGCGATCCGCTGGATCGCCCTGTTCCGGCTGGGCCTGCCCGGCGTCATCCTCCGCTACGCCGGCGGCCGCGAGGTCACCCTTCGGGAGCTCCAGTCCATGGGCATGACGTCGGGCATCAACGCCCTCATCGTGGGGAACTACCTGACCACCCTGGGCCGCTCGGCCGACGAGGACCTCCAGATGCTCTCCGACCTGCGTATGCCGGTCGGAGCGCTGACCGGCGTCCTCTGATCGCAGGATTGAAGAGGGACGCCGTGGACGGTACCGCCAACCGTGTCGACCCGGGGGTGGGGTTCTGCACCGGGTGCGGCGGCGCCTCCTGCGCCGGGTGCGGCCGCCCGTTCGACCCACCCCGGTTCTGTTCCACCTGCGGACGGAGGCTCACGGTGGCGGTCACCCCGGGCGGCTACCGCGCCCGCTGCCGCGACCACGGCGAGCTCTGCGGAAGCTGAGCCGGACCGGGGGTTGACGGCACCTCCGGCGGCTACCCCGTTCCGGAGCCGGTGCCACCCCGTCCCGGCGCCGGCGAACACATCGGCCCCATCGCGAAGTGAGCGGGCTACCTTGACCGGATGGCGGCACTGCTGGTCTCCGTGCTCCCGTTGGCCGTCGGCGCCGCCATCAGCCCCACGCTCCTCGCCCTCCAGCTGCTGGTGCTCAGCGGGTCCACCAAGCCCCTGGCCCGGGCTTGGGCGCTGACCGCCGGGGCCGGGCTCGCCCTCGGTGCCTTTTCGGTACTGGGCCTCACCGTCCTCGACCACCTCCATCCGGCCGAGCACGAGCACCACTCCCTGCGCGGCGCGGTGATCATGTTCGTGGCCGCTGCGTTGATGGCCGCGCTGGCCGCCCGATCCCTCCTCCGCCGGCCGACTCCTGGCGAGGAGCAGAAGACCCGGACCACAGGTCGCCTGGAGGATGCGCCTACGTTCTGGTTCGTCGGGGTGGGTGCCATCGGCATGACGGTCAACTTCTCCACGCTGGTGCTGTTCCTGCCGGCCCTACACGAGATCACGCGTTCGTCGGTGGCGCTGGTCGGCAAAGGCATCGCCTTCGCCATCCTCTTCCTCGTGACCTTGTCGCCGGTCCTCATCCCCGTGTGCCTGGTCACGGTGTCGGGTGGCCGTGCCGAACCAATACTCGATGCCACGCATGGCTTCGTGGCCAGGAACTCCCGCCGGATCGGCATCATTGTCGAGGTGGCCTTCGCCGGCTACCTGGCGTGGAAGGGACTCGCCGAGCTCCCATGAGGGCGCCGGTACCGAAGGGGACGGTCAGCCGGCCGGGACCTTCCAGCCCCGGGCCTCGGCGATGTCCTTGCAGGTGGGGCACAGCGGGTATCGCTTGGGATTGCGCCCGGGCACCCAGATCTTCCCGCACAGGGCCTTGACCGCCGTGCCGTTGACCATCCCCTCGACCACCGACGGCCCGGCCGAGATGTAGTCGCCCTTCTCCGGTTTGAATCCCTCGAGCACGATGTGGGACATCCGCTCGTGGTCGCCATCGAGCATCGGGTCGACCTGGGTCGGGGCCAGGGTGATGCCGGTCTCGCTCATGGCACCAGGATCGCGCGCCGAACGGCCCGGCGCATCATCGCCCTCAGCCTCGCAGGGTGCGGTCGTCCCCGGGCCCAACCCCTACGCTCTGGTCATGGCCCAACGCTCGCTGGTGCTCGCCTCCGGCTCGGCGGCGCGCCTCCGACTCCTCCGGGATGCCGGTTTCGACCCCAAGGTGGTGGTCAGCGGGGTCGACGAGGAGGGCGTCGAGGCCGACGACACGGCGTCCCTGGTAACCATCCTGGCCGGGCGCAAGGCCCGGGCGGTGGCCGACCCGGCAGGGGACGCCGTCGTGGTGGCGTGCGACTCCATGCTCGAATTCGACGGGAGGCCCCACGGCAAGCCCTCGTCGGAGCGCCAGGCCAGGGAGTGGCTGGGGTCCATGCGGGGCCGGTCGGGCACCCTGTTCACCGGGCACTCGGTCATCGACGAGCCCAGTGGCCGCCAGGTGTCGGGAGCGGCCGCCACCACGGTTCGGTTCGGAGTCACGTCGGACGCCGAGCTGGACGCCTACCTCGCCAGCGGAGAGGCCATGGGCGTGGCCGGGGCGTTCACCCTCGACGGAAGGTCGGCGCCGTTCATCGACGGGGTCGACGGCGACCCCGGCAACGTGATCGGGCTGTCCCTCCCCCTCCTCCGCTCTCTGCTGGCCGGGCTGGGCATCTCGATCGTCGACCTGTGGGCCCGGGACCGGTCATGATGCCGGTGGCGCCGCACCTGCCCATGTCCTCTCTGCCCACGCCGACGCTCAAGTTGGGCGCCATCGCCGTGGATCCCCCTGTGGTGCTGGCCCCGATGGCAGGCGTGACCAACATCGCCTTTCGACGATTGTGCCGGACCTTCGGCGCCGGTCTCTATGTCAGCGAGATGGTCACGGCCCGGGCCCTGGTCGAGGGCAACGCCAAGACCCTGGGCATGGCCTCCTTCGGCGAGGACGAACCGGTGCGCAGCGTGCAGCTCTGCGGTGTCGACCCCGACGTGATGCACGCCGCCGTGCGGCGCCTGGTCGGCGAGGTGGGGGTGGACCACATCGACCTCAACTTCGGCTGCCCGGCGGCCAAGGTGACCCGCCAGGGCGGCGGAGCGGCCTTGCCCGCCCACCCGGCGCTGTTCCGTTCCATTGTGAGCGCCGCCGTGGTCGCCGCCGAGTCGGTCCCGGTCACCGTCAAGATGCGCATCGGCGTCGACGACGCCCATGTCACCTACATCAGGGCCGGGCGGGTCGCCGAAGACGAAGGGGTTGCCGCCCTCACCCTGCACGCCCGCACCGCTGAGCAGCTCTACTCGGGATCGGCGGACTGGCGGGCCATCGCCGCCCTCAAGTCGGCCGTCACCTCGATCCCGGTGCTGGGCAACGGTGACCTGTGGGAGGCCTCCGATGCGCTGGCCATGGTCGAGGCAACTGGGTGCGACGGTGTGGTGGTGGGACGGGGCTGCCTCGGGCGACCGTGGCTCTTCCGGGATCTGGCCGACGCCTTCGCGGGACGTCCCCTCCAGGCGCCGCCGGCGCTGGGCGAGATCGTGGCCATGATGCGCACCCACGCCGAGCTGCTGTGCGACTCGTTCGGCGAGGATCTCGGGGTGCGCCAGTTCCGCAAGCACTCCGGCTGGTACCTCACCGGGGTGCCGGTCGGATCCGCCATGCGCCGCTCGCTGGCGCAGGCCAGCTCACTGGCCGAGGTCGACGACCTGGTGTCCGGCATCGATGCCGGGCTGGCCTTCCCCGCCGGGGCCATGCGCCTGCCCCGCGGGCACACCAACGGTCCGCGGCCGGTCCATCTTCCCGCCGGCTGGCTCGACCGGGTCGACGATCCGACCCCGCCCGAGGGCGGTGACATCCTGGTCTCGGGCGGATAGCCAGCGGGCGGGCGGGCCACGGGCGAACACTCCTCCTGCCGGCGCGCCAAGGGACGCCCGCAGGACTGTGGGAGACTGAGGCACGGCTGACGGTGTCGGGAGCTCCCGGCCACGACCTGGAGGTGCTCGGGTCGCAACGAGGCCACCTCCCCACCCATGATCGTCGGCTCCTCCCTCACCATTGAAATCGGTGACCGCACCCTCGTCCGAGACGCCTCGTTCGTGGTCGGCGCCGGCGAGAAGGTCGGCCTGGTCGGCCGCAACGGCACCGGCAAGTCGACCTTCATCTCGGTGGTCATCGACGAGCCGGGCCGGAACGTCCGCTCGACGGGCAATGCCCGAATCCGCGGCACCTACAGTTACCTGCCCCAGGTGCCCGTGCGCCACGGGCTGGGGCTCGAGCCGAACGGCTTCTCCCACGTCCTTTCCGGACGGGGGCTCGATGTGCTCGACGACGCTCTCAACAAGGCTCGCACCCAGATGGCCAAGGACCCGAGCGCCGAGAACATCGAGCTGTTCTCCGATCTCGAGGAGCAGTTCAGGGAGAACGGCGGGTACGAGGCGGAGTCGACCATGGCCAGGCTGGCAGACGGGCTCGGACTGCGCCAGGAGCTCCTGCTCGACGACATCGAGAGCCTCTCGGGCGGCCAGCGCCGCCGGGTCGACCTGATCCGCATCCTCTTCCAGGGGCCCGACACCATGATCCTGGACGAGCCCACCAACCACCTCGACCTGCCGGCCAAGCGGTGGCTGATGGAGGAGCTCGAGTCGTTCCCGGGGGCGATCCTCGTGGTGTCCCACGACCTGAAACTGCTCGACCGCTCGATCAACAAGGTGCTGCACCTCTCCGACGGGCGCCTCCACGAGTTCAAGGGGACCTACTCTTCGTACATGGTGCAGCTCGAGGCGGACCAGAGTCAGCGGGAGCGATCGTCGTTGCTCGAGGGTCGGGAGATCAAGCGCCTGTCAACCCTGGCCGACTCCATGCGGGGCAGCACCAACCGCCGCGCCCGCATCGCCAAATCCATCGACAAGCGGGTGGAGCGCCTCGAGTCGGCCAAGACCGAGGTGCACAAGCGCGAACGGAAGAGCACCTTCCGCCTGCCCACACCCCGGCGCTCCGGCGAGGTCCCCCTGCGGGCAACCGGTCTCGGTGTGCGCTATGGCGGCAACGTCGTGCTGAACGATGTCAACTTCCATTGCCGCCGGGGTGATCGAATCGTGGTCATCGGCAGGAACGGTGCCGGCAAGTCAAGCCTGCTGCGCTGCCTGGCCGGGGTCCAGTCTCCGAGCAGCGGCACCGTCGAGCTCGGGGCCAACGTGACCGTGGGCTACTTCGCCCAGGAGCACGAGCAGGTCGATCTCGAGGTCACCGTGCTCGAGAACATCGACGACACCATCCTGGTCAACGAGACCGAGCGCCGCGCCCTGCTCGGGTCGTTCGGCATCGCCGGCAAGGCGGCCCACCAGATGCCCAAGACGCTGTCCGGGGGCGAGCGAGCCAAACTGGGTCTGGCCATGCTGGCCGCGGGACGGGCCAACGTGCTCTTACTCGACGAGCCCACCAACAACCTCGACCCGTCCTCCATCGAGGCGGTGGGCACCATGCTCAGTCAGTGGCCGGGCACCATCGCAGTGGTGAGCCACGACCGGTCCTTCGTCGATGCCCTGGAGCCGACCCACTGCCTCAAGCTGCCCGACGAGGTCTTCACCCACTGGGACGACAGGTACCTCGACCAGGTGGAGATGAAATAGCCCGCTACACGCTGGACTGGGGGGCGCGCCCGTTGCCGGCCACCGTGGCATCATCGGAGCCGCCCGCGTCCTTCATAGCGTCGACCAGCACCTGGGCCGCCCCGACCAGACCGGCCGCCTCGTAGGGGACGACGACCTTCGAATTGGGCGACGTGGCGAGGGCCTGCAACGCCCGAAGCTGCATGACGGCGAGCGTGTTGGCCTTGATCGTCGATTGGTCGATGGCGTTGAGGGCGGCCGCCTCGCCCTCGCCCCGCAACTGGGCGGCACGCTTCTCGCCGTCAGCCCGGAGCTCGAGCGTCTGCTTCTGGCCCTCGGCGGCCAGGATCGAGGCCTGCTTCTGGCCCTCGGCCTCGAGCACGTTGGCCTGCTTGCGACCCTGGGCGCTGTTGATGGCGGCCTGTTGCTCGCCCTCGGACTTCAAGATGGCGGCCCGCTTGTGCTGCTCGGCCTCCTTCTGCTCCGACATGGCCTGCAGCACGTTGGTGGGCGGTGTGATGTCCAGGATCTCGATCCGGTTGAGGCGGACACCCCACTTGAGGGTGGCCTCGGCCATGTGGTCCTGCATCTTGGTGTTGATGGTCTCGCGCTCGGACAGGGACTGGTCGAGGGTCAGCTCGCCGAACACGGCCCGCAGCGCGGTGCGGGCCATCTGGTCGATGGCCAGGCCGAAGTCGTTGACCTCGAACAGGGCCAGCTTCACGTCGGTCACCTGACAGAAGATGGTGGCGCTCACCCACAGCGACACGTTGTCCTGGGTGATGACCGCCTGTTGGTCCCCCGTGCGCGGGAACTCGCGGATGTCGACCTTGTCCATCCGGTCCGCCAGCGGCATCAGGATGTGGAGCCCGGGCTGGTAGATGGTCTTGAACTCACCGAACCGCTTGACCACCCCCACGCAGCCCTGCTGGACCACTTTGAGGCACGACTTCAAGAACGTCACCACCAGGACGAAGACGGCGACGCCTGCCGCCGCCAGTGCGATGCTCGCTCCTACGGAACCGATGATCATGGGGACCACCTCCTGATCTCCACTGTAGGCACCCGGGGGACGATCGGTGCGCGCGGCGCCGCACAGGCTCGAAACCGAAGGCGGTTCCTGCCGGCTGCCGACCGGCTCCGGAGCTCCATCGACCGGCTGCGCGCCGGTCAGGCCCCATCGGTGGGGTAGACGACCAGAAGTCCTCGTTCGACGTCAGCTACCACCACGGTGGTCCCGGCGTCGATGGTGGTGCCGGGGAACAAGGACACCGCGTACCACTCCTCGCCGCGGGAGAACACCGAACCCGGTTGGTGGCGGTCGGAAACCGCCTTCTTGACCACCGCCGTCTCGCCGATCATGCCCGAGACACCGTTCAACATCGCCGACTCCGTTTCCAACCTCGACCCGAGCGCCGGCGCGCCCGAGCGATCTGCTCCCTGGCAGCACTATACGGCGTCCACCCGATGACCATCCGACGATCATCCCGGCGATCACCCTGTCGGACCCGGGCGCCGCATCAGCGCACCTCAGCCAGGCCGGGTCGTTCGGGGAGACGTTTGGCGACGCCGGTGGGTACTGGATGCCCGCCTGCTCCCGACCCGTTCGGTTCGGGATACCGTAAGCCGTGACTCCGAACCCGACGTCCCCGGCTCCCGTGTCGCCCCTCACCGCCCGCAAGACTTGGCGAACCGTTGAGCCCCTCCACGGCATGATCTACTTCGCCCCCGAGGCGTCCGAGTCCTATGCCCGTCTGGGAATCCGGCAGGAGGCCGGCTACTTCGCCTCGCGCGCCGCACCCATGGGAGCGGTCGGGGCCGAGACGGTGATCGCCACGTTCTACAACTTCAACCCCCGGTTGGTCCGGACGGCCGTCACCGACGTGTGGGCCACGGCCGCGCCCGCGGATGTGCTCGAGGCCCGGCTCGAAGCAGCCGACGCATCGTTGCGCCGGATGCTGGGCGACGCCGTCGACTCCCCCGAGATGAAGCGCGCCGCCGAGCTGGCCCGGAGCGCAGCGGAGCGCGCCACCGAGCAGTGTGCCGGGCGACCGCTGTTCGCCGGCCACGCCGGGCTCTCCTGGCCCGAGGCACCTCACCAGGTGGTGTGGCATGCCCAGACGCTGCTGCGCGAGTTCCGGGGCGACGGACACATCGCCGCGCTGGTCATCAACGACCTCGACCCCGTCGAGGCCCTGGTCATGCATGTGGCTTCGGGGGACGTCCCCTCGGCATTCCTACGAGCGACCCGCGGATGGTCGGATGCGGACTGGGACGCCGGGGTCGAGCGTCTCCGCCAACGGGGATGGGTCGAGGACCCGGACCGAGACCGCGCCGGAGCCAACACCGACCTCGCCCTCAGCGGGACGGGGGCCGCCGTCCGCCAGGAGATCGAGGACGCCACCGACCGGATGGCCGTCCTCCCCTACGAGGCGCTGGGCGAAGAGGGGTGCGCCGAGCTTCGGGCACTGGCCCGGCCCTTCAGCCGCGCCGTGGTGGATGCCGCCGGCTTCGGTGTGTAGTCGGGGCACAACGACGGGCAGACCATCGGTTGCCACCTCGTGCCGGGACGCACCCCGAAGGGTAGAGAGTGGCCGGTTCAGTCCTTCGTCACCAGGTCGGCCAGCGTGGAGGCCTCGCCCGGGAGAGTCACCACTGCGTAGTCGCATCGCGCCGCCAGCCACTGACGGTTGCGCCGGTGGAGATCGTGGTGACCGTCGAATCGGTTGAGTGCCACGACGGTCCGCGCCGAGGACATCGCGCCCGTCACGGTATGGAGGGCGTCCATCGACAGCCGTACGCCGTTGATGGTGCCGAGGCCGGCATCGGCGACGAGGACCACCACGTCGGGAGCCAGGGCCGCGACCAGGTCGGTGGAGTCCCCGTCCGACGCCTGCGGCGATCGGACACCCCCGGCCGTCTCCACCACCCCCATGCGAACGGCCTCGGCGGGCCAATCCATCTCTGCGACCAATTCGGCGACGGTGAAGTCGGCGAGACCCAACGCCTCGGCGGCCATGGGTGGCGCCATGGCCCGGGGGTAGCACCGGGACGGGCGACAGACGGTGTCCGGATCTTCGCCCGACGCCGCCCCCAGCAACTCGGCGTCGGTGGGTCCGCCCAGCCGCACCCCTGCGGAGTCGACGTCGTACGATTGGGCCGGCTTGCGCGCCGCCACCGACAGGCCCCGGCTCCGGAGCGCGCACAGCAATCGCCCGGCCACCCAGGTCTTGCCCACCTCGGTGCCCGTCCCGCATACCAACACCAGCCGCTCAGGGCGCAATGCCACCCCCCGCTCGACGGGCGCCGCTCAGGGCCGACACGGTGGCCAGACTGCGGCCGGCCGGGTCCGTTCCCATGCCCAGGCCCAGCCGCACCAGGCCGCGGAGCAAACCATCGACCTGCCCGTCGGTGTGGACGGACGACAACGTGATCCGCAACCGGGAGGTGCCCGGAGGCACCGTGGGCGGCCGGATGGCGGGCACCCACAGTCCCTCGGACAGCAGGCAGGCGGAGGCGGCGACCGCATCCGTCTCCTCGCCGATGATCACCGGGATGATGGGCGAGCGTTGGCCGTCCCGGCCGACCACGGCCGCCACCCGGGCCACCAGCGCGGCCAAGCGCGAGCGCAGCGCCGCTCCCTCCTCGGACCGGACGATGCCGACGGCCGTCAGCGCGGCGGCGGCGTCGGCGGGGGTGGGTGCGGTGGTGAAGATGTAGGGCCGGGCCTGGTTGACCAACAGCTCGACGAATCGGGACGGACCGGCCACGAATCCGCCGAGCGCCCCCAACGTCTTGGACAGTGTGCCCACCCGGAGGATGTCGACACCGTCGCCCCGCAGCCTTCGGGGCAGTTCGGGACCGAGGACGGCATGGGCCTCGTCCAGGACCAGCAGGGCCCGATGGCGGGCCGCCAGCTCGACCAACCCGACCAGGTCGACCTCGTCGCCGTCCATCGAGAACACCGTGTCGGAGACGATGATGGGGCGGCCGGATGCCTTGCCCAGCGCCTCGTCCAGCTGACCGAGGTCCCGGTGGCCGTAGACGGTGACCGCGGCCCGTGCGTTCCGGCACCCGTCGATGATCGAGGCGTGATTCAGCGCGTCGGAGAACACGTGGGCGCCCTCCGCCCCGAAGACCGACAGCACGGAGAGGTTGGCGGCGAATCCGGTGGGGAACACCACCGCCTGCTCGCACCCCTTCCACGAGGCGAGCTCCGCCTCGAGCTCTCGGTGGACGGGACGGGAGCCGGTGACCAGCCGCGATGCGCCCGATCCGGAGCCCCAGCGGTCGAGGGCCCGGTGGGCGGCAGCCACCACCTCTGGATGGGCCGACAGGCCCAGGTAGTCGTTGGAGGCGAACGAGACGACCGGCACAGCCCTGCCGTCATGGTCGGCGAGACCCTGGCCGAGCAGACCGGATGGTCCCCGGGCATCGAAGGTCCGGGGGCGACGCCACTGCCCCGCGGCCTCCACCACCCGGCACGAGTCGTCGACCCAGGCCGACCAAGGAGACAGCCCCTGCCGGCTGCTCAAGGGTGATCCTCGGACCACACGGCGTCGATCGATTCGGCCAGCACGTCGACCACCCGATCGATCTCGTCGGCGGTCGTGGTCAGCGGGGGCATGACCACCACCACGTCGCCCAACGGTCGCAGCAGGACGCCACGTGCCACCGCGCCGGCGCACACCCTCCGCCCCCACCGGCTGGCGCCCTCGGGCGGATGGAGCTCGATCCCCGCCATCAGGCCCCGTTGACGCACCGCTCCCACCCCGGGCCGACCGGTGACCGAGTCGGCCAGCCGGGAGGAGAGCCGCTCGGCCACGGCGGACACGTTGGCCAGGACGTCCCACTCCCCGATCAGCTGCAGGTGCCGGAGGGCGACGGCGCAGCCCAGGGCGTTCCCGCCATAGGAGTGGCCGTGGTAGAAGGTCGATTCGCCGAGGTCGGGGCCGTCGAAGGCCTTGAAGACCGCCCCCGAGGCCACCGTGGCCGACAAGGGAAGGTACCCACCGGTGATTCCCTTGCCCAGGCACAGGATGTCCGGGCGGAATTCGGGCCCGGCCCACTCCGAGGCGAACAGCCGTCCCGTCCTTCCGAAACCCGTGGCCACCTCGTCGCAGATGAGCAGCACGCCGAGGGATCGACAGGCCTCGCCCACCAGGGCCAGGTCCGACGGCTCGGCCACCAGGATCCCCGACGCCCCCTGCACCAGCGGCTCGATCACCACCGCGGCCAGGGAATCAACGTGGGCCTCGATGCAGCCGACCATCTTGGCGGCCCAGTCGACCGCGGCATAGCCGGGCGTGCGCACGACCGGGAACCGCAGCGGATCGAAGAGAGCGGTCCCGAAACCACCGTCGCCAAGGGAGAGGGCGCCCACCGTGTCCCCGTGGTAGGCGTCGCCGAGGGCGAGGAATTGCGTGTGGCCGGGCTCACCCCGGTTCACCCAGTACTGGAACGCCACCTTGAGCGCCTGCTCGACGGCCACGGCGCCATCCGACGCGAACAGGACATGCGGGTCCACCACCGGCACGACGGCAGCCAAGGCCTCGGCGAACTCCACCGTCGCCCGGCTCCCGTTGCCGAGCAGGGTGGCGTGGGCCACCCGTCCCAGCTGGTCGATCACCGCGGCATCGAGCTCCGGAACGCCATGGCCGAGGGTGGTGACCCACAGAGAGGAGATGGCGTCGAAGTACCGGTTCCCGTGGACGTCGATCAGCTCTCGACCCTCGGCGCGCTCCACCACGATCGGGGCGTTGTCGGGATAGGCCGCCATCTGGGTGAACCCGTGCCAGACCACGGCGGCATCGCGGGCCACCCACGGGTCGGTGACGGCGACGGGCATCGGCCGGGTGCTCACGGCGCCGAGTCTTGTCGACGGAACGGTCCCGGTCGAACCGGACCGGGACCCGCCGTGGCGGCCAACCGCCCGGGCCACAGGGGGCCCGGCCAGGCCGGACGGTCACCGGAGGGCCGGTAGGATCCGGGCCATGGATCGGATCGGTGTGGTCGACACGATGTTCGCCCGCTACGACATGGGGGCGGAGGCCGTTGACGAGCTGGAGGACTGCCCCGGCTTCGGGACCACGTTCGAGGTGGTGCGCCGTACGGTCCCCGGTTTCAAGGACCTCGGCGTGGCCTGCAAGCGGATCATCGAGAACGAGGGGTGCCGCATCGTGGTCGCCCTGGGCATGCCGGGTAAGGCGGCCATCGACCAGGTGTGCGCCCACGAGGCGTCCCAGGGCATCATGTGGGCCCAGCTGATGACCTCGACCCACATCCTCGAGGTGTTCGTGCACGAGAACGAGGAAGAGGACCCGGTGAAGCTGGCAGCGGTGTGCGTCGACCGGGCCCGGAAGCACGCCCGCAACGCCTATTGGATGCTCTACGATCCCGAGCAGCTGCAGCGACTGGCCGGGCAGGGTGTGCGTCAGGGATACGAGGACGCGGGCCCGATCGCCGTGTGACCGGATTCCGCCGCTCAGGCGGGAGGATCGTGGGGCAGGCCCAGTGTCCGCTCGGCGATGATGTTCCGCTGGACCTCCGAGGTCCCGCCCCCGATGGTCAAGGCCGGGGCGAAGAGGAACCCGAAGCTCCAGAGGGGATCGGGCCAGCCGGCGGCGCCGGCCCGTGGCCGTCCCGTCGAGTCCGCCACCGCTGGCCCGGCCGACTGGAGCATTCCCCGGGCCCCGGCCAGGTCACGGGCCAGAGCCATCACGTGTTGACCGTGCTCGTCGGCCAAGGCCTTGCGCACCGACGCCTCGGGGCCCGGCTCCATTCCGGCCACGGCGGCCGAGACGGTCCGCAGGCGCAGCAGGCGCAAGATCTCGCCGTCGATCCACAACCGGGCCAGGCGCTGTCGCACGAGGGGGTCGGCCGCCGGGGGGGAGCCGCGCACGAGCTCGACCAGATCGGCCGCCGTCGGCCCCATCCCCCACAGGGCGCCGGACCCGGACAGCGATACCCGTTCGTTCCCCAGGGTCACCTTGGCCAACGACCAGCCCTCACCGCGCCTCCCGACCAGATTCTCGGCGGGGAGCCGGACCTCGTCGAGGAAGACCTCGTTGAAGGTGTGGGCACCGGTCATGTCGACGAGCGCCCGGACGGTGATGCCCGGGGAGTCCATGGGGCAGATGAAGTAGGAGATGCCCTGGTGCCTGGGCGAGTCCGGTTCGGTGCGGGCCAGCAGGATGCCGAACTGGGCGCTATGGGCAAACGAGGTCCAGACCTTCTGCCCGTTGACCACCCACCGGTCGCCATCCCGCTCGGCCCGGGTGGTCAACGCCGCCAGGTCGGACCCGGCACCCGGCTCACTGAACAGCTGGCACCAGACCTCTTCGCCGGCCAGCAGCGGAAGGAGGTAGCGATCCTTCTGCTCGGCCGTGCCGGCGTGCACGAGGGTCGGTCCGGCCCAGCCGATCCCGATGGTGTTCTCGGGACGACTCACCCCGGCTCGCTTCAGCTCCTCGTCCACGATCAACTGGTGGGTGGGGTCGGCACCGAGCCCCCACGGCGTCGGCCAGTGGGGGGCCACCAGGCCCTGCTCGGCCAGCTCCCGGGCCGACGGCCGCGGGTGGGCGTCCAACCAGCGGCGGAGCACCCTCCGGCGGGGGTCGTCGTCGGCCGGCAGTGCAAAGTCCATGCGGGCCAGCGTAGGCTGCGGCGATTCCGTGGACACCTGGTGACATGACCGTTGCGGGCAGTTGGGGGTCATGGGAGCCGGGGCGCCGGTCGACCCGGGCCATCGGCAGCGGTAACCCAGGGAGCGCCGGCCCCGGTGCCCGGCAGCGTCTGGGGTGGCACAGGGGATGAGGAGCGAATCGTGAGCAAGTGGAACTACGGGGACGTCTGGGAGACGGTGGCCGAGGTGTTGCCCGACGCTCCGGCGCTCACCCACGGGTCCCGCACCCTGACCTGGTCCGACATGGACCGACGGGCCGACGGCGTGGCCCGGTGGCTGCTCGGGAGCGGGGTGGCCCATCAGGACAAGGTGGCCCTGTACCTCTACAACTGCTCGGAGTACCTCGAGGCCACTTTCGCCTGCTTCAAGCTCGGCCTCGTTCCCATCAACACCAACTACCGGTACGCCGACGAGGAATTGACCTACCTGTGGGAGAACGCCGACACGGTGGCGGTGGTCTTCCACGGCGCATTCGTGGAACGCATCGAGGGAATCCGGGACCGCGTTCCCGGCGTCCGCAGCTGGCTGTGGGTCGACGACGGAACGGGGGCGTGCCCCTCGTGGGCGGCTCCGTACGAGGAGGCAGCCACCGGTCCCGCGGGCATCGGGTCGGAGGACCAGGAGCGAGTGCGCGGTCCCTGGGGTCGGAGTCCCGACGACCTCTACATGCTCTACACCGGGGGCACCACCGGCATGCCCAAGGGGGTCATGTGGCGCCACGACGACCTCTTCGCCCGGCTCAACAGCGCCGGCTTCCGCCGCTACCCGGAGGATGGCGGCCCCGACGACGTTCGCGCCGAGCTCGAGCGCAACGGACCGGGGATGACCCTGATGCCGGCGTGTCCGCTCATGCACGGGACGGGAGGGTTCACCTCCATCGAGTGCCTGAGCGAGGGGGGCCGGGTCGTCACGCTCACCTCCCGCCAGTTCGACCCCATCGAGCTGCTCGACACCGTGGAGCGGGAGCGGGTCAACGGCCTCATCATCGTGGGCGATGCCTTTGCCAAGCCCATCCTGGCCACGCTCGACGCCCATCCCGGTCGGTGGGACCTCAGCAGCCTCATCGGGATCATCTCGTCCGGAGTGATGTGGAGCGAGGAGACCAAGCAGGGCCTCCTCGGCCACCATCCCAACGTGCTGTTGGTCGATGCCTTCTCGTCGTCCGAGGCCATCGGCATGGGCTCCTCCGTGTCGTCGGGGAACTCGGCTGCGCAGACCGCCCAGTTCACCCTGGGGCCCGACGTCCGGGTCATCGACGCCGGGGGCCACGACGTCCGGCCCGGGTCGGACGAGACCGGGGTGCTGGCCCTGGGCGGCCGCATCCCCCTCGGCTATTACAAGGACGAGGCCAAGACGGCATCGACCTTCCGCACCATCGACGGCACCCGCTACTCGGTGCCCGGCGACTATGCCCAGGTGGGCGAGGATGGCTCCATCCACCTGATGGGCCGCGGATCGGTGTCGATCAACACCGGCGGGGAGAAGGTCTACCCCGAAGAGGTCGAAGAGGTGCTGAAGACCATCGACGGGGTGGTGGACTCGGTGGTCGTGGGGATCCCCAACGAGCGCTTCGGCGAGGAGGTCGTGGCGGTCGTCGAGCTGTCCGAGAGGACATCTCCGGGCTCGGTGAGCCCGGAGATGGTCATCGACCACGTTCGGTCCACGCTGGCCGGGTACAAGGCGCCGCGCCGGGTCCGCTTCGTCCCCTCCATCGGGCGGTCACCGTCTGGAAAGGTCGACTACGGACGGCACCGGGCCGAAACGGCGGCGTGGGCGGGCGTCGCCCTCGCCTGACCGGCGACGGCCGGGACTGCGGCCGTCAGCCCTTGTTGGCGCCGTGGGTGCGCACGAAATCGTTGACGGCGTAGTACGCGTCAATCGACTCGCCGGCGTCGCCCCAGAATCCCTCGAGCACGTCATAGGCCATGGTGCCCTGACCGATGTAGTGGTTGTTCACATCGGTGATCTCGAGCTCGCCCCGGCCCGACGGGACCAGCGTGGGGATGACGTCGAACACATGCGAGTCGTAGCAGTAGATGCCGGTCACACCGAACTTCGAGTCGGGGCGCTCGGGCTTTTCGACGATGCCGACCACCCGCTTGCGGTCGTCGAACGTGGGCACGCCCAGATGGCGCAGGTGCTCGTCCTCCTCCACCGGGGTGAGGAGGATGCGGCCGCCGGTCGGTTGGGCCCGGAAGGCATCGACCATCGGCTTGATCGACCGCTCGACGATGTTGTCGGCCAGCATCACGAGCACCGGCTCCCCGTCGACGAACCGCGCCGCCAGCCCCAGGGCCTCGGCAATGCCGCCGGGCCTGTCCTGATAGCCGTAGCTGAGCCGGTCGATTCCGAACTCATGGCCGTTCCCCAACAGCCTGAGGAATTCCCCGGCGTGGGTGCCTCCGGTCACCAGCATGATCTCGGTGATCTCCGCGTTGACCAGTGCCTCGATGCCCCAGTTGATCATGGGCCTGTCGTAGATGGGCAGCAGGTGCTTGTTGGTGATACGGGTGAGCGGATGCAGTCGCGATCCGGTCCCGCCGGCGAGGATGACGCCCTTCATTCGGGGGAGCCTAATGGGGATCGACCACTTCGTCGCTGCCACCTGGTGCCCGGGTGCACGCCTCCAGCACGGCATCGGCCAGCTGCGGCCAGGACCGGACCGCCCACGGGCCGAAGAGCCGATCGCTCAGCCCCCCGCACACCACCCCCGCCACCGGATCCACCCACAGGAAGGAACCCCTGCGGCCGAAGTGCCCGAAGGTGGCCGGGGAGTTGGTGGTGCCGGTCCAGTGTGGTTGCTTGTGTCCACGGATCTCCACGCCGAGGCCCCAGTCGCACGGCTCGAACCGCTGGAAGCCGGGCAGCACGCCGGCGAGCCCGGGAAACTGGACCGACGTCGCCGAACGGTGAGTCTCGGCGCTGACCAGAGTCGGCGTCGCCAACTCGCGTCCCATCGAGAGGAGGTCGACGAGAGGGCCGGCGAGGCCGGTGGCGGCCGCCCCTGAGGGAGCGTCGGGATCGAGCCGGGTGCCCGTCATGCCGAGCGGGTCGAGGACGACGTGATGGAGATAGTCGGCAAAAGGAAGCCCGGAGCGCTCGGCGACGAGATCGCCCAGCACCACGTAGCCGACGTTGGAATAGATCCGTCGGGCCCCGGGACGGTCGAGGGGCGGTCCGGGCTCGGGGCCGAGCCCGGACGCGTGAGCCAGCAGGTGTCGCACGGTGGCACCGGTCGGACCGGCCGGCTCGTCCAGCGAGATCGTCCCCTCCTCCGTGGCGATGAGGACGGCCAGGGCGGTGGCGGGCTTGGTCACCGAGGCCCACTCGAAAGGCTGCCGGTCGGGCCCGGTCGACCCGAGCAGGTCGGGTCGGGCACCGGCCCGGACGACGCCGACGGTGGCGTTGTCCACCGGCCAGTCGGTCACCAGCTGCAGGGCGTCCATCAAGGGACCCCGAGCGTAGATGACCGGTGCATCCGAGGGCCTGGCTACTGTGAGCCAGATGGTGGCGCCAGGCGGCAGGGGCTGGACGGGGGGGCGGGCGCCCGGGAGACATCGCGCTCCGCCCGTGCGGGGCGTCGCTGTGCTGGCGGCGGCATTGGCCCTGTCGGCTTGCGGCTCCGCCCTGGCGGCACCAGGCGTCACACCCCGGGTCGCACCGTCGGTCCCCGCCCTGGCGCGCCCCCTTTCCGGTTTCGGCCTGACTCCGCCCGGGACCGGCGCGGGAGCCGGCACGACATTCCTCCCTGGTATCCCTCGGTTCGGCGGGACCGGAACGGGCGGCGCCACCAGGATCCGCCCGAGCGACCCCGTGCTGTCCACCACGGCCACCCAACCCTTCTACCAAGTCCCCTCACCGCTGAGCCCGGCGCCGCCGGGGTCGATCATCCGCTCGGAGACCATCCCCTCAGACGGCCAGCTCCCCGAGGGCGCAACGGCCTACCGGATCCTCTACCACTCCCAGTCGCTCACCGGTGCCGACATCGCCGTGTCCGGCATCGCCGTGGTACCCGGGGGCATTCCTCCGGCGCGGGGTTTCCCCATTGTCAGCTGGGCCCACGGCACGGCGGGGTTGGCCGTCCAGTGCGCCCCTTCCATCTGGGGTCCCGGTTCGATCCCCCTTCTCGGCTCCTTGCTCCGCCACCGGGCGATCGTGGTGGCCACCGACTACGAGGGCCTCGGAACCCCTGGTCCCCAGCCCTACCTGATCGGACAGGGTGAGGCCGAGGGCGTGCTCGATGCGGCCCGGTCCGCCCGCGCCCTGGTCGGTGCGTCGGCGTCGAACACCGTGATCATCGTCGGGTACTCACAAGGCGGGCAGGCCGCCCTGTTCGCAGGCCAGATGGCCCAGACGTACGCCCCCGAGCTCTTCGTGCCGGGCGTGGCGGCGGTGGCGCCGGTCACCTCCCTCGACGAGTTCGTGCCGGCCACACCTCAGCAGCGGACCGCCAAGGGATTGTTCGCCCTCATGGCCCTCTACGCGTGGTCGGCGACCTACGGCAACCTGCCGCTGGCCTCCTTGCTGACCCCGCTGGCCCTCCAGGATCGGGCGGCCATCGTCTCGTCGTGCGGAGGAGCGGCCGCCACCCGTGTCGCGAACATCCCGGCCGGTCAGCTGTTCCGCCCGGGTTGGGATCGCGACCCCGTGCTCGCCGCACGTATCGCCGACAACGAGCCGGGGCAGGTCGCCACGGCCGCGCCCATGCTGGTGGTGCAGGGCACGGCGGACTCGGTCGTTCCCTACGCCACCACCACCCGATTCGTGGCCGATTCGCTGTGCGGCAGTCAACGCGACACCGTCGACTACGCCGCTATCGAAGGCGCCGGTCATGACAGCATCCTCACGGCCGCAACATCGGCACTGATGGATTGGATCACGATGCGGCTGGCGAATGCGCCGGGGACCAACTCGTGTGCTCGGATCCTCACGACGACGCCGTGAGCGACCGACGACACGCCGCGCCGCCAACCGGGTCGGGACGTTAACCGTCAGACGTCGAGAAAGCGGCGCACGGCAAACGCCGAGCCCACGACGCCGACCACCACGCCGACCAGGGCCACCAGAATGCAGGTGCCGGCCACCTCCCATCCGCCCAGCGACATCTGGGCGATGATGTTCCCCTGGTTGGCTGCGGTCCTGGCGGTGTCCAACCCGATGCCCCAGTAGAGAGACAGCACCACGAGGACGGCCACGGCGGCGCCGAGCAGGCCCTGAATGAGGCCTTCGGCCATGAAGGGCAGTCGGATGAACCAGTTGGTGGCCCCCACCAGCTTCATCACCGATACCTCGCGACGGCGGGCGAAGATGGCCATGCGGATGGTGTTGAGGATCAGCACCGATGCCGACAGCAGGAGCACCACCGCCACGGACAAGAACACCCACTGCAGGATGCGGATCACACTCTGCATGGTCTTGATCTGCTGGCCCGGGTAGCTGACGGTCTTGATCCCGGGTTTGCCCACGAACTGTTGGTAGACGGCGGTGGCCTGGGACGGGTCATTGAGGGCGCACCGGAACGACGACGGGTAGTCCGCCAAGGTGGTGACCCCGCTCTCGTCGGCCGGCAGGATGGCCTTGGCCTCGTTGTAGTCGTAGGCCTGGCTTCGGGCGATGCAGTGCTTGATGTAGGGATACTGGTCCAGCTCGGTGCCGATCGACGACACCTGGGTCGGGCTGGCACCGGGGTTCACCCAGACGATGGCCTGTACCCCGTTCTGCCACTGCACGGTGGCCTTGGATGCGCCCTGCTTCAACAGCAGGGAAGAGCCGACCAGGGCCAGCGACACGGCGACGGTGAGAATGGCGGCCACCGTCATGAGGCGGTTGCGCCACAGATTGGTGACGGCCTCCCGTGAGACGTAACCCGGCGAGACCGGCATCAGGTGCGGGTGGCGAGGCTGTCGGGAAACCCGCCGGCCGACGCCCCGGTCGGTGCATGTCCCGCCATCGATCCGGTGGGGGAACCGGCCCCGGCCGCAGCGGTGGCACTGTCGATGCCGTACACGCCATGGGCCTGGTCCCGTACCAGCAGTCCGCGGTCCAACTCGATGACCCGGCGGCGCATCTGGTCCACCATGCCGGCGTCGTGGGTGGCGATGATCACCGTGGTGCCGGTGCGGTTGATCCGGTCGAGGAGCCTCATGATGCCGAGGCTGGTGGTGGGATCGAGGTTCCCGGTGGGCTCGTCGGCCAGGAGGATCAGCGGACGATTGACAAAGGCGCGGGCTACCGCCACTCGCTGCTGTTCGCCCCCCGAGAGCTCGTGGGGCAGGTTGTCACGCTTCTTGGTCAGACCCACCAAGTCCAGCACCTGGGGAACCTGGGCGGCGATCACGTGCTTGGGCCGCCCGATGACCTCCAGGGCGAAGGCGACATTCTCGAACACGGTCTTGTTGGGCAGCAGGCTGAAGTCCTGAAACACGCAGCCGATGTTGCGGCGGAGGTACGGGATCCGCCACTTGGCAATGTGCCCGATCTCCTTGCCCGCTTCCCAGATGCGACCGGAGTCGGGCAGCTCCTCGCGCAGGAGCAGGCGGATGAAGGTGGTCTTGCCCGATCCCGAAGGACCTACCAGGAAGACGAACTCACCCTTGTCGATCTCGACCGAGCAGTCGTTGAGAGCGACGGTGGAGCCCTTGTACGTCTTCGTGACGTTCTGGAATTTGATCATGAGGCGAGGTTCACGGCGAAAGGGGGAATGGGGAGAGCACGCTTCGCATTCCGCGCAATGCTACCCCCATCTCACCCGCCAATTGATTCAAGCCCTCTGACCTCGCCAGACGGCCAGGCGTCGGCGAGAGAGACAACACGACCGGATCAGCCGGCCGTGCAGGCGCTGTGCACAGGGTTGGCGGCGACCAGGTGGGACGAATGTGGCCGCTAGTCGTGGCTGCGGCGCTTCTCCGCACCGCGACGAAGCTCGGCCTCGATGAAGGCGTCGAGGTCGCCGTCCAGCACCGCCTCGACATTCCCCGTTTCCTCGTTGGTCCGCAAGTCCTTGACCAACTGATAGGGAGCCATCACGTAGGAACGGATCTGATTGCCCCAGGCGTTGTCGGTGCGGTCGCCGGACAGCTGGTCCAGGGTGGCCTGGTGCTCGGCCCGCTGTCGTTCTGCGAGCTTGGCCCCGAGGACCTGCATGGCCTTGGCCTTGTTCTGGTGCTGGCTCCGTTGGTTCTGGCACGAGACGACGATCCCGGTCGGGAGATGGGTGAGCCGGACGGCCGAGTCGGTCTTGTTCACATGCTGGCCACCGGCTCCTGACGAGCGGTAGGTATCGATGCGGAGATCCTTCTCGTCGATGTCCACCTCGCCGGATACATCCTCGAGGAACGGGACGACGTCGAACGAGGCGAAGCTGGTCTGGCGTCGGTGCTGGGCATCGAACGGCGAGATGCGGACCAGTCGATGCACGCCGCGCTCGGCCGCCAGCAGGCCGAAGGCGTAGCGGCCCCGCACGATGAACGTGGCCGACAACAGTCCGGCCTCCTGCCCGGGGGTCGCCTCCTCCACCTCCATCTCGAACCCGCGGCGTTCCGCCCAACGCGTGTACATGCGCAGCATCATCTCCGCCCAGTCCTGCGCGTCCGTGCCTCCGGCCCCGGCGTGGATCTCCCCTACCGCGTCACCGTGGTCGTAGGGTCCCGCGAACAGCGACCGGAGCTCGAGAACATCGAGGCGACGGCCGAGGTCGCGGAGCAACTCCTCGACCTCGGGACGCAACGAATCGTCGGCCTCCTCCTCGATGAGCTGATTGAGGGTTTCGGCATCGGACAGCTTCTCGGCCATGCCGTCCAGCTGTTCGATGTCCTCGTTCACCCGCCCGAGCTCGGTGGTCACCTCGCGGGCATGGTCGGCGTCGTCCCACAGGCCCGGTTCGGAGGCCGCCTTCTCGAGCTCGGAGCGGCGCTCGTGCAGGCCGTCGCGGGACATGAAGTGCTCGGCCTCCCGAAGCCGCACGGCCAAGGAGGCCAACGCCGTCGGAATGTCGACGGACTCCGGCCCTCCAGCCCCCCCTCGGGGACTGTCAGCCGCGGCCATCTCAGTTGGCGCCGTGACAGAGCTTGAACTTCTTGCCGCTCCCGCACCAGCACGGTTCGTTCCGCCCGATCTTCTCGCGCTCGGACTTCACGATCGGCACCTGGGTCTCACCGTCATCGCCGAAGCGGTTGGTGACCCCGGACTGACTGCCGTTGACGTCCGGGAGAGCCGCAGCCTGCTCGAGCTCCGCCGGGGTCGCAGCCGCAAACGCCGCCGCCAGAGCGGCGTCGCCCTGCACCGGGTCGTCGGCGGCGATGTAGCTGGCCTGGTTGAGATTGGGCTCGGGAGCCGGCTCGGTGATGACCTGCACGTGGAACACGTAGCGCAGGTAGTCATCGCTGATGCCGTCCATCAACTTGCCGAACATGGCGAATCCCTCGCGCTGGTAGGCCACCAGCGGATCCTGATTGCCCATGGCCCGCAGGTTGATGCCCTCGCGCAGGTAGTCCATCTCGGCCAGGTGATCCTGCCAGCGCTGGTCGATGATCTGCAGCATGATGTCGCGCTCGAGTTGCCGGGCGATGTCCTCGCCACCGGGGATGGTCTCGTCCCGCTCCGCGTACATGTCGAGGGCCTCGGTCAAGATGCTCTCGGTGACCTGGCCCACCGTGCTGGCGTCGGCCAGGTCCTCGGCGACGAACTTGCTCGGGTAGTACTGGGTGACCTCGGTGATCAGTCGGGCCAGATCCCACTCTTCCGGATAGTCCGAGGGGCACGATGACGCCACCACCTCGGTCATGGTGCTCTCGAGGAGCTCGACGGTCTCCTCGCGGAGATCCTCGCCGTCGATGATCTGGTAGCGGCGCCGGTAGATGACCTTGCGCTGCTCGTTCATCACGTCGTCGTATTTGAGGACGTCCTTGCGGGACTCGGCGTTGCGGCCCTCGACGGTGTTCTGGGCCCGCTCGATCGCCTTGGTGACCATCTTGGCCTCGATGGGCACGTCGTCGGGCAGGGCCCGACCCATCACCCAGTTCATGGCGCCGGTGGCGAACAGGCGCATCAGGTCGTCCTCGAGGGAGAGGAAGAACCGGCTCTCGCCGGGATCGCCCTGTCGGCCCGATCGCCCGCGGAGCTGGTTGTCGATGCGCCGGCTCTCATGGCGCTCGCTGCCCAGGACATAGAGGCCCCCGATAGAGCGGACCTCCTCACCCTCCCGCTGGCAGGTCTCCTCGAACTGCGCCTCGATCGACTTCAGCTCCGCTGCGCCCTCCTCGGTGGTCAGGTCGAGCCCCCGGCCCGCCGCCTCCCTGATCGCCAGTCCCTCGGGGTTCCCACCGAGGATGATGTCGACGCCGCGGCCGGCCATGTTGGTGGCCACGGTGACACCGCCCACCCGGCCGGCCTGGGCCACGATCTCGGCTTCGCGGAAGTGCTGCTTGGCGTTGAGCACCTCATGGGGGATGCCGCGCTTCTCGAGCAGGCGCGACAGGTGCTCGGACTTGGAGACCGATGCCGTGCCGACCAGCACGGGCTGGCCGATGGTATGACGCTCGGCGATGTCGTCAACCACCGCGGCGAACTTGGCTTCTTCGGATTTGTAGATGAGATCGGGGTTGTCCTCCCGCACCAGCGGCTTGTTGGGTGGGATCGGAACGACCGGGAGGTCATAGGTGTTGGCGAACTCGGAGGCCTCGGTCTCCGCCGTTCCCGTCATCCCCGACAACTTCTCGTACAGCCGGAAATAGTTCTGGAGGGTCACCGTGGCCCACGTGTGGTTCTCCTCTTTGATCCGCACCCGCTCCTTGGCCTCGACGGCCTGGTGCAGACCGTCCGACCAACGGCGCCCGTCGAGCGTGCGCCCGGTGAACTCGTCGACGATCTTGACCTCGCCCTGGGCCACGAGATAGTCCTTGTCCCGCCGGTAGAGCTCCTTGGCATACAGGGCCTGGGTCAGATGGTGCACGTAGTTGACGGCCACGGCGTCGTACAGGTTGCCCACACCCAACTGCCGCTCGACCTTCTCGATGCCGGACTCCGTGGGCACGACGATGCGCTTCTCCTCGTCGACCTCGTAGTCGTCGTCGACACGGAGCGTCCGCACGATCCCGGCGAACTGGTAGTAGAGCTGAGCGGACTCGGCGGCCGGACCCGAGATGATGAGCGGAGTCCGCGCCTCGTCGATGAGGATCGAGTCCACCTCGTCGACGATGGCGAAGGGATGGCCGCGCTGGACCATGGTGTCCTGGGACCGGGCCATGTTGTCGCGGAGGTAGTCGAATCCGAACTCAGTGTTAGTGCCGTAGGTCAGGTCTGCGCCGTACGCCGCCCGCTTGGCCTCGGGGTCATCGATGTCGGGACCGACCCGGCCCACGGTCAGTCCCAGAAATCGATGCAGGCGTCCCATCCATTCCGAGTCGCGGGTGGCCAGGTAGTCGTTGACCGTCACCACGTGGACACCGCTCCCACCGAGGGCGTTCAGGTACACCGGCAGGGTGGAGACGAGGGTCTTGCCCTCACCCGTCTTCATCTCGGCGATCCACCCGAAATGGAGGGCCATTCCCCCCATGAGCTGGACGTCGAAGTGGCGCTGGCCCAAGACCCGCCAAGCCGCCTCCCTCACCAGGGCAAACGATTCGACGAGCAGGTCCTCGAGGCTCTCCCCGTGTTCGATCCGCTCGCGAAAGACGTCGGTGAGGGCCCGGAGCTCCTCGTCGGAGCGCGCCTCCATCTCCGGCTCGAGGGCGTTGACCAACGGAACCAGCTCGGCCAGGCGACGGACCTTCTTCCCCTCGCCGGCACGGAGGACTTTCGTGAGCACGCTCATGGGCTTCTCACTCTACTGTCGGACGTGTTCGGAGCTAGCCGCCCAACGCCCCCTGTCAGCGCGCCACGGCGCGCACCAGCCCTCCGAGGCGCCCTGTGGTCCGAGACCGGCTGCCCTACCGCTCCTGTCCGTTCAGGCGGTGCGCACCCTCTCTCGCAGGATCGACACCGAGTTGGCAGGGCGGCGGCGAGGATGGGTGCGGGCCACCAGCCGCCCCTTCGTCTTCTCCAGCTGGTGCTCCAGCTTGTCCACCACCAGGTCGACGGCCACCAGCGGCACGGGGCCGGCCGCGTGGGCACGAACGGTGCGCCCGTGGCCGAAGATGATCACTTCGCAGCACTCCCGGTCGGCGATCCTCGGGTTGTGCTCCTCGAAGAAGTGGACCTCGGCGCGCTCGAGGCCAGGGCACAGGCGGCCCAGTCGGCCCACCTTCTCCGTGGTCAGAGCTCTCACTGGGTCGGACACAATCCTTCTGCCGTACGCGATGACAACGTCCACTGCTCGCCTCCCTGGTTGTGCTGGCTGGTTGCTACGTCTGCTGTCGGCCGGTCCTCCTGATCGGTCGTCGGGTTGAACATGTGAGCTGCGTGCGGCTGACCTGGTCTTTGACCCCACACTCGCCTGCTGTGAACGTTGCAGCCGGACTCCGGCGGCACCAACCGTTGTCGGTCGGGGACCCTTCGGAGCCACTCTTCGGCCACGTCACCTCATCTCCGCCCGCCCCCGACAGCCGGGAGCACCGCGGGCAGGTCTTACTCCTAAGCCGCACCATGCTCAGCAACCACGAGTTGCCTTACGTGGGTCGTTTCGCCTGCGACTGGCTTCGACTTGCAACCACAGACCCGCACGCAGCTCACAACCAGAAGTGTACGCCCGGTGGTGGCGAATTCCACATGCGGATCCCGTGAGTTCACGCAGTTGTTATCCGGCCGTCATTCAACGGCAATACGGGCCGTGCGGGGCCGAAGGGTCCCGCTTGGAGAAGGAACATCCCAGCTCAGGGGGCCATATCCTCGTTCCATTCGGCGACTCGGCCCGGCCCGGAGCCGGCCCTTTCGAACGGCTTCAGGTCCGATCCGGTGGCTCGTCGGCCCCCGGGGTGAGCTGGAGCTTGATCTCGTCGAGGACCGGGATGGGCCCGGGGTCGATACCTTCGTTGCCGGCCAGATGGAGTGAGACGAAGTCTCCGAGCAGGGCCAGATCCAGCAGCTGGGCCAGATCGCCTTCGCCAGCCGCCCGGACCTCGATCACATCGGCCACCACCTCGCGAAGGACCTCGACCACCAGGTCGAAGCGCCGGGCCACCTGGGGATGCTCGGCATCGTGACGCAGATTGACCAAGGAGATCAGCTGGCGGGTGGCATCACCGTGCTGGCCCCAGCCGGCAACCTCGTTGTGGCAGAGCTCCGGATAGACGTTGTAGAAGGCGGGGCATTTTGCGTTCTCGTTGATCTGAGCCTTCCATCGCAGCGCGGCCGCGGCCCCGAGGTCCCCCGAGCTGTGTACCAGGGGAATGGTGCGTCCGATCCTGCGGGCCAGGTCCTCGGCCCGGCTTTCCGGTCGGACCAGCTCGTCACGGAGGATCCGGAGTTGGTCGACAGCCTGGTCGACCCACTGCAGCGCACCGGGGAACAACCCGATCTCCTCCAACAGCACCAGCGGCGGGATGGCCATGGCCCCGAGCGCGGCGCGGGGCTGGGGGATGGTGGTCGGCACGGGCACAACCGGGACGTCCCATTCGCCCGCCAGCCGGACCAGCGCACCGCCGCCGGCCACGACGATCAACGAGGCTCCGGCCTCGTAGGCCCCGGCTGCGGCCTCCAGCGTCTCTTCCGTATTGCCGGAGAAGGACATGGCAAAGACCAGGGAGCCGGTTCCCACGTAGTCAGGGGGCTCGTAGCCCTTGACCACGGTTACCGGAACGGGCATGAAGGGCGCCGCCACGGCCACCAGGACGTCACCGGCAATGCCGCTCCCCCCCATTCCCAGCACCACCACGTTCTCCACCCGGTCGTGGCCGGGGAGGTCGGTGACACCCCGGGCGGCGGACACTGCCGCCTCGACCTGCTCGGGGAGGGCGACGGTGGCATCCCACATGCCGAGGCTGTCGACCCCGAGAGGGGACGGATGCGAGGATGGCGCGTCGGTTCCGCCCACGGTGACGGTCACGACCCCGATCCCTCTCCTGTGGATCGGGCCCCACCCGCATCAGCCTTGGCCATGAGCCGCGAGTGCTCGGCGGCGTCGACGGTTGTCGCCTCGTCGATCAGCATGACCGGGATGCCGTCCCGCACCTCATAGCTGCGTTGCAGCCTCGGGTTGTACAGACGATCCTCGTCGGCGAAGTACAGCAGGGGGCCCTTGTCCTCCGGGCACGCCAGCACCTCGATCAGCAGGGGGTCGAGCGTCATGGTGCATTCCTCTCTCGTCGATCGTCGATGGCCGCGGCTGCGCCGGCACCACCGGGCCGGGCCCGGGTTCCCGGGGTCACCCGGCCAGCAGGCGTTCGATGTCCGCCTGCACCTCTTTGACCCGCTGGGCGCACGAGGCGTCGTCGGGTGCCTCCACGTTGAGGCGCAGCAAGGGCTCGGTGTTCGAGGGTCGCAGGTTGTACCACCAGTCGCCCCGGTCCACGGTCAGGCCGTCCAGCCGATCGGCCACACCGAGCGCACCTCCGGCCCCTTCGACCTCGGCAGCCATCAACTCCACCGCCAGGGCGGGATCGTCGACCACGGTGTTGATCTCTCCGGAGTCGGCATAGCGCTCGAACGGCGCCAAGAGCTCCGACAGCGGCCTGCCGGTCATGCTCAGGAGCTCGAGGACGACCATGGCGGCAATGATGCCCGAATCGGCCCGGTAGTTGTCGCGGAAGTAGTAATGGCCCGAATGCTCACCACCGAAGATGGCGCCCGTCTCCGCCATCACCTCCTTGATGAAGCTGTGGCCCACTTTGGTACGGACGCCCACGCCACCCTTTTCGGCAATCACCTCGGGCACCACCCGCGAGCAGATGCAGTTGTAGAGGACGGTCGCCCCCGGGTGCTTGTCGAGCATCGACGAGGCCACCAGCGCGGTCGTGAGGGAGCCGGAGACCGGTCGAGCGGTCTCGTCGACGAGGAACACCCGGTCAGCGTCTCCGTCGAAGGCCAGCCCGATGTCGGCACCCCCGGCGAGCACTGCCTGCTTCAGGGCCACCAGATTCTCAGGCTGGATGGGGTCCGCGGGATGGTTGGGGAAGGAGCCGTCGAGCTCAGGGAAGAGGATCTCCACCTCGAAGGGGAGGCCCTCGAACACCTTGGGGACCACCAGCCCGCCCATACCGTTGGCGGTGTCGGCCACGACCCGCAACGGGCGGAGGACGCTGACGTCGACGAAGGAGCGGACGTGCTCGGCATAGGCATCGAGGACCGATCGGTCCTCGATGGGCGCCAGGGACCCCTGGTCGAGGTCGGGCGGGCCGTCGGCGCCCCACTCATCGAGCAGCGACTCCGTGGTGGCCTGGATCTCCGCCAAGCCGGTGTCGCGCCCGATCGGGCGCGCCCCGGACCGGCACAGCTTCAGCCCGTTGTACCGCGCCGGGTTGTGCGAGGCGGTGAACATCGCTCCGGGTGCGTCGAGACGCCCGGCGGCGAAGTACAGGAGGTCGGTGGACGCCAGTCCGAGGTCGATGACCCGGGCGCCCTCCGACCGGGCTCCATCGGCGAACGCCCGGGCCAGCTCGACCCCCGAGTCGCGCATGTCGCGGGCCACCAGCAACGTCGGAGCGCCTGTGTACCGGGCCACGGCCATACCGATGGCACGGAACTGATCGGCGTTGAGCTCATCGGGGACGATCCCCCGGATGTCATAGGCCTTGAAGACGTTGGACAGGCTGATCATGGCTGGGCCATCCTAACCAGCAACGCCTGCCCCGATCGGGGGGTCTCGGAGCCCTACTGGCCGGTGCGCCCGCGGCATTGAGGTGCGCACCCACCGGCGACGCGGTGACGATCGGTGACCGGCTCGAACCGCCCTCCCGACCGGCGTCAGCCCCCGAGTCCGCCCGCCAGCATGCCCACCACATCGGCGGCCATGGCGTTGGACAGGTCGGCCAGCAGGTCCATGCGGGCCGTCATGCTGCCCGTCGACAGCAGCCTCTGTCGATCGATGAGATTGAGCGGCGCCAGCTCGCACAGCTGCCATCCGATCGCTTCGGCGGTCCCCGAGATGTCGAGGTCGTGGGGCAGCGCCGGCACCTCACCAAGCTCGGACAGCAGCGAGCGCAGTCGACGCACCGCGGCCTCCCCGCTGGCGAGGGCCTCTGTCTCCTGCCTGGCCGGATCGATGCTGTCGTGCGCCTCCCGATCGTCAGCAGCGTCCGTCACCACGGCACCGGGATACGGATCGTCGGTGAGCCATCGGCACACCCGCAGCCTCCGGACTCCCTCGGCCAGCACCAGCATCCGTCCGTCATCCAGCTCGGAGAGACGAGAGATCCTGGCCAGGGTGCCCACCTCGACTCGCTGGTCCCCGCCACCCACCTCGGAGCCCCGGGTGATGAGGACCACCCCGAATTCGCCGTCCTGTCCCCGGCAGTCCGCCATGAGGGCCCGGTAGCGCGTCTCGAAGACGTGCAACGGGAGCCAGGCATGGGGGAACAGCACGGTCGACAGCGGGAACATCCCGAGCGTCCGGGTCGCGGCCACCACGTGTCTACCGGGTCGCCGACGGGATGTGGATCCACCCTGCGCGCCGCGCCCGACGATCGACGATGACCAGGGCGACGACAGCGACCACGGCCAACAACGTGATGAGCTCGCCCAGCCTGTCGGCCCCCGAACTGGCGTAGTGGAGGATCACGTCATGACTGGTCGGGACCACCACCATCAGGTTGGGCGCCACCCTCCACGGTCCGTTCGCCCCGCTGGCCTGCCAGTTCGGGAAGTAGGAGACCTTGACCTCGATCGGGGTCCCGATCCGGTCCACGTGGAAGGAGATGGCGTTGTCGGTCTGGGACACCGAAGACACCGTGGTTGTCGGCTCGCTCCGGGCGGCCGGCTGCAGGTCGCCGACGGGTACCCGGGCCCATGCCGAGGGCCCGTCGGCGGCGGGGACCACGCTCCATCGACCCGGTGCGTCGTACCAACTCACCGCCGGGGCCAGCCAGCTGGTCTGCCCGGGGGAGACCCCCTTCCACACCACCGGCTGGTTGGCGAGCGGCTGGACGAGTGACGAGTCCTTGATCTTGTAGACCTTCCACGTCGTGGCCAGGGTCTGGCCGTTGTAGCTGGTGGACCACGGCCCGGTGGAGGCCACCTGGGTGACGTTGGGGTCGGCGGCGGCGGCCTGCTCCACGGTGGCCGAGGAGGCCAAGAGGTACCGGACACCCAGCTGCTGGAGGTGCTCGATGCCCAACGGCACGTTCAACCCGCCGTAGGGAAGACCCACAACGGCATCGGACGGAGTGATCGACAGCTCGTTCTGATTGATGAAGTGGAACGGTGTGGACGACGCCGACTCGAACAGCAGGCCCTCCATCGAGTCGACGCAACCGTTCGTCCAGTAGGGCAGGAGCATGAGGGCCATGGTGGTGCCGAACCGGTTGAGGGACGGGTCGTACTCCCACATGGAGCGACCGCAGCCCTGGTCCGTACCGACCTTGGCCATCATCTGGATCACGGCCCGGTACTCGGGATAGTCCGGTTTGCGCTCATATCCCGAGTAGTTCCAGTTGGCCCAGGCGCTCGGCTGATTGGCGCCCACGGTGATCCCGATGTGGCTCAGGGTCGGCGCCGGAAGCGCCAGCGGGGGTACGACCACCAGGCAGGCGGCGGCCAGAGCGATCATGGGGCCGACCACCGAGCCGGGGGGGTTCGAATCCGGTGTGGGCCGGCGGAACCGGCTCACCCGGTCGCCGGGCCGCCACGGCCGGCTCTGCACCAGGCTCAGCCGTTCCCTGATCACCTGGACCCATTGGTCGAGGCGGCGGCGGCGGTTCCATGTGGCCACGGCGACCACGACCTCGGACAGTGCATATCCGGCCAAGAGGTAGGCACAGAGGAACCACAGCGGCAGGAAGCGGACGTTGTACAGCTTGGGGGTCGGGTCCAGGCACACCACTGCGGCGGAGATGCCCCCCATGATCACCAGGAACAGGGCCACCCGGTTGCGGCGGTAGACCATGGCGACCACGCCGACGAGGTCGGCTGCCAGCACCCAACGGGCCGAGGCAGGAAAGAGGAGGTGGGGGAAGCCGAGCACCTTGGTGTAGCCCATGTCGGTCGTGTAGGCCTGGCCCAGGGCGAAGGGAACGAGCCACCATGCGGTCAGGCCGATGCCGACGGCGCCCGCCACCACCGACCAGGCCAGGCGCCGGGACCACCGTCGTCGGGCCAGCCGGCCTCGGACCCCCCGACGGATGCCCCGGGCGGTGTCCGCGTCGAGCAGGAGCCAGACTCCGGCCCCCACCAGGGCGAAGAGTGCCGGGATCAGATGGCAGAGCAGGGTGACGGCGAACAGGACGGCGGCCAGTGCCCGGTGGCGGCCGGTCCTGAGGCCGGAGGCCACCAAGCCGAGGAAGAGCAGGGCGAAGGAAAGGCTCAGGGAGAACGAGAACTCGCCGGCCAGGGTCGAGAGGAGGTTCCCTCCGTAGATGGAGAAGCTCGGCTCGAAGAGGAAGGGGAGGGTGGCGGCGGCCAGACAGGCCGGTGCAGGGTCGCGGAGCCGGGCCAACCGGCCGAAGGCCCAGGCGCAGGTGGGAAGCAGCAGCGTGCCCAACACGGTGACGAGCTTGAAGGCCACGTCATAGGAGAGGACCGAGTTGAACACGACGGTGATCAACCCGGGCAGGGGGAAGTAGAAGGTGTAGACGGGAAACCCGTCGTACCAGCCCGGGTCCCACCCGGTGAGCTGGCCGTGGGTCAGTAGATGCGACCTCATGAACGCCGGGAGGATGACATGGGCGCCGGTATCGCCACCCGCGGTGGTCGTGTTGGCCAGAAGGAGTGAGGGGTGGAGCTGGCTCAGGGCCACCAGCGTCACGCCCAGCACCAGCAGCAGGTTGGCCCATCCGCGCCGAGCCGACCTCCCGGTCAGCCGTGAGCGCAGGCTGGGGGCCGGGCGCGGCGGTCCCGGGTGGACCCCCGGGGGTGACGCCTCGACCGGGACGACCCCGACGGGCGCGGTCATCTCAGAACGGCGCCGCGGCGCCGAGAGCCAGCGGGGCGACCACGGCGGAGGCCACCGCCATCAGATTGAAGGTGGCGTGGGCGACCATGCTCATGCCCAGGCGCCCGGTGCGATAGGCGACGACCGACAGGATGATCCCGAACACGGCCAGGCCCAGCAGCTGCAGGGACTCGGCGTGGGCCAGGCCGAAGAGCAGGCCGGTGATGACGATGGCCAGCGTGGGTCCCACCCACCTCCCCACCGTCCCGAACAGTCGGGCCAGAGAGCGCAACAGCACGCCCCGGAAGAACAGCTCTTCGAAGAACGGCGCTCCCACCACCGTGCAGACGGCGATCACGAAGTAGCTCAGTCCGTGTGATCCCCCGGTCAGCCGGTGGCTCGGGGCGTTGAACCGTTGACTGAAGTTGTGGACGTGTTGGGCGATGGGGATGTACATCAGAGCCACCAGGATCTGTCCCCCGACGCCGACGGGGATCCCGATGAGGTCGGCCCACCGGAAGCGGAGACCCAGGTCCCGGGCGAAACTCTTGGTACCCCGCACCCCCGTGGCCATCCATCCGGCTCCGAAGAATCCGGTCCACAGTCCGAACAAGGTGGAGACGATGTACCAGGTCGGGGGCTCATCGAGCCGGGCGATGGCCGTGAGCGAACTCAGCTTCCCCTCGACGGCGGCTGTGATGGCCACGAACACAGCGGCCAGCACCTGGCCGCCGACAAATCCCAGGGCCGCAAACAGGAGCCACATCCAGGCCGACCCCCGGCTGTCCGGAGCTCCACCGGCAGCCAGCTGACGACCGAGGGAAAGGCCGGAGCCGTCCGGGAGATCGCGCCGTGGGGCGGCAACGGCCTGAGGATGCATCGGACCTGGTGATGAGTCTTGCGGGGGCACCCATCCGGGTGGGGGTGGTGCCCATCCGGGCGGGGGCGGCGGCGGGTCCCGCTGGACGACCTCCGGTCGCACGACCGATCTGCCGACGGCGGCCGCGCCCGAGTCCGCACCCTGTTCGGACCGCTCGATCACCCTGCCACGATACCGATCGAATCCCGACCGCAGGGGGCGGTCCGCCCGATGACCGGGGCGATGCCTCAGATGACGCCCGGCGCGAATAGCATGAAGAGGTGACCCCGCCCGACCAGAACGCACCCGGCGGCCCCCCTGCGCCTGGGGGGCCCGGACAGGAAGTCCCCGGCCAGAACAAGAACCGGATGGTGCTCTACGTGGTGGTGGCCATTGCCGTCCTGTCCGTGCTGATCATCCCGAACCTGCTGCACAAGACGACCACCAACACCCTCACGTACCCCACGTTTCTCAGTGACATCCAGGGCAAGCAGGTCAAGACGGCTACGGTCGACACGACCACCGGCGTGATCACCGGCACCCTCTCCGACGGCCGCTCCTACACCGTCAGCGGGCCGAACCCGGTCATCGACTCCGAGGTCACCGCCCTCCACCAGCTGGGATCCAACTACAAGCTGGTCACCCCGACCTCGAATCCCCTGATCGGAATCCTGGGCTGGATCCTTCCCTTCGCACTCATCGGGGCCGTCTTCTTCTACATCAGCCGGAAGGCGCAGGGCCAGATGGGAAGCATCATGTCCATCGGCCGCTCCAAGGCCAAGCTCTACTCGACCGAGCGACCGTCGACGACCTTCGACGATGTGGCGGGCTATGACGGGGTCAAGCTCGAGATCAGCGAGGTCGTGGACTTCCTCAAGACACCCGCCCGCTTCAAGGAGATAGGGGCGCGCATCCCCAAGGGCATCCTGCTCGTCGGACCCCCGGGTACGGGCAAGACCCTGCTGGCACGGGCCGTCGCCGGGGAGGCGGGGGTTCCCTTCATGTCGGTCAGCGGCTCCGACTTCATGGAGATGTTCGTCGGCGTGGGCGCCAGTCGGGTACGGGATCTGTTCGCCACCGCCCGCAAGCAGGCACCGGCCATCGTGTTCATCGATGAGATCGACTCGATCGGTCGCAAGCGGGGTGCCGGGCTCGGCGGCGGGCACGACGAGCGCGAGCAGACCCTCAATCAGATGCTGTCGGAGATGGACGGGTTTGACCCGACCGAGGGGATCGTGGTGATGGCGGCCACCAACCGGCCCGACATCCTGGACGCCGCCATCCTGAGGCCCGGCCGTTTCGACCGCCAGATCGTGGTGCCCCTTCCCGACCTCGACGAGCGCCTCCCCATCCTCCAGGTGCACTGCAAGGACAAGCGGGTCGACCCGAGTGTCGACCTGGGAACCGTTGCCCGCGGCACCCCGGGCATGAGTGGAGCCGACCTGGCCAACCTGGTCAACGAGGCAGCCCTCCACGCCGTCCGCCGCGGCTCGAAAGTCATCCAGAACGTCGACTTCGAGGCGTCGCGTGACCGGGTTCTGATGGGTCAGCGACGCGAGAGCCTGGTCCTGTCCGGCGCCGAGAAGGAGCGGGTGGCCTTCCACGAGGGCGGGCATGCCGTGCTGGCCTACGTGCTCCCCGACGCCGATCCCGTCCACAAGGTGACCATCCTTCCCACCGGCATGGCCCTCGGTGTGACCATGCAGCTCCCCATGGAGGAGCGCCACATCCACCCCCGCCAGCACATCGAGGACTCGCTGGCCGTGCGGATGGGCGGTCGGGCCGCCGAACTGCTGGTCTACGGAGACCTGTCCACCGGGGCCAGCAACGACCTGGTCGGCAACACCGAGCTGGCCCGGAAGATGGTCCGTGAGTGGGGAATGAGCGACAAGATCGGCCCCATGGCCTGGGGATCGCAGGGCCAGGTGTTCCTGGGCGAGGACCTCATGCACACCAGGGACTATTCGGAGCACACCAGTCAGATCATCGATGATGAGGTGGAGATCATCCTCCGCGCCCAGGAGGAACGGGCCCTCGAGGTGCTGGCCCGCCACCGCGGCGGGCTCGATGCCGTGGCCCGGGCGCTGCTCGACGAGGAGACCATCGACGGCGAGACCGTCGGTCGGCTGGTCGACATGGCCTATGGGCGGCCGGTCCACGAGCACGGTGTGAAGACCGTGCCGCCGATCTTCGTCGCCTCCCAGCACGGCCCGACCGGATCGGACAACGTCGACGGCCCTCCGGGAGATTCCACCAACGGGACGGCGCCGGGGGAAGCCGCCACTGGTGGGTCGACAGCGACCGGCACTCCGGACAACCTGGGGTCCGAGTCCAGCGAGGCGCCCGCTGACGCCGAGGTCTCGGGAGCCACGCACGCCGCTGCTCAGGAGAGCGCGACCCCGCCGGCCGATGGCGGACAGGAGACGGGTGAGGGGCAGGTCGGCCCGTCGCCCTGGCCGCCCCCTCCTCCTCCGGCCGGGCACTGGCCCCCGGCTCCTTCGCCGTTGCCGACCCGGCCGGCACCCGGTCATTGGCCCGCCAAGGCCCCGTGGCCGCCCCCGCCACCACCGCCGGCCTCCCGCTAGCCCGGCAGCGATGGCCGTCCCGCAGCAAAGGGCGTCCGGCATCCGGCACTAGGACCACCGACGCGGCCGTCCCTCTGACGGACTCCGTGGCCCCGTCCAGGTGCACACCTAGGCTCTGACCCGATGGACGCCGCCGTCGAGGCCTTGGCCGACCAACAGGCAGAACTGGCGGGTCTCCTGCGCGACCTGGCGGAACCCGGTTGGCACGCCGCCACCCGCTGCGCCGGTTGGGATGTGGCCGACGTCGTGCTCCACCTGGCCCAGACCGACGACATGGCCACCGCCAGCGCCACCGGTCGGTTCGCCGAGGTGACCGCGAAGCTGGCTGAAGGGTGGCCGGGAGCGGCCTCGATCGACGAGGGCGCGGCGTTGATGGTGGCACGGGAGCGGGGGCTCCCGACCTCCGAGTTGTTGGGGCGTTGGTCCACGGGCACGGCCCGCCTGCTGGATGCGCTCAAGGGCATCGACCTCTCTACCCAGGTCCCCTGGGTGGCCGGAGACCTGTCAGCCCGGACGCTGGCCACCACCCGGCTGGCCGAGACTTGGATCCATTCCGGCGATGTGGCCGGCGCCCTCGACGTCGAGCTGCCACCGACCGACCGCCTGCGACCGATTGCCCGGCTGGCGTGGCGAACGCTTCCCTATGCCTTCGCCTCCGCCGGCCGCTCGATGGCCGGCCCAGTGGCGTTCCACCTGGTGGCCCCGGGCGGTGAGGAGTGGAACTTCGTGCCCGACGAGCCGGCGGCCACCACCATCTTCGGTCCGGCATCCGAACTGTGCGCGGTGGCGGCCCGCCGCCGCGGCCCCTCCTCCACCTCCCTGCGCGGGGACGGGCCGGATGTCGACGACGTCCTCGCCCTGGTGCGCACCTACGCCTGATGGCGGCCCGGACACGCCGCCGCAACCACTCGGATAGGCACCGCCCCGACCGTCGGGAACGTGTCGACCTGTGTCAGGGGTCGGCCCGCGGTGCCGGCGGCGAATGGTCTTGCAGACCGCTCACGAACTGCATCACGAGGGCGCCGGCGCGACGGCGCTCGGCGGCCGGTCGGGGCGAGGCGGCGACGGCCAACCCTGCCTCCGACATGGCCGCCAGCAACATCCGGGCCGTGAGGTCGCCGGAGGGGGGAGCGATGACCCCGGCCTGGGCGAGGGCATCGAGCGAGCCGGCCACCAGACCGAGGAAGTACTGCTCCTCGATCTCCTTCCACCGGGCCCAACCCAGTGCCGCGGGTGCTTCTTGGACGGCGATGCGGCGGAAGTCGGCTTCGCAGCATTCGGCCAGGAAAAGATCGACGCCGGTCGCCATGAGCTCGAAGGGATCGTCGATTCCGGACACTCCGGCAGTGACCCTGGCCAGCAGCCGCTCTTCCATCACCACGAAGACCGCCTCGAACAGCTCGGCCTTGTCCGTGAAGTGGTGGTAGACGGCACCCTTGGTGACCCGTGCCGCCTGGGCCACGTTGTCCATGGTGCTCTTGGCGAACCCCTCAGAGGCGAACTCCTCGACGGCCGCCTGCACGATGGCGGCCCGAGTGGTCTCGGCGTACTCCTCCCGGCGGCTCTTGACAGCCATCACCCTTGATCTTATAGTCACATACTATGAGTATTTCACCCACCCTTAGTATGTATGCTCGACGGGCCGTGGCGACCGAGTTCGGTGACGTCTCCTACATCGAGGCCGGGAACGGCCCCCCGGCGGTGTTCCTCCACGGCGTCTTTCTCAACGCAGACCTCTGGCATCACCAACTCGAAGGCCTCGCGGATCTGCGACGATGCCTGGCGGTGGACCTCCTGGCCCACGGCGGGAGCGTCTACCTCGGGGCCGAGGACCTCACCATGAGCCTCCAGGCCGACATGATCGTGGCCTTCCTGGACGCCCTCGACCTCGACACGGTGGATCTCGTCGGCAATGACAGCGGTGGGGCCGTGGCCCAGCTGGTGGCAACGAGGATCCCCGGTCGGATCAGAACCCTGACGTTGACCAACTGCGACACCCACGACAACTGGCCGCCCGCTGCCTTCGCTCCCATCGTCGACCTGGCCCGCCAGGGCGAGCTGGTCGCCGCCCTCAGGGCCCTGGCCGCCGACCCGGACAGCGCACGGGCTTCGCTGTCCTCGGGATTCGAGCATCCCGAGGACCTCTCCGACGAGGTGATCGCGGGATTCTTCGGCCCGATCGGCAGCTCGGACGCCCGGGCCGCCGCCATCCAGACCTACGTCGCCGGCATGGACAACCGCGTGACGGTGGCCATCCGGGACGACCTGGCCGATTTCCGGTCTCCGACCCTGATCGTCTGGGGGACGGACGACGAATTCTTCGATACATCCTGGGGTGAATGGCTGGCGACGACCATCCCTGGCACCGTGCGTCGGGTCGGGCTGGAGGGGGCGAAGCTCTTCTTCCCCATGGAACGGCCGGCGGCTTTCAACCAGGAGCTCCGGGACCTCTGGACCAGCCCCGAGGTCGGCGCCGCCCCAACCCGCCCCGACCCCGCCTAGACCAACTCGGAGGGCGACACCACCCGAGAGTGCCGGACTCGTAGGCTCACCGCTCGTGACGCCACCGAGGGCGCTTCCATCGAGGATCCATGCCTTCCGGTTACCCACCACCTGGGCGGCGCTGTTCCTCATCGTGAGCGGCGCGGTGTCGGCCGGTTGTTCGACAATGTCGCACAGCAGCGTCCAATCGCCGACCACCACCGAGGCCGCGCCCACCACGACGATCCCCCCGACGACCACGACCACGACCGAGCAGCCGGGGTGGACGCCGGTGTCGACGGTCAATGGCGCCATCGCCGTGGACACCCAGTCGGTCACCGAAGCGACCGGCCACGTCGTCACCGTCTTCCGGTTCCGGGCCGGGCAGACGCGGTTCGGCCTCCACGTGGGCAGCTCGGACCCACCGACCGGGGCGGCGACTGTGTTTCGCGACAATGGATCGAGCATTGGCCCCGATGAGGCGTCCATACTGATTGCCGCGTTCAATGGGGGCTTCAAGGCCAACTCGGGTGCCGGCGGATTCGAACTGAACGGCCAAGTGCTGATCCCCCTGGTGGTAGGGACAGCCAGTCTGGTCATCGACACCAGCGGTCTGGCCCGTGTCGGAGTCTGGGGCCGTGATCTGCCGGTCCCGGACGAGCAGGTCTCCAGTGTTCGCCAGAATCTCGCTCCTCTGGTCGTCGCCGGCCAGCCGGCCGCTCAAATCGCCAACATCGGCGCCTGGGGGTCCACGCTGGGAGGCGGCGCGGTGGTGGCGCGCAGCTCGCTGGGAGAGGACGCAGCCGGCAACCTGGTCTACGCGGCAAGTATGGGGGCTGTTCCTGGCGACTTGGCCAACGCGCTCATCGGCGCAGGTGTGGTCAGCGGGATGCAGCTCGACATCAACCCGCAGTGGGTGCAACTGGCAACGGCACCGACCCCCGGTGCGCCACTGGTCGCCGGCATCCCCGGTCAGAACCGCCCCGGCAACCAGTACCAGGTGGGCTGGACCCGCGATTTCGTCACGGTGCTGGCGGCTCACTAGCAGGAGCGACTGACTCCCGAGAACTGCGCACGGCGGACCGGGCCCCTCGATCACCATGGACGCATCGTGGTCGGTGCGGGCTACTCCGGGTTGGTGCTCGACCTCTGCCACTCGGGGTCGCGCCCCAGATCCGACCATTCTCAAAACCGGCGGTAGCCACACTGGCCCGCAACCCCCGGTCGAGCACTGTCACGGATCGCCGGGATGGTAGGTGCCGGGCACGGGGTTTCCCGTCGTGATGGCCAGGCGGTTCCAGGCGTTGATCTCGACAATGAGATACAGGAGCCTGGTGAGCTCCTCGGGGGCGAAGGCCGCGGAGACCTCGTCGATCAAGGCGTGCGGGATCTCCGCTTGGGCGATGAGGGTGACCGCCTCGGTGAGACCGAGAGCGGCGCGTTCGCGCCGCGAGAAGAAGGGGCCCTCCCGCCAGGCGCTCAACGCGTAGAGGCGCTGCTCGGTCTCGCCCTGCTTTCGGGCATCTTTCGAGTGCATGTCGATGCAGTACGCACAGCCGTTGATCTGGGACGCCCGCATCTTGACCAGTTCAATCAGCGCCGGCTCCAACCCGGAGCCTCTTACGGCCTCACTCAGGCGCTGGAGCGCCCGGTAGCCGTCCGGCCAGGACCCGAACGTCCGGTTGCGCTCGTCAGCCATGGCCATGAGCGTAACCAACCACCTGGTTCCGCTCGAGGGACTCCCCGACCACCAGCACCCGACCCCGGCGGGCGACCCCGAGCGAGCACCCTCAGATCCCGTCGAGTAGCTCCGCGAGCCGCTCGGTGGGCCGGGCGATGACGGCCCGATCGCCGGCGACAACGACGGGCCGCTGCATCAGGTCGGGGTGGGCGAAGAGGAACGCGATCACCTCTTCGGCACTCCGGTAGGTGTCCGGGTCGACGCCGAGCTCGATGAATCTCTCATCGGTCGTCCTGATGAGTTCGGGGACCGGGTCCACCAACGTGGAGGCGATCATCGCCAGCGTCTCCTTGGAGGGCGGCGAGACGAGGTAGTCAACAACGCGATAGTCGACGGATCGTTCGTTGAGCATCTCGAGCGCGCCTCGGCTCTTCGAGCATTCCGGGTTGTGGAAGATCGTCACTGGCTGGGTTCCGGGCACGTCGGCATAGGCGTCGGTCATCGACCCTCCGTTGGGGATGGCAGCGAGAGCACGGGTCAACGTACCCCGATGGACACGGCCGTGTGGCCCTTCCGACCGGGATCCGGCCAGCAGTGTGCCCCTCGAGTTCCCTGAGTACGCTCTCCCGTGGCTGAACCGATGGCGGGCCGTCGGGAAGACGACCGCATCGGTCCACTGGGAGCAGCACGATGAGGAGGTTGCCAGATGCGATTGCACAGTGCAGGTCACCGTGCGGCTACGACCTGGAGGGTGCCGTGATCACCGTGGGGGGCGACCGATGGGCGCCGGGCGGGCTCCACCCCCGCCGGGTCCGGCTCTGGGTCCTGGCGCTGGCCTCCGGCGTCCTCGTCCTCTCGGGGTGCAGCCTGCACGTCACCAAGCACGGGGTGAGCGGCAACGCCTTCGGTCACAACTTCTCCGGCGCCACCGGTGAGCTCCCTGCGGGATTCCCCAGCGACGTGCCGCTCCCTGATCACTCCCGGGTGCTGGCCGGCGGCGGCACGAACAACGCCTGGGACGTGGCATTCGCCGTCACCGGGTCCCAGGCCTCGGAGACGTCGGCCTATCAGGCCAAGGTCCAGTCGGCGGGTTACACGATCTCGAACGTCCAGACCGGGTCGTCACCCATCGCCGGAGGGACGGGTGCGAACTCGTCGCCAACCACGGTCAGCGCGGCCGGATCGGCGTTCACGGCCAAGAACTCACAGTGGACGATGGAGGTCGTTTCCGCCGCCACCTCCTCACAGGGCACGGGGCTCAAGCCCGGAGAGTTCGCCATCAACATCACCGTCGTCCCGGCTTCGTCGACCACCTCCAGCACCTGACCGCGCCGCAGTCCACGACGGACCACCTCGGCGACGGGCCCGGGCGCAGCCAGGTACTGGTGGCGAGGCGTCGGAGACCCAACCTGTCCTACCGCCCTCACGGGCCGACCGGTCACGGCAAGGGACCGACAGGCGTCGATCGAGGGCGGGAAGGGGCGGGAGGAATCTGGACGGGTGCGTGAGCGAGGGCAAACCGGCACCCGTCGACCAGGAGGCTCAAGGGCCAGCGCCGATTTGACGATGATCCGGTCATGGATTCAGAGCTTCGATTTGATACGGACGACCCTGAATTCGTCCGTGGTTTCGAGATCGGTGTGATGTGGGAGCGACTCAACACACAGGGGTCGTGCCACATGGCCGTGAGCGCATCGAACGCGGAGATGGTCATGCGCGTGGCCAAGGTCGCCGGTTGCCAATTCTCGGGTCGGGACCTCGGTGATGATCGGATCTCCGTCGAGTTGCACTAGGCACTTCGGTCGACGCCGGGTGTAGACGGGCGGCGATGCTTTGGCCCACGGCTCCGTCATACGACCATCACCCACAGGCATGCGCAGCATCTCCATCGATACGCCGGAACCTGCTGGCGGCAGATCGGGTACCGTGCAGGAGTGACCCCCGACCGGTACACGTTGGCCGGTACCGACGTGTCGATACCGGTGCTCGGCGTGGGCACCTGGGCCTGGGGCGACCGATCAACGTGGGGCATGGGAAGCTACGACACGGCGCTGACCCGTGACTCGATTCGAGAGGCCTGGGATGCCTCGATCGACGCCGGAGTCACATTGTTCGACACCGCCGAGGTGTACGGCGGCGGGGAGAGCGAACGGATCATCGGCCAGTTGCTGGCCGGAGACCCCCAACAGGCCTCCACCACCACGGTCGCCACCAAGTTCATGCCGTCGCCGTGGAAGGTGCAGGTTCGCGGCTCCCTGGTCAAGTCCGTGCGGGCCTCGTTGGACCGCCTCGGCCTGCCCGCCGTCGACCTCTACCAGATCCACGGGCCCATCAGTCTTCGCTCCCACGCGGCCATGGCCGATGCCTTGGCCGCGGCCCACCAGGCGGGCCTGGTCAAGGCGGTCGGGGTCTCGAACTATTCGGCCAAGGAAACCCGCTCCATGGCTGAGGCCCTGGGCGCTCGGGGGATGCGCCTGGCCACCAATCAGATCGAGTTCTCGTTGCTGCGACGATCTCCGGAGACGAGCGGCCTTCTGGCCGCCTGCCGCGAGCTGGGGGTGCTTCCCCTCGCCTACTCGCCGATCGGCCAGGGTCGTCTGACCGGCAAGTACTCGGCGTCCCATCCACCCCCCGGCAAGCGGAACTTCTCCAAACACCCGATGGCGGTCGTCGACGGCGTCGTCGACGAGTTGCGGCGGATCGGCGACAAATACGGGGGAAAGCTGCCGAGCCAGGTCGCACTGAACTGGGTGATCGCCAAGGGCGTCGTTCCGATCCCCGGCGCCAAAAACCGGCACCAGGCCGAGGAGAACGCCGGGGCTCTCGGTTGGAGCATCGACGAGGAGGACATGGACCGGCTGGACCAGACCGCCCTCGCCGGCGTCCGCAGCCTCCAAGGCCGGATGTGGCAACACGGTTGAGCTCGGGTCCGGCTCCGGGAATGGCCCCTAGCCGACGAAAGGAAATCCTGTCGACGACACCACACCGGGTGCCCCGGTGGGCCCGCTGTCCTCTTCCACATTGACCGGTTGCGACGAGGACACCGTGAGCACGGGGAGACCGCCGACCTGTTTGGGTCCGAGCACGGCCACCCCACCGGGGGCGACAGCGAACATGGAGACAGGGTGCGCTCCACCCAGGACCGCCACCGTCACCATGGCCACCGACGGTCCCGGATTGGCCACCGCCAGGCTCTCCACCGTGGCGCCGGTGGTGCCGGGCGCCGCCGGCACCCCGGGACCAGGGACCAACCACCGATCGGCCGCGGTCACCGTTCCCGAAGATGACCCAAACACGGGTTGGGAGGCGGTGGACGCAGCCTGGACCGATCGGCCGGCCACGATCGGCGCCGAGGCGGTGACGGTCACCGAATACGGGACCTGCTGTGGGACCCCGGTCGTCCCGGACGCCACAAATGCCGACTCGGAAAGCGGACCCACCACCAGGTGCCTGGGCTCGACCGAGCCGGAGGACAGGCCGAAGGCGATGGTGGCCGCAACCGGAGCACTGGTGGGATTGGCCAGGTAGAAGGTCACCGTCGACCCCGACGTGTTGGTCGTCTGGGCAAACCGCCATACCGTCGAAAGGGCCGGGGCACCCAATCGCAGGGACAGCCCACCGCTCGATCCTGAGGACAACTGCTGGAATTCGGTGCTCACTACCGTCCCTGACTGAGCAGTCACCAGCGTGGCGATGTCCGAGGAGTTCTGCACGAAGTCGCCCACGTTCTCCGCCACCATCTGGCCCGCGGAGACGGTCAAGCCCTGATACGCCTGCGGAGTGATCAGACCGGAGCTCGTGAAGAAGGAGATGTTGACCGCGGCGTCGGACGCGGCCGGATTGAACAGGGAGAGTGTCAGGGCGTACCCGGGCATCGTGGACCCCCCGGCGAAGGCCCACCGGGAAGAGGGCTGCGTAGCGCAGGGCGCGGTGCTCCAGCCATTGGGTCCACCGACGACCTGGCGCACCGTCACTCCCCCGCTGGTGAAGGTGAAGGAGGACGAGCTGCTGCCCGGTGGGAGCCCACTGGCCGGATTCACCGCCATGGTCCCGAGCGGCGGGGCCACCACGGATCGGCGCACGGTCGGAACGGTTCCGCTGCTGGTGGCCAGCCCGACGGAGGTCATCGCTCCGGACACTGACCGGGACGTGGAATTGGTCAGATAGATCGTCGTGTTGGCGGCCGTCCCGGTCCCGGCCGCACAGAATGCCGACGCCGAACGGGCGTCTGGGGGCGCCACCAGCACCCCGTCGCCGGTGGCGGGCACCGGCGCAGCCGACGAAACCGGAAAGAGCCCGTCGACCACCGCACCTCCGACCAGCACCACGACCACGGGAAGGATGACCGCCCACCGACCGCGGAGCGGGCCCAACGAGGTTCGGCGAGGCCATCGCGGGTGGGGTGACCGGTGCGGACCACCCCGGTCCTCACCGTCGAGGGCCTCGGACTCCGGCCCGTCGGCGTCGGTCACAGCCTTGCCTCCCATGCCGCCCCTCCCGCCTCGAGCCGTTCCGCCGGCGATCCGGCACCGCCATCACGACCGCCCGCACCGGTTCGTCGCCGGTGGATCCGTACCCGCTGCCATGGACCACCCAGGCGCCCGCCCAGCAGGAAGACGACCGCCGCCAGCCACACCACGAGCGAGAACAGCAAGGCTGCCGGAGGCACCACCCCACCGTCGAAGCGCAACGTGCTGACCCCCGGTGCCGTCACCCGGAAGCGGGCCGCCCATCCGAACGACGGCGACCGGCTCGCCTGGGCGCCGGTGTGAGTGGTCAGGCTCCATCGACCGGCCGGGGCCAACGCCGCCAGCACCGTGCCCGCCGACAGCGGACCGGTGAACGAGCGTGACGCCGCCGGACCCGGAAGCACGGGCACGGCCCTAGGGACGACGGCCGACCCGGGAGGACCACTCAGCATCCCGGTGCCGGCTCCGGATGCCCCCGCGCTCTTGCCCGCGGCCACCTCGGCGCGCAACGGGATCGAGGCGGCATTGGCGTAGACGGTGATGCCAGTGCCCGACACCACCGGAGTGAGATCGAGTTGATGACCGAGCGCCGGGGCCAGATCCGGTGGCACCGGGTACGCCTCCGGACTCTGCTCACCGGTGATCTCCGGTGCCAGTGAGGTCACGAGCGCCACGTAGAGCACCCCGGCCGGAGCCAGCATCCGACCCAACTGGTCCGTCCGATCGGTTCGGGCCAGATTGACCGCCGCCACCAGACCTGCCGCCGGGCCCGGTCCGGCCGCATTCCACAGCCACCGGGCATCCGGGGCACCGTCCACCGAAGTGGCGTAGGCCAATCCGTCTCCCGCGCTCCACGAACCCAGATTGAGGGATCGTGTATCCCCGAGCCACAGAACCCGAAATGACCCGGCTGCCGGCTTCGAGTGCATCCAGGCCACCGACTGGCTGAAGTCGTTGAGGGGAAGATTCCACCGACCGGGCAGCGCGGCCACCAGCGTCGGGGCGGCCCCGAGCACCACGGCGGCGGTGGCCATCACGGTCACCAGCTGCCGCCACCCGAAGTCCGCGGCCCGCAGGTCCTCCTCGAAGGCGGTGACACCGAGCCCGATGGCGGCGGAGATTGACACGGCAGCCGGTCCGAGCAGGACCAGCGGGTCGATGGCCAGGCTGCCGGTCCATCCACGCCCGATGGCCCAGGCCAGCAGCCAGCACACGAGCGCGATCGACCAGAATCGGCCCGCCCAGCGAAACCTTGCCCCGCGGGCCAGGGCCAGCGGCACCACCGCCGCCACGGCGAATCCCCAGGCCAGGGGCGAACTGCCGATGGGGCCGACGGCGAAGCGTAGGAGGGATCCCCACGACGCCGCGCCCGACGCAGGAGTCGGCACACCGAAGACGGCGACGGCCCCGCGGCCAGCCGACAGCACCCCGATCACCCAGGGCAGGCAGATGGCGGCGGCGACCAGGGTCGAGCCGACGGCCAACGTGAGTGCCTTCCGTGTGGACCGCCAGTCTCCATAGACGAACGAGGAGAGCACCAGCGCCAAGACCACCAGGAGGACCACGATGGCTGCCGCCGGAACGAAGGAGACAAGGACGGCTTCGAGGAGCCCGAGGGCCACCACGTTTCGTACCCGGCCGTGCCGCAGGGTCCAGGCCGAGAATCGGCGGAGCGCCGATGGCGGGGCCTCGGGTGCGAGGCCGGCGTGGAGGACCGCAGTCGACGCCGTGGGCACGGGCAGGTGGGCTCGGGTGTACGGGTCCGTGTCGGTGGCCCGAAACAAGAGCGCCAGGACCCAGGGACCTCCGGCGTAGACGACCAGGGCACCCCACCGCCCCAGGGCCAGGGCGTTGTAGGGCAGGGCCATGGCCAGATAGGCCAAGCCGGCCACCAACGAGGCGCGCTGGGAGCCGAACGGGCGCAACAGCCTCACGACGCCCCACGCCCCCAGGGGCACGCAACCGAAGATCATCACCTTCTGCGCCAGGCCCATGGCGCCCAGCAGCACCGTTCCGACCACGCCGGCGAGGGCAAGGGCAGGGGTGGCCGGCGCGGTGGTTCCCACGCCCGATGGGTGCCAACCGGTGGCGAACTGGGACAACGTCGAGGACCAGCTCGGAAAGGGGGTGAACTGGCCGACGGCCGGGAGGTGCCCGGTGATGACCCCCCTGGTTCCGATCAGCACCACCGCTGTCGCCACCAGCCACACCGTGGTCCGCACCCGCCCGGGGATCCAGCCCTGCTCCGAGACGGCCGGAGCCTGACCGGACGTCGCCGTATGGGCCGCCGCTCCGACCACGGAAGCGCCCTCACCGATCGAACCATTCGATCGATCGGCTTCCAAAAGGCCGGCCTCTTCGGCCACGGCCATCTCATGAGCATGGGCACCGTGGAACCCCTGCTGGAAGACCCGGCGGCCGTAGGCGGAGAGCCTGGCGCTGCCCCCCACCTGGAGGAGGCGGATCTCCTTGTCGCCCAGTCGGCGCAGGCCCTTCAGTTCCTTGCGCTGGCGACGGACCACCCCCAGGCGCCCGATATTCCACTTCCAGGCCCGCGTCACCGCCCGGGCCCGGGCCCGGTTGCCCGCCAACTCGGCGACGACCACCTCACCGATGGCCAGGATCACGATCTGGGGCAACACCCGTAGAAGATGGAAGGGCCCGTAGCACTTGAACACGGCCAGCAGCTCGTGGCGACGCTGGAGCTCCTGGAGGGTGATCGGGTACCTCGACGAGTTGCCCGAACCGGCTGTCACCAGCGACTCGTCGATGACTCGGGCACCGCCGGCGAGCTCCTCGAGGTGGCGGACCCGAGCATCGGGGGCGACGATGATGCGGGCCCCGGCCACCTGGGCGCGCCAGCACAGGTCAAGGTCCTCACCCATGGCCACGATGGCGGCATCAAAGCCCCCGAGCTCCTCGAACAGGTCGGCCCGGACCAGCGTCGAGCCTCCCGGCGCCACGAAGACGTCGCGAACCGCGTCGTGCTGACCGTGGTCGATCTCGTTGGGCTGCACCCGGTCCGTGACCGAGCCCCCCTTGTCCACCGTCATTCCCACGTGGATCAAGCGCTCAGGGTCGTCCCAGCTCACCACCTTCGGAGAGACGATGCCGGCGTTCGAGCGGAAGGCCTCTTCCACCATCAAATGGACGGCATCGGGGAACAGGGCCACGTCGTCGTGGCACAACAGGAAGTAGTCCGCACCCTCGACCATCGAGCGAACCTCGTTGATGGTGGTCCCGAACCCACGATTCTCCACGAAACGGCGTACGTAGGCCGAGGGCAGCACGGCGGCCACGCGAGCGGTCAGGTCGTCGCCGCTGCCAGAATCGAGGACCAGAACGGAGAGCTCCGCATAGTCCTGCGATGCGAGTGAAGTCAGCGTCTCCTCGAACCACGGACCCGGATCGTGGGCGACGACGACGGCGACAACCGGCGGTGCCAGTGTTTCCATCAGGGATCAGAGGCTATCGGGCCGAGACCCTCCCGGGGTGTCTTCCCTGCTCATAAGGGGCAAAATAACAAATCGTCGGCGTGTGCTTGCAAATGTTTATCTTGGTGTATACACTTGCACCCATCGGGAAACGGCCCGCCGTGGTGTCAATCACACTGCGACGGTTCGACGCCTCGTCGGTCGCATCCCAGCGAAGTACTCGTCACCCACATGAAGGAGAACACCATGCCAGAGATCAAGATGCCAGAGATCAACACCGACCTCAGCAAGGCGGCCAAGGACATTGCCGACGTCGCCAAGGACGCCACCTACGTGGTCATCGGAGCCGGCGTTCTCGGCTTCCAGCAGGTCCAGGTGCAGCGCCAAGAGCTGCTCAAGCGCCTCGCCGACCCCAAGGCCAACATCGAGGACCGGGTCAATTCGGTGCGCAGCGATCTGAGCGGGGCCCTCCACACCGTCGACACCACCCTCGTGGGACTGGTGGAGCGTTTCGAGGAGATCGTTGAGCGGTTGGAGACAGCCGTCGCCCCCTTCGAGGACCGTCTTCCCACCCAGGCCCGCGACCTGGCCCGACAGGCTCACGCTCAGGCCAAGGAAGCCCGCACCCAGCTTCGCACCCTGATCCCGACGGTCGCAGCCTGACCGTCTGACTCGACGCCGGCGATTCGTCGGCAGGATCGGTCCGGCATGACCGCCGGTTCAGCCGATCCATCTCGTCCAACCAAGAACGGCCCGCTCACTGCGGGCCGTTCTTGACGTCTGGGTTTCTTGACGTCTGGGAGTAGTCGGAGGTGACGGGCTGGACTCCACTCCACGACTCCGCCCCCACGACTCTTCCCGCCCGAGCCGCACGACAGACGGCGCACGACAGGGCCACCGCTCCTGAGGAGTGGCAGGGCCTCTCACTCGGTTCGCTCGCGCCAGTACGCCAGTACGTCGGCCAAGGTGTCCTCCAACCCGATCTCCGGTTTCCATCCGGTCGCCTGGATCAGCCGACCGGGATCACCTCGCAGCACCGGAACCTCCACCGGCCTGACCAACGTGGGATCGGTGTCGAATTCGAGCGACGTGCCGGCCAGGCGAAGCAGGCGGTCGGCGATCTCCCTGATCTCGACGTCCTGCCCCGAACAGACGTTGTAGACCTCCCCCGGCTGCCCCGACTCGATCAGCAGTCGGTAGGCCCGCACCACATCCCGCACGTCGGTGAAGTCCCGCCGAGCCGACAAGTTGCCCACGGGGATGGTCGACGCACCGCGCCGATCCGCTTCCACGATCCGCTTGGCCAGTGCCGGCACGGCAAAGTTGGGGGTCTGGCCCGGCCCGATGTGGTTGAACGGTCGCACGGTGATGACGTGTTGCGAATGTCCCAAGAAGGCCTGCGCCACCAGGGCCTCTCCGGCGAGTTTGCTCGCCGCGTAGGGCGTCAGGGGTGCGGTCGGCGATGCCTCCGTCAGGGGCAGACGGTCCGGGTCGGTCACGGCGCCGTAGACCTCGGCCGAGCTCGTCACCAGAACCCGCGGGTTGGTGCCGCACTCGCGGGCGGCGGCCAGAACGGCACCGGTGCCGATGACATTGACCTCGAGCACCCGGAGGGGCTCGTCCCACGACTGCCCGACGTGGGTCAGGGCGGCCAGGTGGTAGACGGCGTCGGGCTGCGCCTCGGACACCGCCGCCAACAGGGCAGCGGGATCGGTGACGTCCACTTCCTGGTCGATGGCGACGACGTGGTCGCCGAGGCTGCGCAGGTGGTCGGCGAGCCAGGCGCCCACAAAGCCCCGGCCGCCGGTGATGAGGGAACGCACGACGGTGACCCTACTGGCTACGGGCCGGAGCCTTCATCCCGGGGGGATGCGGGCCGGCGAGCGGCATGCCGGAATGCATCCATGTGCCGGTCGGCACTCTGCTCCCAGGTGTGGCGGGACACGATCTGGAGACCGCGTCGGCGGCGTTCGGCGTCGGCGGAGCCGCTGGGGGGGCCGGCCAACTGGGCCTCGATCGCATCAGCCAGTCCGGCACCGTCACCCGGAGCGACCAGGACCGCAGCATCCCCCGCCACCTCCTCCATGGCCGTCCCGGCCGTGGTGACCAGCGGCGCCCCGCAGGCCAGCGCCTCGAGGGCGGGCAGACCGAACCCTTCATAGAGCGCCGGGTAGACAACGGCCGTCGCCGACCGCAACAGGGCCGGAACCGCGTCGTCGACGACGTACCCGGTGCGAACGATGCGAGAAGCCACCCCCGAGGCCTCCACCGCCAGCTCGACCTGCGTTGCGCCCCACCCCTCCCCTCCGGCCAGGACCAACAGGGCGTCGGGATGGCGACCGGCGATCCGGGCAAACGCGCCCACCAGGGTGGGGACGTCCTTGCGGGGCTCGAGGGTCCCCACAAACAGGAGGAACGGACGGCCGCCGGAGAGGCGCGGGTCGATGAAGCTCAGCACGCCGGCGTCGGCTCCGTCCTGGGGCTCCGTGGTGCGGAAGCGCCGAGTGTCCACCCCGTGCGGAGCGACGAAGACCTCGGCGTCAACCTGGCACCACCGAATGAGCTCCCCCGCGGTGACCTGGCTCGGGCACACGACCGCCGCCGCCCGCCTGGCCGCCACCGTGATGGCCCGGCGGAACAGGAGGGCCTTGGATCGCTCATGCCACTGGGGGGTCTCGAAGAAGCTCAGGTCGTGGATGGTGACCACGGCGGGTACCGAGGAGCGCTCGGGCATCGTGTAGTGGGGGCCGTGGTGCACGGCGACGGCCTGGCGGGCCAGGATGCCTGGCAGGCGGACCTGCTCCCAGGCCAGTCGGAGCGGGCGCGACGCGGGTGCGCCGGAAACCACCGCAGCACCTGGGGCGCCCGCGCTCCACCGGGGTCCGTCGGATCGCCGGGACACCAGCACCAGGTCGAGATCGGACCGGGCGCCCAACGCCCCGACCAACTGGAGCGTGTACTGACCGGCGCCCACCGGCCGGTCAGGAACTGCGGTGACATCGACCGACAGCCGCAGTCTCGAGTCAGCCATGTGACGACCTCCCGGCGACGTCGAGGGCTTCGGTCCAGACGTCGAGATGCCGACGGGCGACCGCCGACCAGGTCAGCTCGGCGGAGCGGTCCAGCCCGAGTGATTGCAGGCGGGAACGCTCGGCTTCGTCGGTGGCCACCCGCAACAGCGCGGCCGCGATCGACTCGACATCGTGCGGATCCACCTCGAACGCCGCGCCCGCCGTGCTCGGGAGCGGACTGGCCACCACCGGCGCGCCGAAGGTCATGGCCTCGACCGGGGGGATACCGAACCCCTCGATGAGCGGGACATAGGCCAGCAGCCGGGCCATGGCGTAGAGCGCCGACAATTCCGATGGTGAGACCATGCCGGCCAGCACCACCCCGGCCTCGGGCCTCACCCGCTGCCCCCAACCGCTGGGGCCCACCATCACCAGTGGCCAGGGCTCGGGCAGCGAACCCCGGATGCGTCGATAGGCCTCGATGAGCCGGGCCTGGTTCTTGCGCGGCTCGAGGGTGCCGACGCTCAGGAGGAAGGGCCCGTTGACTCCCATCTTGGAGAGAAGGGCGCTGGCCGCCTCGAGGTCCGGGGGCGGGAGGTGATCGGACCCCATGGGGATGACGGTGATGGCCTCCGGCGAGGCTCCGGCCTCCCCCAGGTCGTCGGCAACCACCCCGGCCGGGACGATGAATCGATCGGCGCGCCGCAAGGCGCGGCGAAGAGCCGCCTCGTGCCAGGCCCGTCCTCGCGTCGGGTAGGCGTCCGGGACCCGCCGCCACAGCAGATCATGCACCGTGGCCACCAGTTGGGCGCGGCCAGGCTGCAGGGTGGACAGCGAGGTGGCATGCACCACGTCGAAGCCTCGAGGGGCCCTGAGGATCCCGTGGTCCCAGGCCCGGGTCAGCAGGGGCCCGGGCAGCGGCGAGCTCCGCACCGGATGGCCCAGCGAGCCGAGCAGGTCGGGCGTCCCACCACCGGCGGGCCGGCTGGCCACCAGCTCGAGTTCGGGCTTGCTCTCTGCGTCGAGGGTGTCGATGCCCTGCACCAGGCCACGGACATAGGTGCCAATCCCACCGGAGGCCGGCCGACGGAGCTGCTCGGCCATCATGACCAGGCGGATGCGGCTCACCCCCCTCGCCCGACCGACGGGGGCACATTCCCCGACACGCCGTCGGCGGCCTCCCGGTACAACCCGGCCAGGCCCTCGGCGCACGCATTCCAGGTGAAACCGCTGGTCCGGCGCCGGCCACGTTCCACCAGTTCGGCGATGTCGGAGCCACCGTCGAGCACGCGGCTGATGGCGCCGGCCAGGCCCTCGCCGTCTCCCGGCGCCACCAGGAGGGCGCCGTCCCCCACCACTTCGGGTACCGCACCGGCCGCCGTGGCCACCACCGGTACGCCAACCGCCATGGCCTGGAGGGGGGGGAACCCGAACCCTTCGTACACCGACGGGTACGCCAGCACCGACGCGTTGTGCAGCGTGGCGGCCAGCGCCTGGTCACCGAGGTAGCCCGGGCGCACAATTCGCGATCGGGCAGGCGAGGACTCGACCGCGGCGAGGAAGCGCTCGACGCCCCAGCCGTCACTCCCGACGATCACCAGGGCCACCTCGGGGTGGGCGGCCGCCACCGGCGCGAAGGCCGACACCAGCAACGGATAGTCCTTGCGGGGCTCGATGGTCCCGACGGCCAGGACATAGCGACTGCAGCCGTCGGGCAAGCGCACCGGCGGCGCACCACGTTCAGCCGGCGGCAACGGAATCCCGTGGTGCACCGCCCGCACCCGCTCCGGATCGACCGACAGCTCGGCAACCACCTGGTCGGCCACGAACTGCGAAGGCGTATGCACCCATGCCCCGTCGGCCACGGCCCGCCGGATGAGGCCCGGGAACTCGAGGGTGGCCGGATCGCACAGCTCGGGGTACAACACCACGGTCAGGTCGTGCACGGTCACCACCCGAGCGGCTCGCCTGGTAGGAGGCACGACGAAGTTGGACCCATGGACGACGTCTCGTCCGCCGATGAACCACTCGACGGGTGGGAACCCGAACCGCTTCCATGAGGCGTGCAGTGGACGCGCCGGCATGGCTCGCTGGCCGGTCGCAACCCCCGACGGCACCAATTCTGCGATCCCTCGGCGGCGACGCCAGCTGACGGCGAACGCCGACACGTCGACCTGTGGGAGAGCGGACAGACCCGCCAGCGCGCCGGCGCAGAACGCCCCGACACCAGTGGGCCGGCCCAGAAGGGGTGTGGCCTCGAACCCGACGGACAGCGGACCCAGGTCGGAGGGGGCGGTTCGCTCCGGCGGCACGGAGGGAGCCTTGCACATTGCCGGTGCCGGCCGGTGCAGGCAGAGCCGTCGCGAGGGGCGGGTAGCCTGCCCACCGTGTCAGGCTCTCTCGTCACAGCCCCGACGCCGCGCTCAGCGGTCCGCCCCCGATGATCACCGCCTTGGCGGGCGGCGTCGGGGCGGCCCGGCTCCTGCGCGGGATGGTCGAGGTTGTCCCCCCCTCGGAGATCACCGCCATCGTGAACACCGGCGATGACACGATCCTGCACGGGCTCCACATCGCCCCGGACCTCGACACGGTGATGTACACGCTGGCCGACGCCATCAATCCCGATACCGGGTGGGGCCTGGCCGGAGAGACCTGGCGGGTGATGGAATCGCTCCAACGCCTCGGGGGGATCACCTGGTTCAATCTCGGCGACCAGGACCTGGCCACCCACTGCTACCGGACCCAACGCCTCCAGGAGGGCGCCGCCCTGGGCCAGGTCACCGCGGAGTTGGTACGCGCCTGGGGGCTCGAGATCCGGCTCGTACCGGTCACCGACGATCTGCTCCGCACCCGCCTGCAACTGGTCGACGGTCCCGAGGTCGGTTTTCAGGAGTACTTCGTGCGCCTGCGCCACGATGTGGCGGTGGCCGGTGTCCGCTTCGAGGGCGCCGAACGTGCAGCACCCGGACCCGGAGTACTCGAGGCGTTGGCCGGGGCCGAAACTATCGTGGTGTGCCCATCCAACCCGGTGGTCTCCATCGCCCCCCTGGTGGCCGTCCCCGGGGTGCTCGAACAGCTCCGACTCCGCCGGGACCGGATCGTGGGGGTCTCGCCGATCATCGCCGGAGCCGCCCTCAAGGGCCCGGCCGACCGGCTCTTGCGGGAGATGGGATTCCAGTCCTCAGTGGTAGGGGTGGCGCGATGGTATGCCTCGTGGATGGGGACGCTGGTGATCGACGAGGCCGATGCTGAGTCGGCCCCGGCAGTCGAGGCGGAGGGGATTCGGTGCATCGTCGCCCCGACCATCATGTCCACCGTGGAGCGTTCGGCCGCACTCTCGCAGACGGTCCTGGATGCCGTTGCCTGACACGCGCCCTCCGGTCGAGCCCGGTGGATCCCGGGGGCTGAGCATCTTCCCGGTCGAGGGACTGGGCGAGGTCAGGCCCGGCGACGACTTGGCCGCGCTGCTGGCCGAGGCACTCGTGGCCTCCGGGACGGGTGGGTCGTCGGTTCCGGGGGGGTTGGATGACGGCGACGTACTGGTGGTGACGCAGAAGGTGGTCTCGAAGGCGGAGGGCAAGATCGTCGAGATCGATGCCGCCGATCCGGAGGCCAAACGGGCCTTGGTCGAGAGCGAGTCGGTCCGAATCCTCCGTCGTCGCGACGAGCTCTTGATCACCGAGACCCGTCACGGTTTCGTGTGCGCCAACGCCGGCGTGGATTTTTCCAATGTGGCGTCGGGTACGGCATCGCTGCTGCCTGTCGACCCGGACCGGTCGGCGCGCCGGATCCGAGAAGTGCTCGAACACAGGCACCATGTCTCGGTCGGGGTGATCGTCTCGGACACCTTCGGCCGCACGTGGCGGAACGGTGTCACCGATGTCGCCATCGGCATCGCGGGCATTGCCGGCATCGTGGATCTCCGCGGGACCCCGGACGCCACCGGCCGGGTCCTCGAATCGACCGAGGTCTGCGTGGCTGACGAGCTGGCCGGCGCGGCCGAGCTGGTGATGGGGAAGGACCGGGGCGTGCCTGCGGCGGTGCTCCGTGGCGTCGACCCGGGGTGGCTCCGGCCCGGGTCGGTGGCCGCCGAGATCGTCCGGCCCTCGGGCGAGGACCTGTTCCGTTGATCAGCCCACGTCGTGGAGATCGACCACGAACACCAGCGTCTCGTTGGGGGCGATGACGCCGCCGGCGCCCCGCTCGCCATAGCCGAGGTGTGGCGGAATGGTGAGCCTGCGGCGCCCGCCCACTTTCATCCCGGCAACGCCCTCGTCCCATCCGGCGATGACCTGTCCGGCGCCGAGGGGGAACGCGAACAGCTCACCCCGGGTCCACGACGAGTCGAACTCCTGACCGGTGGACCACGACACGCCCACATAGTGGACGTTGACCGGCTGGCCGTTGACGGCTTCCGGTCCATCCCCGAGTTCGATGTCTTCGATCAGCAGATCGCCCGGAGGGGGGCCGTCCGGAATGATGACGACGGGTTCGGTGTCGGGTGCCATGGCGACGACTGTAGATCGCCGGAGCCCGGCCGACGGCGCTGGTGCCGCCCGGTCAGCGACCCCGACGCGATCCGCCCGAACCACCCGTGCCCCGCTTGGCTCCCACCGGGCCCCGGCGCCGTTGCCCGTGGGAGCCGCCACCCTGCCCCCCAGCGGTTCCGTGCCCGCTACCGCTGCCGGCTCGGCGCGATGTCGAAGGAGCGGCTCCTCGCTTGCCGGCGGATTTGGCGGAGGGCTGACCGGAGGGCTTGGCGCGGGGTTGGCCCGGTCGCGCCGGTTTGCCGCGCTTCTCCCAGGTTCCGGAGCCCGGCTTCTTCGGTCCGCCCGGGGCGCGGCCAGGCGCGGCAACGCCCCCTCCGGAGCCATTCTCACCGCTCCGCTCCGAGGCATGGCCGGACCCGTTGCCCGAGGAGCCGTTCCGACCGGCGGCGGGACGTGCCTTCCACGGTTTGGTCGGTCGCCGGAACCGTTCGGGCTGACGACCGTGCGGCCGGCTCGGCCTGTCGGAGTCGGCGCGGACGGCGGTACCAGGGCGGCGCTTCGGGGCCTCACCGATCACCCTGGTGACGGCGGCGACATCGGGCGGGGTGGTACCCATCGGCACGTCGAGATCCCGCTGCAGCCGCTTGACCGCAGCCGCCTTGTCCGGCGTCACCAAACTGACCACCACCCCGGTGGCCCCGGCGCGAGCGGTCCGACCTGAACGATGGACGTAGTCCTTGGAGTCCGCCGGAGGGTCGAGGTGCACGACGGCATTGACGCCATCCACGTGAATTCCCCGTGCGGCCACATCCGTCGCCACCAGAGCGTCGACCGCGCCCCGGACGAACGAGTCCAGTGCCCTCTCGCGTTGCTTCTGGCTGCGGTCCCCGTGTATCGCCGCGGCCCGGACCCCTCGCTGCTCCAGCTGACGGGCAATCCGGTCGGTGCTGTGCTTGGTCCGGCAGAACACGATGGTTGGGCCGGATGCGGCGACGACCTCGGCGGTCCTGTCGACCCGGTCGCCCGACGAGACCTTCCAGAAGAGGTGCACCGCCGCATTGGCGTCGTCTTCGTCCACTTCGAGCTCGTGGCGGGCGGGGTGGTCCTGGTAGCGCCGGACCAACACGTCGATGTCACCGTCCAGCGTCGCCGAATACAGAAGCGTCTGGCGGTTGGCGGGAGTCAGATCGAGGAGCCGTCGCACGTCGGGCAGAAATCCCATATCGGCCATGCGGTCCGCTTCGTCGATGACCACGATCTCGACGGCATCGAGGCGGATGCTTCCCCGTTCGATGAGATCGCCGAGCCGCCCGGGACAGGCCACGGCCACGTCCACACCGCGGGAAAGGGCCTTCAGCTGCGGGCCGTAGCCCACTCCGCCGTAGAACGAGTCGACCCGCAGATTGCGAGGCGTGGCCAGCACCTGCAACTCCGTGGCCACCTGGGCCGCCAGCTCACGCGTCGGCGCCAGCACCAGCACTCTCGGGTGCCTCGGACGGGACGGCTTGCCGGTCAGCCGGGCCACGGCGCCGATGCCGAACGCCAGTGTCTTTCCGGATCCTGTCGGTGCCTTTCCGCACACGTCCCGACCGGCGAGGGCGTCGGGGATGGTGGCGGACTGGATCGGGAACGGCTCGGTGATGCCCTTGCGGTCAAGTGCCGCGACGATGTCAGAGGGCACGCCGAGGGAGGCGAATGAGGGCTGCAAGGGGGGCATGGGGTGCTTTCGTGCGACAAGGGGAGGGCACGGGGATGTGCCTCGGGAGTGGCCTGCCGCTACATCAAGCGCACCAGGACATCCCCAAGGCTAGTGCCTCTTGCACTCCCAGCCGGCGCGTGGGCTGTGGTGGCGTCCTTCGCCCTGAGGCGTGACGCCGGCCAGATGACGCCGGACAGGCAGGTCCTGCCGCCGCGCTACCCCTTCTCGGACTGGCCGAGCCGCCGCCCGACGAAGTCCAGGACGGCCGCCGTCCCAGCTCCCAGCTCCGTCCACGAGTGCCAGCCGAGTTGGATACCCGCCCGGCTGGGGTCGAGACTGCTCCGGAGCAATTCGCCGGGGCGCAGGGGCCGGTACTTGGCCTTGGTGGCCACGCCGGCTTGGGCGGACATCTCGCGGAAGAGCTCGTTGACCGAGGTCTCGCTGCCCGTGCCGACGTTGCAGACCAGTCCACCTCCCTTGGTTGCTGCCCTTACGAAAGCGTCGACAACGTCGTCGACGTAGACGAAGTCACGGGTCTGCTCCCCGTCGCCGAAGATGGTCACCGGCTGGCCCGTGAGGAGGAGCTCGGCAAAGATCGCCACCACACCGGCCTCTCCGTGGGGATCCTGGCGGGGCCCGTACACATTGGCCAGCGCCAGCGCGGAGAACTCGAGCGAATGCAGTTCCCGATAGGCCTCCAGGTAATCGATCGCCGCCTTCTTCGACACCCCGTACGGGGACAGCGGACGGTGAGGCAGCGACTCCTTCAGCGGCAGCTCGGACGCATCCGGCTCGCCGTAGAGCGTCCCCCCGCTGGCGGCGAAGACCACTCGCTGGGCGTCCGCGGCACGGGCCCCTTCGAGCACACGGAGCGTGCCCAGCAGGTTCACATCGGCATCGAAGACTGGATCGGCCACGGAGGCCCGCACATCTGCCTGGGCGGCGAGGTGGAAGATCACTTCGGGTCGCCGACGGCCGATCAGGTCGACCACCTCGGCGGAGCGCACATCCATCTGGTGCACCGTCAGTTGGTGACCGGCCGACGCCCGGGCCTCGGCCAGATTGGCCAGGGAGCCCGTGGAGAGGTCGTCCACCACATCCACGGTGTTCCGTTCGGCCAGCAGGCGGTCCACGAGGGTCGATCCGATGAAGCCGGCGCCGCCGGTGACCATCGTGCGCACGATCAGACGCCTTCGGCTACCCGTTGCCCATCGATGATGGTGCCCGATGCCGTGACCGCCCCGGCACCGATCACCGACAGTGGGTGGATCACGCACCGTTGGCCCACGATGGCACCGGGTCCGATGACCGACCCTTCCACGGTGGCCCTGGACGCCACCCGGGCCCCCGGCAGGAGGACGGAGCCGATCACCGAGGCGCCCTCTTCGATCACCGCGCCTGCGCCGATCACCGACTCCTCGACCACGGTGCCGGCGGCGACCGTGGCGCCCGAGCCGAACAAGGACCGGGTCGCCTTGGTGCTCTGGACATCGACCTCCCCGATGCGCCACACCCCCGAGCCGAGCGACGGATCCAGTTCCGCCCCTGGCGCGGGAGGGCCGGGACGAATGCCCATGAGGAGATCCCGATGGGCACGGAGGTAGGCATCCGGAGTCCCAGTGTCCAGCCAGTAGGCGTCTGACCCCAGGGCGAACAGGGTGCGGGCCTCGACGAGGGCCTGAAAGGTCTCACGCTCGATGGAGACCCGGCGGCCCTCGGGGATGCGGTCGAGCACCGAGGGCTCGAACACGTAGGTCCCGGCGTTGATCAGGTTGGTCGGCGCCTCGTCGCGCGGCGGCTTCTCGATGAAGGCCTCGACCCTCCCCTCGGGGTCCGTAGGCACCACACCGAAGGCGCTGGGATCGTCCACAGGCGTCAGGCTGATGGTGGCCTCGGCTCCGCTTTGGCGGTGGAAGGCGATGAGGGCGGAGATGTCGGAGTCGGTGAGCACGTCGCCGTTCACCACCAGGAAGGTGTCGTCGACGTCAGCGTGTCCGGCAGCGAACCTGATTGCCCCCGCGGTGTCCAGCGGGGTCGGCTCCACGGCATAGGACATGCGTACACCGGCGATGTTGCCGCCCGGGTAGGCATTCATGAAGGCGTCGGGCCGATATCCCAGCGAGAGCACCGCATCGTCGATTCCGTGGCGGGCCAGGTGGCCGATGACACGCTCGATCATGGGCTGCTCCACGATCGGAAGCATCTGCTTCGGGGCCGTGAGGGTCAGCGGCCGGAGCCGCGTGCCCTCGCCGCCCACCAGAACGACAGCTCTCATCTCTTGGCCGTGGTCGTGGGGGAAGGTGTTGTCGTGGTCGGAGCTGTGGTGGTCGCCGTCGTCGGCGCCGTCGTCTGGGTGGTGGGCAGGGTGGTTGTCGTCGTTCCCTGGGTCACGGCGGTGATCAGATTGGTGATCGCCTGGGCGGGGGGCTTGGGGACGGAAGCCGTGGCCGGTACGAAGGCCATGGTGATGAGCTGAGCGTCAGCGAACCGGAGATCCTGGGGAGGGCCGCTCGTCTCGGTCCCCTTGCCCTTCGAGGTGAAGTTGGGCCAACTCACCACGATCACCACCCCCGGCTTGCCCGCATCGGGCGTGCCCTTGGGGCACACGTCGCCGTTGGTCGATACCGGCTTGCCCGGGTACTGCAGCGTGGACGAGGTCAGTTGAAGGCCCCGGTAGCCGGACACGAACTTCCCCAAGGTGGCGTTGCTACCGGACTCCGAGCTGTTCTTCGGAGCGATAGTCAACACCCCGTTGCCGTTGGCGACCAAGCCGGTCTTGGCGGTGTTGGTGCTGGCCGGAAGATTGGGCTGCATGGTGCCGCAGATGTCGATGCCCAACGCCGCATGCCACTGGTCTGTGGTGGTCGGATGACCCGTCGAGGACGCTGTCTGATGGGTGCGCTGGTACCGGCTGAATCCGATGAGCAGCAGGCCGACGATGCAGATGACCGCCAGGCTGGCATACCAGTTGACCGGCATCTGGCCCCGGTAGGTCCGGCCTCCGCCCGTGGTGGCGGCGCGCTCGACCCATCTGCCCGTCGAACTGCTTTTGCCCGTCGAACCGCTCGCCATGATCGGACGACACCCTACAGCCTGGGATCGGGCGCCCCGGTCGGGGCCCGTGGCGGGTGGGTCACGCGGACCAGGCACGCCAGGCCGGCGCGGACCCCGATCCCGAGCGCCACCAGCGGAAGCAGGGCCTTGCGCCAGCCACCCGATGATCGGGCCGCGAACCTGAGCAGTGAGCGGTGGTGCTCGAAGATCATCCGATACGGGTGCCGGTCGGTCGACACACCTTGCGCGTGGGTCACTTCGGCGGCGGGGACGTAGGCCACCTGCCATCCGGCTCGACCCAGACGCCAGCACAGGTCGACGTCCTCGGCATACATGAAGTAGGCCTCATCGAACCCACCGACCTCCTCGAACGCCGACCGCCTGGCCATGAAGCACGCTCCGGACACCCAGTCGACCGTCTGCAGCCCCGGCCCCGCCTCCCCCAGGTGGGCCTGCTGGTACGACCGGGTGAACCGATTGTCGGGTGCGAACATGCCCAGCAGGGCGTGGCCGGCTGCGTCGATCAGCGACGGGAACCGGCGAGCCGAGGGGTAGCGGTCCCCCTCCGAGGTGCGGATCATGGGTCCGACGAGCGCGTACCCGGGATTGACAGTCAAGGTATCGACCAGCAAGGCGGCGGCGCCGGAGCGGACCTCGAGATCGGAGTTGCACACCAGGAGCCACGGGGATGTGGTGGCCGCCACACCGCGGTTGGCGGCCGCCCCGTAGCCCAGGTTCTGACCCGGCACCAACACCGCCACCTCGGGGAACCGGCGCCGGACCTCGTCCAGTGAGCCATCCATCGAGCCGTTGTCCACCACCACCACTTCCGCCACCGCCTCCGAACGCAACCCGTCGACGCAGCGGACCAGGGCAGGACCCGACTCGTAGTTGACGACCACGGCGGCGATGGTGCGATCGGGCAAGGCGTCTCGGCCATGGCCGACGTGGTCGGGCCAGTCAGGATGTGCCGACGGTCCGGCCCCGGGTGCCAAAGGCCTGTCGGCTGTCCCAACGCCGCGCCGGCCGGCGCGGCCCCTCACGGGTCGAGCCGTGTGAACCGGTACTTGATCAACGCCTTGAGGGCGCCGAACCCGTCTCGCCAGGTGATCTTCTTGCCTTCGTCGGCCTCACGGCCCGCGTAGGAGATCGGAACCTCGTAGATGCGATGGCCGCGGCGCAACACCTTGGCTGTGATTTCGGGCTCGAAGTCGAACTTGTCAGATTCGATGGTGATCCCCTCGAGAATCCGTCGGTCGAAGAGCTTGTAGCACGTCTCCATGTCCGAGAGCGTCGACGAGTAGAGGACATTGGTCACCAGCGAGAGGAAGCGATTGCCGATCCAGTGGAGCGGCATCATGTTCTTGCGTTCACCGGTGAACCGGCTGCCGTAGACCACGCGGGACCGGCCTCGGAGAATCGGCTCCAGCAGTTTGGACCAGTCGTGGGGGTCATACTCGAGGTCGGCGTCCTGGACGAGCACCAGGTCTCCGCGGATGGCCTCCAACCCGGTTCGGATGGCCGCCCCCTTGCCGCGGTTCTGGGGGTGGGTGATCACCCGCACCGTCGAGTCGCCCAGTGCGGTAAGCACCTTGTCGGTTCCGTCCGACGAACCATCGTCCACCACGACGACCTCGACATCGACCGGGAGTTCGACCGCCCTGATCCTGCGGATGACTTCCGCCACCGTGGTCCGTTCGTTGAAGACGGGCACGATGACCGACAGCATGGTGTAGGTGTGGACGCTGCCCGGGTACTCGCCGGGCTCTTGCCGCTCTCCGCCGTCACTCATGCGATCGGCCTCCTTGATCGGCTCGTCAGCCCCGGTCGGGGTGGGCTCATTCGCTCCCATTGTTGCCGCTCCTCGCTCCATCGACCGCCGCCAGATCCTCGGCGGTGGCTCTGGCCTCTTCGGCCAGGAACGCCGCCGTCAGAGCCAAGCCGTCCCTGAGATGGGTCGTCGGCTCCCAGCCGAGCGCCGATCGGGCCAGGGAGATGTCCGGTCGACGACGGGTGGGGTCGTCCACGGGCAGGGGCAAATGGATGATCGGTGACGATGACCCGAGGAGGTCCACCACGGTGCTGGCCAACTGCAGGACCGTGTACTCGTCAGGATTGCCGAGATTGACCGGTCCGGTGAGGTCGGAGTCGAAGAGGGCGACCAGACCCCTGACCTCGTCGTCGACGTAGCACAGGCTACGGGTCTGGCTCCCGTCACCGTAGACGGTGAGGGGCTCGCCCTTCATTGCCTGGAGGAGAAAATTGGACACGACCCGACCGTCATCGGGCCGAAGGCGAGGACCGTAGGTGTTGAAGATCCTGACGATGGCCACGTCGGTCCCGAGGGTCCGGTGGTGGGCCATGGTCAGAGCCTCTGCGAACCGCTTGGCCTCGTCGTAGACGCTCCGGGGCCCGACGGAGTTGACGTTGCCCCAGTAGGACTCGGGCTGAGGGTGCACGTCAGGGTCGCCGTACACCTCGCTGGTCGAAGCCAGGAGGAAACGGGCGCGGTGGTCACGAGCCAATGCGAGCCCCCGCCGGGTTCCTTCGCTGCCGACGGCCAGCGTCTGCAAGGGGCGGGCCAGGTAGTCGGGAGGTGACGCCGGACTGGCCAGGTTGAACACCCCGGAGACAGGGCCCTCGACCGGGAGCGATTCCGAGATGTCCGCCTCGACCAGCGTGAAGCGAGGATCCTGGCGAAGGTGGGCCACGTTCGCCCGTCGACCGGTGGAGAAGTCGTCGACGCACACCACCTCGTCCCCCCGGGCCAACAGGTGATCGCACAGGTGAGAGCCCAGGAATCCCCCGCCGCCCAGTACCACCAGCCGGCGGCTCATCGGCGGCCGATGCCGGCGTACTCGAAGCCGAGGCGTCGGAGCTGTGCGGGATCGAGGAGGTTGCGGGCATCGACCACCACCGGCGTGGCCATGTTGGCCCGAACCTTGGCGAAGTCGAGCCAACGGAACTCGTCCCATTCGGTCAGCACGACGGTGGCCGCCGCCCCCTGGCACGCCGAGTAGGCGTCGGGGAACGCCCGGACCAGATTGGCCAGTCCCAACCCCTCACCGTCTGCGGCTAGCCGGGACAACCCGTCGACGGGTCCGGACCTCATGCCGCCGGCGACCATCACCGTCGGGTCGAAGGCCTGAACAATGGCCCCACCCTCTACCAGACGTCGCACCACTTCCACGGCGGGCGAGTTACGGAGATCGTCGGTGCCCGCCTTGAAGGTGAGACCCCACACGGCGATCACTGCACCCTCGAGGTCGTCCCCCACCGCCGCCTTGACCTTGCTCACCACCCGGGCGAACTGCTCGTCGTTGGTTGCGATGGCGCCCCTCAGGAACGCGAAGTCGTACCCGGCCTGCTCGGCGATGTGGACCAGCGCCCGGGTGTCCTTGGGCAGGCAGCTACCACCCCACCCGGGGCCCGGGCGCAGGTACTCGAACCCGATGCGCTTGTCGTATCCGAGACCCAAGATGACGTCGCGTACGTCTGCCCCCACCGCTTCGCACAGGCCGGCCACCGCATTGACGAAGCTGAGTTTCGTGGCCAAAAAGGCATTGGAGGCGTACTTGATGGTCTCCGCGGTAGCGGCATCGGTGATCAGCAGCGGAGCGTGGGTGCCGGCGAAGAGGTCGCCGACCCTGGCCGCCGCGGCCTGGTCGTCGGCCCCGACGACGATGCGCTCGGGGTGCAGGCTGTCCGAGACCGCGGTCCCCTCCCGCAAGAACTCGGGATTCGAAACGACCGTCACGTCGTGTCGCCCGAGGACCCGCTCCACCACCAGGGTCGAACCCACCGGCACGGTGGACTTGTTCACGATGACGGTCCCGGGCAGGAGACAGGGCCCGATCTCCTCGGCCACCGACTCCACGTAGGAGAGATCGGCCGAGCCATCGTCTCCCTGAGGCGTGGGAACGCACAGGAACACGAACTCGGCGCCTTCGGCGGCGGCGGCGGCCCCCACCACGAACCGGAGGCGTCCGGCCGCCTGGCCCTCACGGACCAGCTCCTCAAGGTGGTCCTCGACGATGGGGACCTTGCCCCGCTCGAGCATGGCCACCTTGGCCGGATCGGCATCGCCACAGGTGACCCGGTGGCCGAGGTGCGCCAAGGTGGCTGCGGTCGGAAGGCCCACGTAGCCGACCCCGATGACGGCCACGGCGCGGCCCCGGCCGTGGGGCAGCACGCGCACCGCCGCCCCCCCATGGCCGAAGTAGGCACCCGCGGGACCGGCGTCCGCGTCAGACGTGGGCCGGGGACCCAACGGCCCCGAAGTGCTCCCGAATCCTGCGTTCCCTGCCTTCACTCCTCGACCCCTGTCATCTCTGCCATCCCCATCCTCGGGTACTCCACGCCCTCTCGATGTCGGCTCATTCTGGCCTGTCCTGGAGTTGTCCGTGGGCACAGTGACTGCCGGGGGCGACCTCAGCCTGTCGGAGGAAGAGCTCCGACCAGCCGCTCGAGGGCGTCCGTCCACACGGGCAGCATCGGGAGGCCGGAGAGACGCAGTGCGGCGTTGTCGAGGCGGGAGTTGGCCGGACGGGGCGCCGGGCGGGGCGGGTCGAGATCGGACGTGGCAATCGGCACGACCCGGTCCGGGTCCAGTCCGACCGCCCCCAGGGTCGCCCGGGCGAACCCGTACCAGGTGGTCTCACCCTGATTGGTGACGTGGAAGGTGCCGGGGCGCCGATCGAGGGCCAGCCGGACCACCGCCTGCGCCAGGTCGGCGGTGAAGGTGGGGCACCCGTGCTGATCGTCGACAAAGCGAAACGGGCCGTCGGGGTCGGCGTGCACCAGGCGGAGCACCGTCTTGACCATGTTGGCACCGTGGGCGCCGCTCACCCAGGCAGTCCGGACCACGGTGGCAGATGGGCCGGCCACCGCGTGCACCTCGATCTCGCCGCCGAGCTTGCTGCGCCCGTACACCGAACGCGGATTGGGCGGATCCCACTCGACATAGGGACGGTCGGAGGCACCGTCGAAGACGTAGTCGGTCGAGATGTACACCAGATGGGCCCCGACCCCCACGGAGGCCTCGGCGATGTGCCGGGTGCCGAGGGCGTTGACGGCGAAGGCGGTATCGGGGTCCGACTCGCACGCATCCACCGCGGTATAGGCCCCGCCGTGGAGGACGATGTCAGGTCGGAATGCGTGAACAGCCGACTGCACCGCGGTCCGATCGACGACATCGAGCGTATCGATGTCGGTGGACAGGACCTCGAACGTCCCCTTGGCCACCGGTGGGAGTATCACCGGCCGCTCGACCGGGCCGGACGACCCGGCATCCAACCCGCCGTCTGGGACATCGCCGGCCAGCACATCGCGTAGGTCCCGGCCCAGTTGGCCGTTGCCGCCGGTGAGCAGCACCCGCAAGGGTGCGTTCACGGCTTCGGCGAGGTACCCGGCGATGCGCCGGTCGAGGACCACGCACCTTCGACCACGGGGGCGCGGTCGCGCAGCGGCTCCCACCAGCCCCGATTGGCCGCATACCAGCCCACGGTGTCGGCCAGGCCCCGGGCGAACGGCACGGTCGGCTCCCAGCCCAGGAGCCGGCGGATCTTCGACGAGTCGAGCAGGTAACGCCGATCGTGGCTCGGACGATCGGGGACGATCTCCTTCAGGCTGTGTGGCTTGCCCGTGGCGTCGAGGACGGCGTCGGCAATCTCTTCGATGCTGGCCTCGATGCCACTCCCCACGTTGTACGTCTCCCCCACCTCCCCGTGCTGCAGCACCAGTTCAACGGCCCGGCAATGATCGTCGACATGCAGCCACTCTCTCCGGTTCTGGGTGGAGGCGTAGAGGGGCAGGGGTTGATCGTCGAGTGCCTTGGCGGTGAACAGAGGGATCACCTTCTCCGGAAATTGGTACGGCCCGTAGTTGTTGCAGCAGTTGGTGATGGTGGCCGGAAGACCGAATGTCTCCGCATAGGCCCGGACGGCGTGGTCGGCACCGGCCTTGGAAGCGTTGTACGGCGTGCGGGGCCGGTAAGGAGTCTCCTCGGTGAACACCTCGTCCGAGTCGAGGGGTAGGTCCCCGTAGACCTCACAGGTGGATATGTGATGGAACCTCGAGACACCGTGGCGACGCGCCGCCTCGGCCAGCGTCTGGGTGCCGAGCACGTTGGTCCGGAAGAATCGGGCCGGGTCGAGGATGGCCAGACTGTTGTGTGACTCGGCGGCGAAGTTGACAATCACGTCGATCTGGTGCTCGGCCAGGGTCTTGCCCACGGCCTCGAGATCCCCGATGTCTCCCTGCACGAATTCGATGCGGTCCTCCACGTCGGCCAGATTGGGCCGGTTGCCTGCGTATGTCAGCACGTCAAAGGCCACCACGGCGTCATCGGGATGGCGTTGCACCCAGTACCGTACGAAGTTCGATCCGATGAAGCCGGCGCCCCCGGTGATGAGCAGTCGCATGATCGGGGAATGCTACTCGGGGTCGGCACCGGCGCCGATTGGCCTGTCTCCCTGACCTGGGGGGCGCACGTGGACCACGTCTCCGGCCACCACGGTTCGCCGGGCCCCGCCGGTCTCGACCACCAGATGCCCCTCGGGGGTCACGGCGCAGGCCGTCCCCTCGAAGCGGCCATCCGCCAATTCGACCCTGACCCTGGTGCCGATGGTGGTGCATCGGGCCCGGAGGCCATCGACCTGGCGGATCCGTCCTGCCGCCGTGGACAGGTCGCCCACTCGGGGACCGAGGGCCTCGAGCAGGGCTTCGAGGACCTCGGTCCGGTCCACACGGCGCCCCAGTTGCTGACGCAGCGACGTGGCCAGACCGACCAGATCGGGGGGGAGGTCGGCGTCGGCTCCCGGCCAGTTCACATTGATCCCGATCCCCACCACGATTGCGGACCCACGTCCGTCGGAGCCGCCTGCCGCGGTCGCCACATCGGCCTCGGCCAGCACGCCGGCCACCTTCCGGCCGTCGAGGGCGAGCAGATCGTTCGGCCACTTGATCCCCAATTCCAGCCCCAGCGCGACGTCGACGGCGTCCGTGGCGGCCAACGCCACCACGGCAGCGGCCAGGTACCGGTGGTCGGGCGGGAGGTCCGGGCGAAGGAGCACGGACATCAACAGGTTGGACCCGGCGGGAGCCTCCCAACGACGACCGAGGCGGCCTCGTCCCGCCGATTGGTGGTCGGCCACGGCCACGACCCCGTCGTCCGCCCCGGCCCGTGCCTCGTCGAGCAGATACCGGTTGGTCGAATCCACCGACTCGAGTCGCCGGATGTCGGAGAATCTGGTGCCCGGCATGGCAGACACCCTACGGGCCGTGACAGTGTTGTACCGCCCCGGGACGGTGCGATCACTGTCCCATGCCCATTGATTCCTCAGGCCAATCTGATTCGAAAGGCGCAGCGTGCTGAAGAAGGTTCTCATCGCCAACCGGGGAGAGATCGCCGTCAGGGTCATCCGGACCTGCCGCGAGCTCGGGGTGGCCACGGTCGCCGTCTACTCCGAGCTCGACCGCGACGCCCTCCACGTGCGCCTGGCCGACGAGGCCTTCGCCCTGGGGGGCCAGACCGCCGCCGACAGCTACCTGAACACCGGGGCCATCCTCGACGTCATCGACCGATGTGGTGCCGATGCCGTCCACCCCGGCTACGGGTTCTTCTCGGAGAACACCGACTTCGCCCGGGCCATCACCGAACGCGGGGTGACCTTCATCGGCCCCCCGCCCGAGGCGATCGACGTCATGGGGGACAAGATCAGCTCCCGCCATGCAGCCGAACGAGCCGGCGTGTCCGGCGTCCCGGGCCGATCCGAAGTGCTCGAGTCCGCCGACCAGGTCACCGCCTTCGGCGGCGAGTTCGGCTGGCCGGTGGCCATCAAGGCCGCATTCGGCGGTGGTGGGCGGGGCATGAAGGTGGTCAGCGGGCCCGACGAGGCAGCCGACGCCCTCGAGTCGGCCAAGCGGGAGTCCTTGGCCTATTTCGGACGGGACGAGTGCTATGTCGAGCGGTACCTGGCGTGGCCACGGCATGTCGAGATGCAGATCATCGCCGACACCCGCGGCACCACGTTGTGGCTGGGCGAACGAGACTGCTCGGCGCAACGACGCCATCAGAAACTGGTGGAGGAGAGCCCGGCCCCCGACTTCGCCGACGAGGTCCGCCAGGCCATGGGGGAGGCCTCGGTCAAGGTGGCGGAAGCCTGCGGGTACGTGAACGCAGGCACCGTTGAGTTCCTCTACCAGGACGGTGAGTTCTTCTTTCTCGAGATGAACACCCGTCTGCAGGTGGAGCACCCGGTCACCGAGTTGGTGACGGGTCTCGACCTGGTCGAATGGCAGCTGCGGGTGGCCTCGGGCGAGCCGCTCGGGTTCAGTCAGGACGACGTCCGCCGCCACGGCCACGCCATCGAGGTGCGGATCAACGCGGAGGACCCGGCCGGGGGGGCGTTCACACCGTCGCCGGGCACGATCTCGCGATTCACCGCCCCCGGGGGCCCGGGGGTGCGCCTCGACTCCGGATATGAGTCCGGTGACACCGTCAGCCAGTTCTACGACAACCTGGTCGCCAAGCTGGTGGTGTGGGGGCACGACCGCGAGTCGGCCCGGAGGCGGATGCTGCGTGCCATCGACGAGACGGTGATCTACGGGGTGTCGACCACCCTGCCCGCCGACGTGGCCATCCTCTCGCATCCGGATTTCATCGCCGCCGAACACTCGACCAATTGGGTCGAGCAGACCCTCGATCTGAGCGGCGTGGTGTCCACGGGGTCGGAGTCCCCGCGTGATGCCGCGGCGCCCGAGGGGGAAGGGTCCCCGCCCCGGGCCCTCAGGGATGTCACGGCCGAGGTGGATGGACGGCGCTACCAGGTGAAGCTCTGGGTCCCCGACCCTGGCGACGAGGTGGCCGTCGCCGCCGGCGACGCCGGTTCGGGCCGCACGGCCGCACCCAAACGCCCCAAGGCCACGGCCTCAGGGGCAGGATCGGGAACGGTGGCCGTGCCCATGCAGGGAACCATCGTCAAGTTGTTGGTGGCCGTGGGTGACACGGTCGAAGTCGGCCAGACGGTCTGTGTGCTCGAGGCCATGAAGATGGAGAACAACGTCAACGCCGAAAAAGCCGGCACGGTCAAAGAGGTCAGGGTCAAGGCCGGGGAGTCGGTCGGCCCCGGCGATGTCATCGCGGTCATCGAGTAGCGGGGGACGTCGATACCCGTGACAGAGCTCTCGGCACTCAAGTGCGCGGCCCGTGAGGCGATCGACGGGGACCTGCCCGGATTGGTCGAGCTCAGCCACACCATCCACGAGCACCCGGAGACCGCGTTCGAGGAGGCCCGTGCCTGCGAATGGACGGCAGCGATGCTGTCCGACGGTGGCTATGCGGTGACCAGAGGGATCGCCGGCATGCCCACCGCGTTCCGCGCTGACGTCGGCTCCGGGCCGATGGTGCTGGCCGTGTGCGCCGAATACGACGCCCTTCCCGGCATCGGCCACGCCTGTGGGCACAACATCATCGCCGCCTCGGCGGTCGGGGCGGGGTTGGGCCTGGCCCGGGTGGCCGACGAACTGGGCATCACCGTCAGGGTCCTCGGGACGCCGGCGGAGGAGGGTGGCGGCGGCAAGGTGACCATGCTCGACGAGGGAGTCTTCGACGGCGTCCATGCCGCCATGATGATCCATCCGTGGCCGGCCGACCGGCTCGAGGCGACGTGCCTGGCCGTCTCCCATTTCGACGTCACCTTCACGGGCAAGGGCGCCCATGCGTCGGCCGCTCCATGGGAGGGGGTCAACGCCGGCGACGCCATGGTCATCTCGCAGGTGGCCATCAGTCTCCTCCGCCAGCAGTTCCGCCCCGATGATCAGGTCCACGGCATCGTCACCGACGGCGGCCGGGCGGCCAACATCATCCCGGACTCCGTCACGGGCCGGTTCATGTGCCGGTCCACATCCTTGGCCGGATTGCAGGTCCTCGAGCCGAGGGTCAGGGCCTGCTTCGGAGCTGGGGCCCTGGCCACCGGGTCATCGGTCAGCTACGCCACCCTGGCCCCCATCTACTCCCACATGGAGAGCGATCAGGGCCTGCTCGACCTCTACCGGGCCAATGCAGAGGCGCTCGGCCGCTCGTTCTCGCTCGACGACGAGCACGCCCCTCGCCCCACGCTCTCCACCGACATGGCCAATGTCTCACTGGCCGTACCCACCATCCATCCGCTGTTGGGCATCGATGCGGCCGGGTCGGTCAACCATCAGCCCGAATTCGCGGCCGCCTGCATCACCCCCTCGGCAGACGCCGCCGTGCGCGACGGGGCGGTGGCCATGGCCTGGACGGCGATCGACGCGGCCCAGCCGGGCCCGCTGCGCGAGCGGCTACTGGCCGGGTAGTCCTGGGCGACTGGCTGCGGAACGACCGAACGCCGGCCCGTCACATGCCTTCAGCGATTCGGGTGGAACTCCCCGAAGACCCCTCGCAGCACGTCGGAGACCTCGCCCAGCGTGGCCATCTTGGCCAGGGCGTCCTTCATGGGCACCAGCAGGTTCTGGGTGCCGCGGGCGGCGGCCTCCACATCGGCCAATGCCGCGGCCACCGCTGACTGGTCACGCTCGGACTTGACCCGCTTGACCCGGACCACCTGGGATCGCTGGAGATCGACGTCGATGGGGAACACCTCGGTCGGCTCGAGCTCCTCGTCCACGAACCGGTTGACGCCGACCACGATCTTCTCGTCGGCATCGACCGCCTTGGCGAAGGCGTAGGCGGCCTGTTCGATCTCCTGCTGCATGTACTGGGCCTCGATGGCGTCCACCGCCCCACCGAGGGCGTCGATTCGCTCGAGGTACTCCCACGCCGCGGTCTCCACCTCGTCGGTGAGCGACTCGACGAACCACGAGCCGGCCAGCGGGTCGACGGTGTCGGAGATACCGGACTCGTACCCGATGATCTGTTGGGTCCGCAGGGCGATCTTGGCGGCGCGTTGGGTCGGAAGTCCCAGGGCCTCGTCGAATCCGTTGGTGTGAAGGCTCTGCGTGCCTCCGAGCGCCGCCGCCATGGCCTGGACGGTGACCCGCACGATGTTGTTCTCGGGCTGCTGGGCCGTGAGGGTGGATCCCCCGGTCTGGGTGTGGAAGCGCAGCAGCGTCGACTTCTCGTCTTTGGCGCCGAACCGCTCGGTCATCAGCTTGGCCCACATGCGCCGGGCCGCCCGATACTTGGCCACCTCCTCGAAGAGGTTGTTGTGGGCGTTCCAGAAGAAGCTGAGCCGGGGGGCGAATGCGTCGACATCGAGGCCTGCTGCCAGCGCTGCTTCGACGTAGGCGATCCCGTTGGCGATGGTGAAGGCGATCTCCTGCACCGCGGTGGAGCCCGCCTCGCGGATGTGGTAGCCGGAGATGGAGATGGTGTTCCAAGCCGGAAGGTTCTCCGCGCAGTAGGAGAACGTGTCGGTGACCAGGCGCATGGAAGGCCGCGGCGGGTAGATGTAGGTCCCCCTGGCCACGTACTCCTTCAGGATGTCGTTCTGGACGGTGCCGCCCAACTGTGTCGAGTCCACCCCGTTCTCCTCGGCCACCAGCTGGTAGAAGAGCAGGAGGATGGCGGCAGTGGCGTTGATGGTCATCGACGTGGTCACCTTGTCGAGGGGAAGGTCGGCCAGCAAGAGGCGCATGTCGGCCATCGAGTCGATGGCCACCCCCACCTTGCCCACTTCGCCCTCGGAGCGCGGATGGTCCGAGTCGTACCCCATCTGGGTGGGCAGGTCGAACGCACACGACAGCCCGGTCTGACCGGCCCCCAACAGGAATTTGAAGCGCTCGTTGGTGGACTCGGCGGTGCCGAACCCCGCGTACTGGCGCATGGTCCAGAGCCGACCCCGGTACATGTCTTCCCTGATGCCCCGGGTGTAGGGAAAGTGACCCGGGGCTCCCAGCTTCTGGTCCGGGTCCCAACCCTCGAGGTCCGCGGGTCCGTAGACGGGGCGGATCTCGATGCCCGAGTCGGTGAACCGCTTGCGGTCGGGCTCGGGGGAGGTGGAGTTCGGTGACATAGGCCCCAGGTTACGGTCTCCGGCGCCGCCCGGAGAAAGGGCCTGTTGCTCTCAGTCGCCCGCCGCCACGGCCGCCGCCGGGGCCGTGGCGTGGGGCATGCACAGGTCGTCGTACTCGGCGATGACGATCTCCCCGGCCTCAGGTCCGCACGCGGGACATTGCGGATCGCGATGCACCTTGAAGGTGCGGAAGCTCTCCTCGAGCGCGTCGTAGGCCAACAGCCGTCCCTGCAGCGTCTCGCCCATCCCCAGCAGGACCTTCACCGTCTCGATGGCCTGGATGGAACCGATGATGCCCGGCAAGACGCCGAGGACGCCGGCCTCGGAGCAGCTGGGAGCGAGGTCGGCCGGTGGGGGCTCGGGGATCATGCACCGGTAGCACGGGCCCACATAGGGATTGAACACGGTGGCCTGACCCTCGAATCGGAAGATCGATCCGTGCACCACGGGGATCCGCTTCAGCAATGACGCATCGTTGACCAGGTACCGGGTCGGGAAGTTGTCGGTGCCGTCGACGATAACGTCGTAGCCGTCGATGATGTCGAGGATGTTGTCGGCACCGAGCCGCACGTCGTGGGTGACGACGTTGACATCCGGGTTGATCAGGGTGAGGGTCTTCTTGGCCGAGTCGACCTTCCGCTCCCCGATCCGATCGGTGTTGTGGAGGATCTGCCGCTGCAGGTTGGAGGCGTCGACCACGTCCATGTCGACGATGCCGATGGTACCCACACCGGCCGCAGCCAGGTAGAGGCCGGCGGGAGACCCGAGCCCACCGGCACCCAACAGGAGCACCCTTGAATCGAGCAGCTTGAGCTGACCCACCTCGCCGATCTCGGGGAGGAGCAGGTGACGTTGGTAGCGGTTCCGCTGCTCGGGAGTCAGCGACTGGGGGGAGACCCAGTTCCGACCTTCGTCCTTCCACCGGTTGAACCCGCCGATCACCGAGGCCACATCGGTGTAGCCGAGCTTCTGGAGGGTGTCGGCCGCGAATGCCGACCGGGTCCCAGCCGCGCAGTAGACAACCACGTGACTCGACTTGTCCGGGATCCGGCCTTCGACCGTCGTCTCGAGGGTGCCCCTCGGGATGTGGACGGCCCCCGGAAGGGCGCCTTGCTCGTACTCGTCGGGCTCCCGGACATCGAGCACCACGGCGTTCCCGGCCGCGATCTCCCGCTCGGCCTCGGCGGGATCGACCTCCCGAATGGCAGCTTTGGCCTGGGCCAGCATCTCCCTGAATGTGGGCACGACGATCACGATCCTTCTTCGACGACGTCAGGACGGTCGTGACCGTCCCGATCGCACGAGAACAACACCGGTGTAAACGCTACCAGTTGACTCAACATTCCCATGGGCCCGCTCGAAGGGGTCGAGGGTCGCCTCCGGACGGGTGCCGGGTGTCCGGTCCCGGGGTGGCGTCACCAGGCTGGGGGCGCTCGACGGGATCAGTCCGTCGTGACGGAGCCGGGCGGTGGGATGGTCCCCGGCCCCGTCGCAAGGCATCCGGCCAGGACCGAGGGGTCAGGAGCAGCCGCCAGCGTCGGCGGGTTGAGGAAGGCCGGTGAGCCGGTGAGATCCACGCTGTCGAGGAGGTTGTCGGCGTTTGCGTCGCGATGGGTCAACACCGGCAGGTTCCACTTCGTTTCGATCAACTTGAGGACCGACGTGTGGTCATGGACCACGTGCGAGACGTAGTCGGGGCGGGCATACGGCGAGACCACCCCGGCTGGCACCCGGAACCCGTACCGGTTGAACGAACCGGGCCTGTCCCCTGCAGAGAGTACCGGCGCCACTCCGTCGGGCCTGACGGCCTTCGGCGGCGGGACGTGGTCGTAGTAGCCCCCGGATTCGTCGTAGCACCAGACCAGCATGGTGTGGGGCCATTGGGGCGAGGCCATTACCGCATTGACCACCTGGGCCAGGAAGGCCTCGCCGAACTGCACATCCTGGGGGTTCTCCTGCGATTGCGTGCCGAAATCGGGGTCGACCAGGCTGACCGCCGGCAGGTTGTTGGTGGCGGCGTCGGTGAAGAACTGGCTGATCTTGACCAGGTTGGAGGAGATACCGGGCACTCCGGCTAGGTAGGTCCAGATGAGAAGCGAAGGCAGCGATGAGTAGTAGTTCTTCCAGGTGATGCCATGCGCGTTGAGGGCCTCGAACATGGTGCCGTTCGGCGGGCGATCCGAGTTCAGGACGTTGGTGGTCGCACCCAATGACGTCCCTGCCATCAGATAGCGCCGGTTCGGGTAGGTCTGGGCCCCGACCGAGCAGAAGTAGCGGTCGCAGACCGGGAAGGTGGCAGCCAGTGAATTGGTGAACGGCAGCACCGACGGCTCGAAGTAGCCCATCGACACCGGGCCGCTCTGGCTTTTCACGAACCCGTCGTTGCGGCCGCGGGCATGGGACACTTTGAACGCTTCCCAGGTGTTGTAGGGGTGAGCCTGCTGCTGGCACGGGTTGGGCATGGGGAATGCATGGAGGACCGCATCCTTGGATGGCGGAGGAAACACTGAGTTCTTGGGCCAGGGATTGGAGGCGGTCGGTTTACCGTCGCCACCCAACCTGAATCCGTCGCCGCGGCCCGGCATCATCCCGAGGATGTTGTCGTAGGAGTGGTTCTCCAGCATCACGATGACGATGTTCTTGATCAGGGGGATCTGATCGCTGCCCGCCGACGCACTTGGATTGGGGAGCGATCCCGGGCCCGGCGCCTTCGATCGCGGGCGGGACGTGGCCGAGGCGACGCCGGGCGCCAGCCCGACGGCGGCGGCCCCAGCCAGGGCTCCTCCGAGGAGGGCCCGACGGGAGAGGTTGGTGCCTTCGGCCACGTCCAGTGACACTAATCACCTCGGCCGGTTGACGCTCGCCGCGACAGGCACAGGGCGGTGGTCGCTCATCTCGCGACTTCACCCTCGTGACGTAACGTCGGTTCGATGGAGCCGCCATGGAGCTGACCGAGGTGTTCAGGTCCCGCCGGATGACCCGCAACTTCAGCGGAAGGCCGCTCGGGAGGGACATCGTCGACCAACTGGTGGGTGCTGCCCTGCGGGCGCCCTCGGCTGGGAACACACAGGGCCGCGAGTTCGTGGTCCTGGAGGGCGCCTCTGAGACCTCGCTCTACTGGCAGACAGCCACCGACGAGGGTTGGCGGTCCCAGTCCCGTCGATTCGAAGGGATGGCCAGGGCCCCGGTCATCGTGCTCCCCTTTGCGGACCCCGAGGCCTACATCGCCCGGTACCGGGAGCCGGACAAGTCCTCGAAGGGCGGCGACGTCGAGTGGGTGGTCCCCTACTGGTTCGTCGACGCCGCCTTTGCCACCATGGCGATGCTGCTCGCCGCCACCGACCAGGGCATCGGCGCCGCCTTCCTCGGCAACTTTCGCGGCGAGGAGACGCTCCGGGCCGTACTGGGCGTGCCGGACCGGCTCAGACTGGTCGGAGCGGTCCTGCTCGGCGAGCCATCGCGGCCCGACCCGCAGTCGACATCGGGGGCCCGGCCCCGTCGCACGCCCGAGGACAGCGTTCACCGGGGAGGGTGGTAGCCGCGCCACTCACCTCACGTTGGTGCCCACCTTGCTGCCACATTCGGCCGGCCACATTCGGGTGGAGCAGCAAGGTTCAACGGCAGGTTTCTGGTGAGGTCGGTCCCCCATGGTCACGAGACGCTTATCGACGCGTGCGTCCGTCCCCCAAGGAGAAGACCGTGCCCTCAACCACCGCCCTGTCATCCCGGTCGGCAGCCCCACCGCCGTTGACGCTGCGACCTCTGGAGGAACGAACGATCCTCCGTATCGTCCCGTGGCTCGATCCGATCGCCGATCCCCACGGCGTCCATCCCTGTTCGCGGTACGTCGAGCTCTACTGGCTCGGTGTCATCGGCCCGTCGACGACGTGGCTGTTGCGCCGCGTCTCGTACGGCCTCGAGGTCCACCAGGACGGATTTGATTTGAATCTCCCCGAGACGGCGAGCTCGCTTGGCCTGGGCCAACGCATGGGGAAGAATTCTCCATTCCGGCGGGCAATGCAACGCCTCTGCACCTTCGAGCTGGCCCGCCCGTACGGACCGGGGGGGCTGGCGGTTCGCACCCGCATCCCACCCCTTCCTCTCCGACACTTGAGCCGTCTGCCCGAAGCGCTCCAGGCCAGTCACCGCCGGTGGCTCACCGAGCAACACCTCTCGGGGCCACAGCAGATGCGACTGCGGGCCCATCGACTGGCAGCGGGGCTGGCTGTCGCAGGACGGGATCAGGCCGACATCGAGTTGCAGTTGGGGAAGTGGCACTTCCATCCGGCGGTGGCCTTTCGTGCCGCGGAGGACGCCATGAGGAGGATTCCGCCATCCACGGCCGCGGATGCTGAGCCTGGGCCAATGGGGAGTCCCGTTCGACCACCCAACACCTAGCCGCTCGGCGAAGTTTCGATCGTCCTATCGAAACCCGCGATGCTCGGTTGAGCTCATAGCGGCGCGGTCAAGCTTCGAGAGCCGACGCGTGCAGCAAGGCGTCAACCCGGATCAGCCTCATGGCCGGCAGGAGTCAGGCCCCAGTACGCCGCCGATGGCTCGATCTCGCTCTTGACCACCCTGTCGATCACACTGCAGATGGGCAGGTCGAGACCATGACGCTCGGCCAGCTCCAGTGCGACCGATGCAGTCTTCACCCCTTCGGCGACCATGTGCATCTCCGAGAGGATGTCATCGAGGCGGCGACCCTTGCCGAGTTGCTCGCCCACGGCCCGGTTGCGACTGTGGGGACTCATGCAGGTGGCGATCAGGTCACCCATTCCGGCCAACCCGGCGAAGGTGGTCGGCTGCGCCCCCATGACCATTCCCAGCCGGGTGAGCTCAGCCAGTCCGCGGGACATCACTGCGGCGCGCGTGTTGTCGCCCACCCCGAGACCCTCGCCAATGCCCGCGGCGATGGCGATCACGTTCTTGAGGGCACCGCCCATCTCGCAACCCACGACGTCGTCGTTCACGTACACCCGGAACACGCCACGGGTGAACACCTTTTGGATGGCGCCGGCCACTTCGAGGTCCTCCGTGGCGATGACTGCGGCGGCGGCCTTGCCGGACATGATCTCGTGAGCGATGTTGGGTCCTGTCAGAGCGGCCACCGGGTGACCCGGGGCCACCTGTCGGATGACCTCGGTCATCCGGAGGTGGGAGCCGCGTTCGAGCCCCTTGGACAGGCTCACGACCGGGATCCACGGACGCATGCACTTCGACGCCTGTTCGACGACATGGCGGAAGCCCGAGGTGGGCACGCCGACCACCACGAGGTCCGCTTCACACACGGCACCGGTGAGGTCGGACGTGGCCACGAGCTCCCCGGGAAGCGTGAACCCCGGAAGGTAGGTGGGGTTGACGTGCTCGGAGGTGATCGCCGTCGCCACCTCAGGATCCCGGGCCCACAACACCGTCTCGTGCCGTGGAGCGACCAACGACGCAACCGTCGTGCCCCAGGAGCCGGCGCCGAGTACCGCAATCTTCACCCGACGAAGGTACCCCACCGACTGACCCGGCGCTCGATGTCGCCGGCGGCGGAAATGGGCATGGCGCCCCCGAAATTGGAACCTGGCGTCGCGGTGTGAATCGCCCCTGGGTCCGAGCCGGGCTTCGTGCCGACTCGGGCTTCACCGGCGCCCGGGCGTCGGACTCGTGTGGGGTGTGCGCAGTTGCTAGCCGGCCGCGGCGTGCCCCAGCCAGTGGGCAAACGCTTCGGAGGTGACCAGGGCAACCAGCGTTCGCACTCCGAATCCGGTAGCGCCCTTGGCCAGATAGCGGTGGCTCTCATCCGAGCGGGCGGGGCCGGCGATGTCGAGGTGGGCCCAGGGGACGGTTCCCACGAACTCGCGGAGCAGCAGTGCTGCCGAGATGCTCCCGGCTTGCCCGGGCCGGCCCACGTTGCGCATGTCGGCGATCTCCGAGTCGATGTGGTTGCGATAGTCGTCGGGCAACGGGAGGGGCCAGATCGGCTCGCCCGCCCGTTCTGCGGCCGCCTGGACCTGGGCCATGAGCGCGGCGTTGTTGCCGAGCAGGCCGGCGATCTCCTTGCCCAGCGCCACGACGGCGGCGCCGGTCAGGGTGGCCAGGTCCACGATGGCGTCCGGGCCCGACTCCACCGCCAGTGACAGGCCGTCGGCCAGCACCAGGCGTCCCTCGGCATCGGTGTTCAACACCTCGATGGTCTTCCCGTTGCGGGCGGTCAGGACGTCCCCGGGCTTGGTGGCCGAACCGCTGGGCATGTTCTCGGTCAGCGGAGTGAGCGCGGTGATCCGGATCCGGGCCCCGAGGGCAGCGGCGGCGTCCAGGGCGCCGAGCACGGCGGCGGCGCCTCCCATGTCCGTCTTCATGGTCTCCATCCCACCCGCCGTCTTCAGAGACAGCCCTCCGGAGTCGAAGGTGATCCCCTTCCCCACCAGGGCCAGATGGGGCACCCGGCCGTCGATCTCGATGGGGTCCACCGGTTGGTACTCGGCCCGCACCAGTCGCGGCGGCTGAGCCGATCCGCGGGCCACCCCAAGCAGGCCGCCCAGACGCTCGAGGGCGATCCGTTCCTCGTCCCACACTTCGATCGACAGCGCCGGCGAGTCGGCGAAGCGCCGGACGAAGAACTCGGTGAACTTCTCGGGTGTCAGGGAGCTGGGGGGTTCGTTGACGAGGTCACGCGCCAGCGAGACCGACTCGGCGATCCGAACGCCGCGGGCGGCGCCCGCTCCGGCGAGCGTCGCATCCGCGACCGAACCCCCGACGATGACCAGACGGTCGAGCCGGCCGGGATTCTCGCCGGTACGGAAGTCGTCATACCGGTAGGACGCCAGCACGGCTCCCTCGGCAACGGCCGCGGCCGACTCGTCACCGCGGAGGCCGACGCTGCCAGGAAGGAGGAGAGCCGCGGCGTCGGCTTGGCCCACCGAGCGAACGAACGCGGCCGAGGCACGGCGGAGCGACTCGAGACCGCGGTCACCATCCAGCAACGAGGAGTCGCCCACTCCCACGAGGACGATGTCCGGGTCCGACGAACCGGTAGCCGAGGTGTCGTCTCCCTCCGGGGACGGGGCCCGGACCGACGGATCGGATCGGAAGGTGACGGCCTGCTCGACCTTGCCGGTGAAGCCGTGGCGGCGACACCACGAAGGATCGAGCTCTGCGGGCAGCTGGAGCCCCTCGGGAAGTCCGGCCGCCGGCGCCGCCAAACGTGGCCCGTCGGCGTGCGAGAAGACCGGCACTCCCAGCGCCGCCAGGCCGGACGGGAGCGCTGCTGTGGCAACTGACTCGACTCTCACGACGCGGCGCCTCCACCGACGTCGCCATCCGGCACCGGCCCGGCGTCACCCGAAGGCTCCGATCCGGTCGTGCCCCTCGGGGTCCCGCCGGCGCGGCGGCGCGGCGCCCCCCGTGCCAACAGGTGCTCCTCGCCCTCTACCCAACGGGCCATGGCCCACAGCAGATCAGACAACCGATTGAGGTACTGGCCCACCAGTGAGTCCTCGATGGGGGCGGACACCAACAGACGTTCGGCCCGGCGGACCACGGTGCGGGCCAGATCCAGCGCAGCCGACGCCCGATTGGCCCCGGGCACCACGAATTCTGTGGGCATGTCGAATCGATCGATCAGATCGTCGATCCGCTCCTCGAGGGTAGCGACCATCTCAGGTGTGACCAGGGTCGTGCCCGCTTTCAGTTTCGATCGCTTGGACGGGTCCGTCGCCACCTCGGCCATCAGCACGTACAGGTCCCGCTCGAGTCGCGTCAGCAGGTGATCCAGCTCGGAATCCGGGGCAGCCTCGGCGCGGGCGGTCCCCATGACCGCCTGTGCTTCGTCCACGGTGCCGTTGATCTGCATGACCAGCGAGTCCTTGCGCACCCGACCTCCGTAGAGGAGCCCGGTGGTGCCGTCGTCGCCTGTCTTCGTATAGATCTTCAGCACGCCGTCATCACCGGAACGATGCTAAACGACATTGATGGAACCCCCCTCGCCTCACTGCTGCAGCCCGCTCCCGCACTCCGAGCGCCCGAGACGGCGACGGGTGCCATCGCCCGTTGGCGGGCGGAGTTGGCGCTGGAGGTGGCTCTCCCCGGTAGCCTTCAGGGGTCATGACCACTGAGAACGACACCCCCTCCAGCTACTTGCAGGCCACCGCCGAGCGCGTGCTCATCTTCGACGGTGCCATGGGCACCAACCTCCAGTTGGCCGACCTGACCGCCGATGACTTCGGAGGCCCGGATCTCGAGGGCTGCAACGAGCTCCTGGTCGTCAGCCGCCCCGAGGCCGTGGACCGGGTCCACCGGTCCTTCTTCGAAGTCGGATGCGATGTCGTTGAAACCGACACCTTCGGGGCGTTCGCCCCGGTGCTGGCCGAGTACGGGCAGGCCCACCGGGTGCGGGAGTTGAACCTGGCCGCCGCCGCCTTGGCCCGAGGGGCCGCCGACGACTTCTCGACACCGGACAGGCCCCGCTGGGTGGCCGGGAGCATCGGGCCGGGGACGAAGTTCCCGACCCTCGGACAAATTCGCTACGCCGACCTGCGGGGTTTCTACGAGGAGCAGGTGGCGGCACTGATCGAAGGCGGCGTCGATCTGATCATCATCGAGACGGTGTTCGACCTCCTCCAGGCAAAGTCGGCCATCAACGGGGCCCGACGGGCCATGCAGGCTGCCGGTCGTCGCCTACCCATTCAGACTCAGGTCACCATCGAGCTGACCGGCACCATGCTCCCCGGTACGGAGATCGGCGCCGCCCTCTGCGCCCTCGAAGCCATGGACGTCGACATCATCGGCCTCAACTGCGCCACCGGCCCGGCCGAGATGTTCGAACCGCTGCGACACCTCACTGGCCACGCCTCGACGCCGGTCTCCTGCCTGCCCAACGCCGGACTCCCCTCGGTGGTCGACGGCGCCATGCACTACGACCTGACTCCCGATCAGTTGGCTGACTTCCATCGTCAGTTCGTGAGCGAGTTGGGCGTCTCGGTGATCGGGGGATGCTGCGGGACGACGCCCGCCCATCTGGCCGCGGTCGTGGAGGCGTGCGCCGAACTCACTCCGGCCCCGCGCCGCATCGAACATGAGCCCGGTGCTGCGTCCATCTATACCCAGGTCCCCTTCGAGCAGGACACTTCGTTTCTGGTCATTGGCGAGCGCACCAACGCCAACGGCTCCAAGAAGTTTCGAGAATCCATGCTCGAAGCGGACTGGGACACGTGTGTGGCCATGGCCCGCGACCAGGTCAAGGAAGGCTCCCACCTCATCGACGTGTGCGTGGACTACACCGGCGCCGACGGTGTCGCCGACATGGAGCAGGTGGTGTCCCGATTTGCCACCCAGTCCACCGTCCCCCTGGTGGTCGACTCCACGGAGGCCCCCGTGGTGGAGACGGCCCTCTCGTGGATCGGCGGTAGGGCGGTGATCAACTCGGTGAATCTCGAGGAAGGCGACGAGCCGGGGACTCGCCTCGACAGCTTCCTCACCCTGGCCAAGGAGTTCGGAGCCGCCGTGGTCTGCACGTGCATCGACACTGAGGGTCAGGCCCGCACCGCCGACTGGAAGTTGCGCTCCGCCACCGCCATCCACGACATCGCCACGGAGCGCTACGGGCTCCGGCCCGAAGACCTCCTGTTCGACGCCCTGGCGCTCCCCCTCTCGACGGGGATGGAAGAGAGCCGCAAGGACGGCATCGAGACCATCGAGGGCATTCGTCGGATCAAGGCGGGGCTCCCTGGTGTCTATACCGTCCTGGGCCTGTCCAATGTTTCCTTCGGACTCAACCCCGCCGCCCGACAGGTCCTCAACTCGGTGTTCCTCCATGAGTGCGTGGAGGCGGGGCTCGACGCGGCCATCGTCCACGCGTCGAAGATCCTTCCCCTGTCGAAGATCGACGAGCGGGCGAGGGAGGTCTGCCTCGACCTCATCTACGACCGGCGCCACGACGGGTACGACCCGTTGACCGAGCTCCTCGCCATCTTCGAAGGAGTCACGGCATCGACGGCGGCCTCCAAGGAAGACCGCTCCGGATGGACCGTCGAACGGCGCCTCGAACACCGGATCATCGACGGTGACCGCAATGGGCTCGAGACCGACCTGGACGAGGCCATGGCCAACGACTTCACGCCGCTCAGCATCATCAACGACATGTTGCTGGCCGGCATGAAGACGGTGGGTGAGCTGTTCGCCACCGGCGAGATGCAGCTGCCCTTCGTGCTGGGGTCGGCCGAGACGATGAAGACCGCCGTCGCCTATCTCGAGCCGTACATGGAGAAGGCCGACCAGGGGGGCAAGGGCACCATGGTGCTGGCCACGGTCAAAGGCGATGTGCACGACATCGGCAAGAACCTGGTCGACATCATCCTGACCAACAACGGCTACACAGTGAAGAACCTCGGCATCAAGGTCGGGATCACCGACATGGTCAGCGCCCTCGAGGAGTCCGAAGCCGATGCCATCGGCATGAGCGGGCTGCTGGTCAAGTCGACCCTCATCATGCGGGACAACCTCGAGGAGCTGAATCGTCGCGGCCTGTCCCACATACCGGTCATTCTCGGAGGTGCCGCCCTCACCCGCACGTATGTCGAGCGGGACCTCCGGAAGGTGTACGACGGACGGCTCTTCTACGGCAAGGACGCCTTTGAGGGACTGCGCACCATGGACCGGCTGGTGGAGTTGTCTCGATCCGGAGAGGAGGACCCGGAGTTCGGCATCGCCATCGGAGGCCGTGACCTGGGACCGCGCAAGAGCGAACTGCGCAAGCAGGCGGCCGCTGAGGCACGGGAGCGAGGCGAGACCCTACCGTCCCGCTCTCCCGAGGTAGCGGCGGACAACCCGGTGTTCATCCCCCCCTTCGTCGGCAGTCGTGTGGCCAAGGGCATGGCCATCGACGATGTCGCTTCCTTCCTCAACGAGACAGCCCTCTTCCGCAACCAATGGGGCTTCCGGCCCGAACAGGGCGAAAACGATCCGGCCTTCAAGGATCGGGTACGGGTCCTGATGCGCGAGCAGCTTGCCGACGCCAAGGCGGCGCAGTTGCTGATGCCCCAGGTCGCCTGGGGTCACTTCGCCGCCAATTCCGACGGCGACGACCTGGTCATCTTCAAGGACGACACTCGGTCGTCGGAGTGGTTGCGATTCAGCTTCCCGCGCCAGACCGAGGACCCCTGGCTGTGCATCAGCGACTTCTTCCGCTCGGTGGAGTCGGGCGAACCCGACTGGGCGAGCTTCCAGGTCGTCACCATGGGGTCACGGGTCTCCGAGGAGGCGGCGCGACTGTTCGCGGACGACGAGTACCAGCGCTATCTGTACCTGCACGGCCTCGGCGTCGAGATGGCCGAAGCCCTGGCCGAGTACTGGCACCACCGGATACGCGAGGAGCTCGGCTTCGCCGACGAGGACGGGCCCACATTGACCGGTCTGTTCCGGCAGAAGTACCGGGGCGGCCGGTACTCGTGGGGCTACCCTGCGTGCCCAAACCTGGAGGACAACGCCAAGGTGGTGGACCTCCTCGGCGCCGACCGAATCGGGGTCGATGTGAGCGAGGGTTTCCAGCTTCATCCCGAGCAGTCGACCACTGCGATCATCTGCCACCATCCGCAGGCCAAGTACTTCGTGGCCTAGCGGCACTCGGCCCGGCCGGACCGAACAGTGGCTCCATCGCCGGCCCCGGTCGTCGGTGAGGACGGGCCCGGGTTTGGCGGCATCGTCGAAAAAGTTGGCGGGCAGCCGAGAAATTCAGTGCGAAACGAGCACGGGGTTCACTACGATTGTCGACGATGCAGCTCGTCGCTCACCTCCCGTTGGCGGGGGCCATCTCGAGGGGCGATGCAGCTACCTTCGAGACCCGTCTGGTCGGCGCCATCATCGTGCTCCTGGTCCTGCTCTTCGGCGTCCGGGCGTTGCGTTCTCACGACCTGAAGAGGAGAAAGTCGAGAAACCTCGGCTTCCACCGCGCTGACGGCGATCGCCACTGGCCCCAGGCGGACGAACCTTCGCGGGTCGCTGAACAGGAAGTTTCTGTCAATCGACCCCTTTCTCCATCGTTCGTGTCCTCGAGGCGCAGGCGCGGATGGGGAGGCGCCAGGTCTGATCGGGTCGCTCCTGCGCCGGTGTCGTCGACTCTCTGGGTGGCCAATGGATTTGCCGTCGACAGGGTGCTCGTACCCGGTGGCGCCGGGGCCGAAGGCTCGCGACCTCCCACAGGTGGGTCACCTCCGCCGCCGCCGTCCCTCGCACCGCCGCGGTCTCGCGCACCGCACCGGTCGCCGGCGCCGAAGGCGCCTCCACTGGCCTCGACCCTCCCCCGGCTGGAACTCCCCCCTCCGCCCCAGGGCCCTCCGCCGCCGGGTCAGCTGCATGGTGGTGGCCAGCCGGGTTGACGGCAACAGCCGGGCGGCAGGCTACAGCGCCAAGGTCGCTCCGCCGTCGACGACGAGGGCGGCGCCGTTCACGAATCCCGCCTGTTGCGAACAGAGGAACGCCGTGACGGCGCCGAAGTCCTCCGGGCTGCCCATCACGCTGGTCCCGCCCAGTTGGCGCATGCGGTCGGTGGCGTGAGGCCCCGGACAGACCAGATTCAGGGTGATGCCCGTCCCGTCGGCAGCGAGATCCTGGGCCGCAGTCTTCGCCCAGGCCCAGAGCCCGGTTCGGGCCGTATTGGAGAGCGCCAGGGTCGGAATGGGCTGCACCACTGAATACGAGGAGATGCAACAGATGCGACCCCACCCCCGGTCGCGCATGATGGGGACCGCCTCTCTGGTCAGCCGAACGGCGGACATCAAGTTGGCCTCGAGGGCTGCGGTGAGCATGGCATCGTCCAACTCCAGGGCGCGGGAGGCCGGGGGTCCGCCCGCGTTGGCGATCACGATGTCGATGCTGTCGAACCTCTCGACCGTGGCCCGAACCAGCCTGGCGGGGGCGTCCGGATCGGCGATGTCGGCCACCTCGGCCTCCACCTCTGCCCCGCCGGCCCGAAGCGATGCCTGCGCCTCGGCCAGGTTGGCCTCATCGCGGCTCGACAGCATCACCCGCACCCCCTCGGCGGCCAGAGCCGCGGCGGTGGCTCGGCCGAGGCCGCGCGAGCCGGCCGCCACCAGCGCCGTCTTTCCGCTGATTCCCAGATCCATCCGGGACCTCTCAGATTCCGCTCATGCGTCGACGACGACGAGGCCGTGGTCGGCCGAGTTCAGCGGTTGGGGGCTCCCGTCCGAGCCGATCACCACGATGTCCTCCAGGCGCATGCCGAACCGATCGGGCCAGTAGATCCCCGGCTCCACCGAGAAGGCATGGCCAGGCTCCAGTGGCTCGCTGTTTCCCGCCACCAGGTAGGGGTCCTCATGCTCTTCGATACCGATTCCGTGGCCCGTGCGATGGATGAAGAGGTCACCAAAGCCCGCATCGAGGATGATCGACCTCGCCACCTGGTCCACGTGCTCGGCGCTGACTCCCGCCCGGGCCGAGGACACCGCAGCCTGTTGGGCGGACAGCAGCACCTGATAGCACTGCTCGATCTGGGAGGACGGTGGTCCTGTCATCAGCGTGCGGGTGATGTCCGAGCAGTAGCCGACATCGCCGTCGAGCGAGAAGGACCCGCCGAAGTCACACACCACCGTCTCCCCGGCGACGATGACACGTCCGCCGGGCTCGTGGTGCGGACTGGCCGCATTGGGCCCGCTGCCGACGATGGCAAAATTGACCTGTTGGTGCCCCTCCTCGATCAACAGGGCGGCGATCTGTCCGGACACATCGGCCTCCGTGCGACCGACCAGCCCGATCTCGCCTCCCTGCAATTTGGCCGCCACCCGATCGGCGGCAGCTCCGGCCATCTGCAACGCCGCCAACTCTGCTTCATCCTTGACTGCCCGGATCGACGACGTGATGGCCGAGGCCTCGATCCACTCGGCGGCGGCCAATTGGCGTTGGAGCCCCAGCACGGTGGCGGCCCACGCCCGGTCCGAAACGGCACACCGGATCGTGCCTTCGCCGGTTGCGCCCGTCCTGCCCGCTCCGCCCGTCCTGTCCTTCCGACCCAAGATCGAAGCCACCAGATCGATCGGATCCTGATCGTCGGTCCACGGGAGCAGGGTGAAGAGATCGTCCGCTCCGGCCACCCGGGGCGCCTCCAGGCTCGGGACGACCAACACGGACTCACCGGCCTGTCGCAGGACGAGCATGGTCAGGCGTTCCAACGGCATGGCCCGATAGCCGGTCAGCCAGGGCAGGTCCGCCCCGTGGGAGAGCAGGAGGGCGTCCACGCCCCGCTGCTCCATGCGACGACGAACCCTGGTGATCCGCGCCTGGCGCGCCGCGAGGGCCCGATCCGAGAGTTCGGTCACCACCGGGCTAGGGGGCCACGGGGGCTGTCGGCGGGGCCGGGGCCGTCGAAACCCTCAGAGGAGAGCCGGCGTCGCGATCCCCGGAGCTCACCCGTCCGGAAGCAGAAGCCTCCGCCGCCTCCCGGGCGTGATAGCTCGAACGGGTCAACGGGGACGCCTGCACGTGGGCGAACCCCATGGCCATCCCCGCCTTCTGGATGGCCCCGAACTCCCCCGGAGTCCACCACCGCGCCACCGGGAGGTGGCGGCTGCTCGGGCGCAGGTACTGGCCCACGGTCACGATGTCCACCCCGACGGCACGGAGATCGGACAGGGTGGCCAGCACCTCGTCCACGCGCTCACCCATCCCGAGGATGATCCCCGACTTGGTGGTGAGGCCGGCGCCCTTGGCGCGGGCCAGGACCCCGAGGCTCCTGGCATAGCCCGCCGAAGGCCTCACCGCCCGTTGCAACCTCGCCACCGTCTCGATGTTGTGATTGAGGACATCAGGCCGCGCCCCGAAGATGGTGTCCAGCGACCCCTGATCGCCCTTGCAATCCGAGATCAGCACTTCGATTGTCGTCCGGGGCGTGCGGTTGCGGACGGCGGCGATGGTGGCCGCGAATCCTCCCGCTCCCCCGTCGGCCAGTTCGTCCCGGGCGACGCAGGTGATCACCGCATGGGCCAGCCCCATTCGACCGACGGCCTGGGCCACCCGCTCCGGCTCTCCTACATCGAGCGGAAGTGGGTGCCGGGTGTCCACCTGGCAGAAACCGCAGGCGCGCGTGCAGCGGGATCCGTTGATCATGAATGTGGCCGTGCCATCGGACCAGCACTCATAGATGTTGGGGCAGCCCGCCTCTTCGCACACGGTGGCCAGGTCGAGGTCTCGAAGATCATGCCGGAGACCGAGGTAGTCGCCTCCCATGTGCGCCTTGGCCCGCAACCACGGTGGCTTCCGCTCACCAAGGGACAGACCGGCACCCGGGTCGACCCCGGACCGCCGGAGACGCCGGTCGAGCGCCCGTTCTGCGGGCGGGCGACGGCCGAGGGCCACCGGTATTGCCTCCACAACGCCGTTGCCTCCGACCTCCCCGCCTTCGACCGTGCCGGCAGGATCGGCCGCGACACCCGGCACCGTGGCCAGGTCGGCCCGCACCGCATCGGTGACCCGCTGGATGTCCTCCACCTCGCCCCACGCCGTCTGTGCCGAGGCGATGATGGCGTCCACCGCCGCTGCCATGGTCACGTGGTGTCCCTCGGCCTCCAACGACGTGACCGGCTTGTCGGCGATCCCACAGGGCACGATGTGATCGAACATGGAGAGGTCGGGATGGACATTGAGCGCCAGCCCGTGGGTGGTGCGCCCCCTCGACGTCCGCACGCCGATGGCGCAGATCTTGCGCGGCGCGGGTGACCCGGGCTCGTCTTCGTCAAGTCCGGCCCAGACCCCCGGGTAGCCGGGGAGTCGGCCCACGCTGGAGGGCGGCATCCCGAGGGCGACCAGGGCGTCGATGACCACCTGTTCGACCCGGCGCACGTGCTCGGGGCCCCGGTGGGGACCGGACCCCACCGAGACAAGGGGGTAACCGACCAGCTGCCCGGGACCATGATAGGTGACGTCGCCACCCCGGTCGACCTCGATCATTTCAGCGCCGACCGACGCCGGTTCGACCAGCACGTGGTGGGGGTCGCCGTTCGTCCCCAGGGTGTAGACGTGAGGGTGCTCGAGCAGCAGCAGATAGTCGTGATCCGAACGGCTGCTCATGGCGCGCTGCACCGTCCACGCCTCACGGTAGGGCACGCGGCCCAACCACCGGACTCTCATCGGCGATCGATCAGGAGGTCAGCGGGCGACAACGTGGTCGTTCTACAGCTCGCCGGCCCAGTCCCGCTCATTCAGGATCTGCGCCAATCGGGCCAGGTACCTCGCCACGTAGGCCCCGTCAACGGCCCGATGATCGAAGGTCATGGCCACCAGTCCCACCGAGTGGATGGCAATCGACTCGGTGCCGTCGGGCAGCTCCACCACCACCGGCTTTCGGGCCACACCGTCAGTGGACAGAATCGCCACCTGAGGTTGGTTGATGATGGCCCCGGTGATCAGGGTGCCGAACGGTCCGGCGTTGGTGATCGAGAAGGTTCCACCGCTGATGTCATCGAGGCTCAGTCGCTTGTTCCGGGCCCGGTCGGCCAGATCTCGGATCCTGCGGGCCATGCCCCTCAGGTTGAGTTCCTCAGCATTGTGGACTACCGGGACGATCAGCCCCTCATTGTCCAGATCGACGGCGATACCCAGGTTCACGTCGTGGTGAACGATGAGGGCGTCATCACCGATCGAAGCGTTGAGGTTGGGGTACTCCTCCAGGGCATCGACGCTGGCCCGTGCCGCGAACGGGAGGTAGCTGAGGTTGAATCCCTCCTCGGCCCGGAAGCGCGCCCCATGGGCTCGGCGCACCTGCTCGACCCGCTCGTAGTCGATCTCCTTGACCATCAGCGTGTGAGCCGACGTGGCCTTGGAGCGGACCATGTGCTCGGCCGTCCGGCGCCGGATGTTGGTGAAGGGGATCACTTCGTCCCGGGCGTCCGCCGGAGATCCGGCACGGACCTCCCCTGGCCCTTCCCCAGCCTGCGTCGCCACGGGAGCCGCGGCACCCGCGGGTGCACGTGTGGCCACCGGATCAGGAGCGCCCGGCGAAGGGCTGTCGGGGATGCTCGGAACCGCAGCCGGTCCGATTGAGGCCCCCGACCCGCCGGCGGCGATGACCGCCTCGACGTCACCTCGGGTGATGCGCCCCCCGAGTCCGGTTCCGGTGACGGTCGACGGGTCGATGCGGTGCTCGCTCAACAGCTTGCGCACGACCGGCGACAGGACCAGCCCATCCACCGCACCGTTCAACGGGGTGGATGCGGGAGTCCAATCGGTAGGCGCCGGCGACAGGTCAGGCCCACGGGTCGAGGCCGCGGATTCGGGCACTCGCACGGCGCCCTCGACCGGCTGGGGGTTCTGGGCCGGCGCCAATGGCGCCACGGGCTCGGCAGGCGGGCCCGGATCGGGCACGACCGCGGTGGCCGGCGTGGCCTCCACCGGATCGGCGGAAGCGGGACTGTCACCGTCCGGCGAGGTCCCGTCGCTGATCACCGCCAGCCTGACCCCCACATCGACAGTGTCGCCCTCCTCCACCAGGATGGCGGTGACCACCCCCTCGACCGGCGAGGGCACTTCCGAGTCGACCTTGTCGGTTGACACCTCGAAGAGCGGCTCATCCCGGGCCACCTGGTCGCCGACGGCCTTGAACCACTTGGTGATGGTCCCCTCGGTCACGGTCTCACCGAGCTGGGGCATCGTCACATCAGCCAACGTGCAGGCCCCTTCCTGTCAGGGCCAGCACCGTCTCACCGAACGCCTCGGACAGGGAGGGATGCGGCTGGATGAACTGGGCCACCTCTTCGACGGTCGCCTCCCAGTTGACGGCCAAGTACCCGGCCCCGAGTTGTTCGGTCACCCAGGGGCCGACCATGTGCACGCCCAGGATCCTCCCGGTGGTGCCGTCGGGCAGGCGTTCGGCCACGACTTTCACGAGTCCTTCGGTGTCCCCGATGATGCGGGCCCGGCTGTTCCCCCCGAACGGATCCTTCTTGACCACCACGTCATATCCGGCCTGGCGAGCGGCCGCTTCGGTGAGTCCGGCGAACGCCACCTCCGGGTGGCAGTAGATGGCCCAGGGCGCCCGGTCGTAGTCCACCGGCAGGACCGGCTCGCCCAGGATGCTCTTGATCACCACGATGCCCTCGGCGAAGCCGACATGGGCAAGTTGGGGCGTGTCGGCGACCACGTCACCGACGGCCCACACCCCGTCTGCGGCGGTGCGCATGGTCGCGTCAGCGACGACGAACCCCCGATCGTCGACCACCACGCCAGTCCCGGGGCCGACGAGACCCTCGGTACGCGGGCGGCGCCCGACCGAGATGACGATGGCGTCCACCGCCACCTTCTCCCCGTCGTCGTAGGACACGACGGTTCCCGTTCCAGACGGATCGGGCGTGTGGCCCTGAAGGCGGGCGCCCGTCTTGACATCGATGCCTCGTCGGCGGAAGGAGCGGGCCACTGTCTTGATGACGTCATCGTCGCAATCGGCGAGGATCGTCGGCAGGGCCTCGAACACGGTCACCGCGGTGCCGAGGTCACTCAGCAGGGAGGCGAACTCGCACCCGATGGCACCCCCACCGACCACGGCCACCGACGAGGGCAGCGACTCCAGGGCCAGGACCTCGTCCGAGGTCAGGACCAGCTTCCCGTCGACATCGAATCCCGGGATGGTACGGGGGACCGAGCCCGCGGCCAGCACGATATCGGTGCCGGTGATCTCGGTGGTCGACCCGTCGTTGCCGGCGATCTGCACGCGGTGGTCGGCCAGCAGCGTGCCACTGCCACTGAACACCGAGACGCCGCGCCCCTTCAGCAGGCCTTCGAGGCCCCTGAACAGTGTTTCGACCACTTGTTGCTTGCGGGCCTGGCTGACCGAGAAGTCCAACGTCGGCTTCGCTTGCTCATCTTTTCCTGCGCTTCCCTGTGCGCCGATCCCGAACTGGCCGGAGCCGCTCACCGTGCGGTAGACCGCCGCCGTCTCGAGGAACTCCTTGGCGGGCACACAGCCACGGTGCAGGCAGGTTCCCCCGACCTTGTCGAGCTCGACCATGGCCACCGACAGCCCCGCCGCCGCCCCGTACAGCGCCGTGGCGTAGCCGCCCGGACCCGCGCCGATGATCACCACGTCGAAGGCTGAGTCTCCCGCCGTCCCCTTGTCGGCTCCCCCCGATGCCGTCTGTTCCTGTGATCCCTCGGGTGCCGTCAGAACCACCTCCATCGAGTGCGCGCCTTCCTGGGTGATGTGCTGTCAGCCTACCGGTCCAAGCCGGAAGGTCGACGGGTCGAACGGCTCTGCGAGGGAGCGGAACCGCACCCCTGCCTCGGCTTGCCGGTGGTCGAGGAGGTACCCGCCGGCTTGGGCCCCATCGGGCGGTCGCCACACCGGCTGACCTGTCGCCCGGCATGGAGGGAGTCGGTCCTCTCGTCCCTTCGGCCGACGCCCGCGGGACCGCCTTCTACTTCGGAGGCATCCTGATGCCGCCGTCGAGCCGGATGACCTCCGCGTTGAGGTAGCTGTTGGCGGCGATGTGGCTGACCAGCTCACCGAACTCGGCCGGATCACCCAGGCGCTTGGGGAAATTCACCGACGCTCCGAGGGCGTTGCGGGCGTCGTCGGGGAGCATGGCCAGCAACGGCGTGTCGAAGAGACCAGGGGCGATGGCCAGCACCCGGATGCCCACCACGGCCAGGTCGCGGGCGGCCGGGAGCGTCATGCCCACGATGGCTCCCTTGGAGGCCGAGTAGGCCAGCTGACCGATCTGGCCGTCCATGGCCGCCACCGATGCGGTATTGACGATGACTCCCCGCTCGCCGTCGGCTTGCGGCTCGACAGTGGCGATAGCTGAGGCCGCCTTGGTCATCACGTTGAAGGTGCCGATGACATTGAGGTTCTGGATGAACTGGAAGGGGGCCAGGTCGTGGGGCGTGCCGTCACGGTTGATGACCCGTCCCACCCAACCGGTGCCGGCACAGTTCACGGCGATACGCAGATTGCCGCCCTCAGCGGCCTGATCGACGGCCTTCTGGCAGTCTTCCGGCTCGGTCACGTCACCGCCGATGAAGTTGGCGTTGGGTCCGATGTCGGCCACCACTTCCTTGCCCCGCTCCTCGTTGCGGTCGAAGACGGTGACCCGCACCCCCTCGCCGGCCAGCTTGCGGGCGGTGGCCTCCCCGAGCCCGGAGGCCCCCCCGGTGATGATTGCGGAACTTCCCTTGATCTCCATGCCAGCAGGTTACGGGAGGCAAGGACCCGAGCCAAAACGCGGTCGGAGCCGGCGACGCGGGGGTTACTGGAGGGCGGCGGCCTGCGTGGCCATCAGGTCGACCACGTCGTTCATCCGGTCACCGGAGTGGCCCTTGACCCACTCGAAGGTCACGGGTCGCGAGGGGTCGAGGGCCAGGTCCAACAGCTCCTTCCACAAGTCCTGGTTGGCCACCGGCTTGCCCTGGGCGTTGCGCCAGCCCCTCCGCTTCCAGCCGACCCACCAATGGTTGCGAAAGCAGTTGACCACGTAAGTCGAGTCGCTGACCACGTGCAGGGGCCCGGCCAGGGACTGGAGGGCCCGCAGCACCGCCGTCACCTCCATCCGTTGATTGGTGGTGCGGGCCTCGCCGCCGCTGTCCGAAGGCCCGCCGTCCACGGCCCATGCCCAGCCGCCCCGCCCGGGGTTCCCGAGACAGGATCCGTCGGTGTAGACCACGGTCACCTGCTCGTCGGGGGCTTCGCTCATCGGGACAGCATGCCCGATCAGCCGGCATGTCCGATCGGCCGGCGGCCCGATCAGCCGGCAACAGGCGTCCTGTCCTGAGGCAGCGGCGGATGACTTCCCCTACCCCACCGGCGGTGGAAGCATGGGTGGGTGCTGTTCGACGGAGTGAGCCATCAGCTTCCCGACGCGGATCCGGTCGAGACCTCCGAGTGGCTGGATGCCTTCGACGACGTCGTCGACGTCCACGGTCGGACCCGGGCCCGCTACCTGCTCATGAGGATCCTCGAGCGGGCCGGCCAGAAGCAGGTGGACTTTCCCGCCACGGTCTCCTCGCCCTACGTCAACACCATTCCGACCGACGAAGAGCCGGACTTCCCGGGGGACGAGTTCCTCGAGAGACGGATTCGGGCCTTCATCCGCTGGAATGCCGCGGTGATGGTGGTCCGGGCCAACGTGCGCTCCGAGGCCATTGGGGGGCATCTCTCCACCTACGCCAGTTCGGCTTCGCTCTACGAGGTGGGGTTCAACCACTTCTTCCGGGGCAAGGACGGGGGGCGGGCCGGGGACCAGGTCTACTTCCAGGGCCATGCCTCTCCGGGCATCTACGCCCGGGCCTTCGTCGAGGGCCGGCTCTCGGAGGAGCAGTTGGACAACTTCCGGTTCGAAGTCGGGACCGACGGGCTCTCCTCGTACCCCCACCCCCGGTTGATGCCCGAGTTCTGGGAGTACCCGACCGTGTCGATGGGGCTCGGGCCGCTCAATGCCGTGGCCCAGGCCCACGTGGCCCGCTACCTCGACGCCCGGGGGGTCGCCGACACGTCAGCCAGTCGGGTGTGGGGCTTTGTGGGGGATGGCGAGTTCGATGAGCCGGAGACCATCGGTGCCCTCGGGATGGCGGGGCGGGAACACCTCGACAATCTCACCTTCGTGGTCAACTGCAACCTGCAGCGGCTGGACGGCCCCGTGCGCGGCAACGGCAAGATCATCCAGGAGCTCGAGGCCCTCTTCCGGGGCGCGGGCTGGAACGTCATCAAGGTCATCTGGGGCCGCACCTGGGACGACCTGCTGGCCAAGGACGTCGACGGCGTGCTCCTCAACAAGATGAACGCCACGGTCGACGGCGAGTTCCAGAAGTACGCCACGGAGTCCGGCGCCTACATCCGGGAGCACTTCTTCGGACCCGACCCCCGGCTGTCTGCCCTGGTGGCCCACCTCTCCGATGAGGACCTCCAGTCTCTTCCCCGTGGCGGCCACGACTACCGGAAGCTCTACGCCGCCTACAAGGCGGCCACCGAGCACGTCGGCGCTCCGACCGCCATCTTGGCCAAGACCGTGAAGGGTTGGACGCTCGGACCCGAGATCGAAGCCCGCAACGCCACCCACCAGATCAAGAAGATGACCAAGGCGCAGTTGCTGGTCCTGCGCGACCGGCTGTTCCTCCACGACGAGATACCCGAACGCGATCTGGACGCCGACCTGCCGACCTACTTCCGGCCGGCGCCGGACTCGCCCGCCGCCAACTACCTGGCCCAAGGCCGCCGGTCCCTCGGAGGACCGCTGCCCAGCCGGGTGGTGCGGAACCAGCCTCTGCCCGCCCCCACCGAGGCCACCTTCGCCGACCTCCTGGCCGGGTCGGGCCGACAGGCCGTGTCCACCACCATGGCCTTCGCCCGGCTCCTCCGGTCCCTGGTACGGGACCCGTCCATCGGCGAGCGGATCGTGCCCATCGTGTCCGATGAGGCCCGGACCTTCGGCCTCGAGTCGCTCATCAGCGAAGTGCAGATCTACGCACCGGACGGCCAGCGCTACACGCCGGTGGATGCCGGGCTGGCCCTCCACTACGCCGAGAGCGCTTCGGGCCAGGTCCTCCAAGAGGGCATCACCGAGGCGGGTGCGGTGGCGTCGTTCACCGCGGCGGCAACCGCTTACGCCACCTGGGGCGAGCCGGTGATCCCCTTCTACCTCTTCTATTCGATGTTCGGCTTCCAGCGAGTGGGCGACCTGCTGTGGGCCCTGGGGGACTGCAGGGGTCGTGGGTTCCTCCTCGGTTGCACGGCGGGCCGGACGACGCTCAACGGGGAGGGCCTCCAGCACCAGGATGGGCACTCCCTGCTGCTGGCGTCGGCGGTGCCGAGCGTCGCCGCCTACGACCCCGCCTTCTCCTACGAGGTGGCGACCATCGTGGAGGACGGGATCCGCCGCATGACCGGACCCGAGCCCGAGGATCGGATCTGGTATCTCACCCTCTACAACGAGAACTACCCCATGCCCGCCCTTCCGACGGATCCGGCCGATGCCGAGCGGGTGCGCCTCGGGGCGGTCAAGGGCATGTATCGCTTCGAAGCCGGGGTGGTGGTGGGGAATGGCGCCGGGGCTCGTGCTGGTGATGAGGAGAAACATGGTGCCGGGACGCCGGTTGGAGCGAGGCCGGGAGCAACACTGATGTTCTCTGGCTCCGCATGGCAGGCGGCGGTGGAGGCCAGCCGACTCCTCGCCGACGACTGGGGCGTGGAGGCCGACCTGTGGTCGGTCACCTCCTACAAGTCACTGCGTGAGGACGCCATCTCCGTCGAGCGCTGGAATCGCCTGCATCCCGGCGAGACCGAGCGAGTCCCCTACGTCACCGAGTGCCTGGCAGGGTCGAAGGGGCCCATCGTGGCCGTGACCGATTTCATGCGGTCGGTTCCCGATCAGGTCTCGCGCTGGACGCCCCGCGCCTTCACCTCCCTGGGAACGGACGGATTCGGCCGCTCCGACACCCGGGAGGTCCTGCGGCGGTTCTTCGAGGTGGACGCCGCCCACATCGTGGTGGCGGTGCTCCACAGCCTGGTGGCCGAGGGCGGCCTCCCCGAGCGTTCGGTTGCCGAGGCCATCGGCCGCTACGGCATCGACGCTGGGTCCCCAGACCCATGGGAATCCTGAACAGCACCGGACCTGGGCTGGGATACCGGCCCGGTACCACTCCTACACTGGCGGGATGACACTGTTCCTCGCTGGTGAACCGGACGCCGACGCCCTCATCTCGAAGGACCCGCTGGCCCTCCTCATCGGGATGGTCCTCGATCAGCAGGTCCCCTTGGAGAAGGCCTTCAAGTCGCCGTTCGATCTCCGGGAGCGGCTGGGAGGCACGCTCGACGTGGCCTCGTTGGCCGCCATGGACCCCGACGAGCTGGCGACGATCTTCTCCGAGCGGCCGGCCCTCCACCGATTCCCGAAATCGATGGCCGGTCGGGTCCAGGAGTTGTGCGCCCTCATCGTCGACTCGTACGGCGGCGACGCCGCGGCCATCTGGAATTCGGCGGCTGACGGTAAGGAGTTGCTGGCCAATGTGAAGGCCCTCCCCGGTTTCGGCGAGCAGAAAGCACGCATCTTCGTTGCCCTGCTCGGGAAGCAGCTCGGGGTTCGACCGCCGGGTTGGGAGAAAGCGGCAGGCCAGTTCGGCGAGGCCGGGTCGTTCCGCTCGGTGGCCGACATCCATTCGCCCGAGACGCTGGCCAAGGTGCGCCAATTCAAGCAGAAGATGAAGGCTCAAGCCAAGCCCAAAGGAGCCTCTGGTCCTGCCAAGGCCAAGGCCAAGGCCAAGGTAGCCACCAAACGTTGAGCGGTGCGGCAACTCCGTCCGATCCCTGGGGCCTGTGCGATCGCCGGCTCTATCTGTGCACACCGGACCGACCCGACCTCGAACACTTCGTCGAAGCGTGCATCGAGGGCGGTGTAGACCTCGTCCAGCTGCGCGAGAAGCACCTGTCCGACGTCCGCCTGGCCACCAGGGCCGCGTTGGTTCAGAGGGTCTGTGGCCATCATGGCGTGCCCTTCATCCTCAACGACAACCCGGACCTTGGCGCGGCCATCGGTGCCGACGGCGTCCACATCGGCCAAGACGACGTGCCCCCGACGACCGCCCGCCTGGTGATGGGGGCCCGGGCCATCATCGGGCTCTCGACGCACGCCCCCGCCGACCTGGACGCGGCGATCGGGAAAGTACCTCCGGGCATCGAGCCGATCGGGGCCGAGGCCGGCTGGCGAGCGGCCCCCGTCGACTACATCTCCGCCGGGCCGGTCGTTGCTACGCCGACCAAGCCCGGTCGACCGGGGACCGGACTGGGCTACATCAGCGAGGCGGTCAAGCGGGCACCGATGTCGGTGTGGGTCACGGGTGGTGCCGACCCGATCACGGTGGTCGACATGATCGGGGCTGGAGCCAGCCATGTTGTGGCCGTGCGATGGCTCACCGAGGCGGCCGACCCGCGGGCCAACGCCCGGGCACTGCGCCGCGCCATCGACGAGACGCTCGACCGAGACGGTTGCCGAGCCCGTCGCGGCTAGCCGGCGCTGCTCGGTGCGGTGCCGGCTACGCGGGCCCCGGCCGGCAATGCCACGGCCGGCGACGACCCCACCTGGGAGATGTCCAGCTGCACCGAAGCGCTAGCCACGGTCAGGATGAATTGGGAGACATACTGGCCGGAGACGGTGTACTTGAACGACCCGGTCTGTCCGGACTTGGTCAATGTGAACGTGTAGACGCTCCCGGAGTTCGTGACGTTCTTGCTCTGCCATACGTAGGGAAGGTACGTATTCACGCGGTCGAGGCTCGTGGCCCCCTGGCCCGGAGCCAGGCTCTGCTTGTAGAACGTGAGGTGGGTCGTCGGAGCGGTGGTGCTCACGGTCAGGCTCTGGTAGAGCACGGATCCGATGACCACCACGTAGGTGCGCCTGGTCCCGCTCTGGATGTAGCCACCCAGGCGGTCGGGGGCCTGATAGACGAGATTCTCGGTCTGATTCCCGTTGGGGGTCTTCTCGACGACCACCTCGGTGTAGTTGTGCGCGGTGAGGGTGTTGGTGACGGCTCCCGAGCATTTGAGACCATGTTGGCCCGCTGCGCAGCTGTAGAGCGGGACGTTCTTGGGCGACTGGGCAACGCCGATCGCAGCTGCCCCGGCGGCCACCACCGTGAGCAACCCCAAGAGCAGCCAGCCGGTCATCGATCTCGCGTCACTCATGGCCGGAACGCTACGCCAGTTCGCCCCCCACGGAGGTTCACCGAGGCACCGGTGCCGACGCCTCGGGTGCCATCCATCGGGCTGGGCATGCCGACGATGCTCAGATGCCGATGCGCTGGGCCAACAGCTCCCGGTGGTAGGACGGATCGCCCAACATCAGTTCCGAGGACTTGGCCCGTTTGAAGTAGAGATGGGCCGGATGCTCCCAGGTGAAGCCGATGCCCCCGTGGATCTGGATGGTCTCGGCGGCGGCGTGGAAGTACGCCTCTGAGCAGTACGACTTGGCCAGGCTGGCCACGACCGGCAATTCGTCGGAGTCCTCCGCCGCGGCCCAGCCGGCGTAGTACGCCGCGGATTTGGCCGACTCGACCTCGAGCAGCATGTCCGCGCACTTGTGCTTGATGGCCTGGAAGCTCCCGATCGGCCTTCCGAACTGGATGCGGGTCTTGGCGTACTCGACGGAGCTTTCGAGGCAGCGTTGAGCCCCGCCCACCTGTTCAGCGGCCAGGGCCACCGCAGCCAGGTCCAGCGTCTTGCTCAGCCCCGGCTCGGCCCCGCCGTCGGTCCCGATCAGCCAGGCCGACGTGTCGGCGAACTCCAGTCGGGCCTGCTTGCGAGTCTGGTCCATGGTGGCCAGGGGGGTGCGGGTCAGGCCGTCGGCGTCGCCCTTGACCCCGAACAGCGACAGGCCCGCAGGTGTGCGCCCGACCACCAGGATCAACCCGGCCACGTGTCCGTCGATGACGAACGACTTGTGGCCGTTGAGCACCCACTGCTTCTGCCCGGACTTGGTCGCCGCCAGGGTGATCCCGTCGGCGTCCCAGCGTCCGGAGTCCTCGGTGAAGGCCAGGGTGCCGATGGTCTCGCCGGAAGCGATCCCCGGCAGCAGGTACTCCTGGGCACTCTGGTCACCTGAGGTCAGAATGGAGTTGGCGGCGAGGGCCACGGTGGAGAAGAACGGCGCACACAGGAGGCTGGCCCCCATCTCCTCGAGCACCACGATCAGTTCCACGTAGGTGAACCCTGATCCGCCGAACTGCTCGGGAATGGTCAGGGACTGCAACCCGAGCTGCTCGGCCATCTGAGACCAGACCGCGGGGTCATAGCCCTCCGTCGTCTCCATGAGCCGCCGCACCTCGGTCTCGGGCGACTTGTCGTCGAGAAAGCGGCGGACCGACTTGCGGAGCTCGTCCTGCTCCTCGCTGAAGGCGAAGTTCATCGTCTCTCCATCCCCTGGGTAGTCCCCGACGGGTCCCCGAACGAGGACCATGTGCACCGTTTGTCTACCAGAACCGCGCCGACGTTGACGAACGGGCCGGGTGTGCCAACTACGCTCCACAGTGGCTCGCCCGGTGCCTGCCGTGCCCTACTGCTGGCCGGCCGGATCGGGCCCGGACCTCCATTCGGGCCCGGGTTTTGGCCAGCCCTGTGGCCGCCACCCTCCAGGCGTGCCCATCGACAAGGAGGCCTTTCCCCCATGCCAGCCACCACCATCGACTACCAGGACACTGCCGTCGAAGTCCACCGGCTCGTCGTCGGTCCCGTCGACAACAACGTCTACATCGTGCGATGCCGATCCACGGGCGACTCCGTGCTCATCGACGCAGCCAACGAGCACGACAAGCTGCTTGATCTCTGCCGGACCCTCACGGTGCGCCAGGTGATCGAGACCCACGGCCACTGGGACCACATCCAGGCCGTCGAGGCCGTTCGTGACGCCGGGATCGACGTGGCGGTGACCGAGGCCGATGCGAACATGCTTCCCTCCTATGACCAGATCCTCGAGGACTCCTCGGTGCTGGAGGTGGGCAGGCTGAGGATCGGGACCATCGCCACCCCCGGGCACACCCCGGGATCGATGTGCTTCACGGTTGAAGGCACACCCCTCCTGTTCTCGGGAGACACCCTCTTCCCCGGCGGCCCCGGCAACACCTCGTTCGAGCACTCCGACTTCGCCACGATCATCAAGTCCATCGAAGGGCGGCTGTTCGCCCGCTTCGGTCCCGACACGCTGGTACTGCCAGGCCATGGCGCGGGGACGACCATCGGCGCCGAGTCCCCCCACCTGGGCGAATGGATCGATCGGGGCTGGTGAGCGACCCAGCCCGCCTCGTCTGGCTCCGGTTCAGACGGCGGTCGAGGGGCGGCGAGGCTCCCTGATCAGTTCGATCTCGGGCGGCAATCCACTGATCGACACCCCTCCGGGCACCTCGGAGCCCACCTCGATGGTCACCCGTGAACCGGCGAGCGGGATCCCGTCCACCTTGAGATAGCCGATCTCCTCGGGGAGATTCGGGGACAGCCACGTCTTGCCGTAGGGCACCCAGGGATCCAGCCGCAGCAGTGTCCGGAGGCAGAGCAGCGGCGATGCCGCCGCCCACGCCTGCGGTGAGCAAGAGGTCGGGTAGCCCACCGGAACCGACAGCTCCCCCCGCTCGAGGCCGCTGAACAGCTCGGGGAGCCTGCCCCCCTGGGCCTGGGCTGCGTCAAACAGCCCGAAGATCAGCTTCTGGGCTGCGCCGTCGAATCCGTAGCGGGCCAGTCCGGCTGCCACGATGGCCGTGTCGTGGGGCCACACGGAGCCACAGTGGTAGCTGATGGGGTTGTACCCGCCGCTGTCCTTGGACAGGGTGCGCAGGCCCCACCCCGTGAACATGGCCGGGGACACCAGCTTCTCGGCCACCCGGTGGGCCTTGTCCTCGTCCACGATGCCGGTCCACAGGCAGTGTCCGATGTTGGACGTCAGCGAATCGATGGGCCGCTTGTCCGCGTCGAGCCCGACGGCATACCAGCCTCGCTCCTCCAGCCAGAAGTCACGATTGAACGCTGCCTTCAGCTGCGTCGCCTTGGCCCGGAAGCGATCGTAGGTGACGGTATCCCCGACCTCGAAGGCGAAGTGGGCGGTGGCCAGGTAGGCGCCATAGGTGTACGCCTGCACCTCGCACAGGGCGATGGGGGCTTGGGCCACCCGGCCGTCGGCATACCGGATCCCGTCCCAGCTGTCCTTCCATCCCTGGTTGGCCAGGCCGCGGTCAGTCCCCCGCTTGTACTCCACGTAGCCGTCACCGTCGGCGTCGCCGAAGGTCTCGATCCATTCGATGGCCCGGGCGGCGTTGGGCAGCAGCTCGTCGACCATCTGGCGGGCGACACCCCACCGTCGCATTTCCCCGAGCAGCATCACGAAGAGAGGCGTTGCGTCGGCCGTCCCGTAGTAGATGCTCCCGCCACCGAGGGACAGCGAGGCGGCATCTCCGAACCGCATCTCATGGAGGATGCGGCCTGGCTCCTCGTCGTGGCGGGGATCGACGTCCTTGCCCTGGAACCGAGCCAGGGTCTGCAGGACACCGCGGGCGAGGTCGGGATCGACAAGGAGCGCCATCCAGGCCGTGAACAACGAGTCCCGACCGAACACGGTCATGAACCACGGGGCACCCGCAGCCACCACCACCCGCTCGGGATAGTCGGGATCGAAGATCCGCAGGGCACCGAGGTCTTCGGCGCTTCGGACGATCACCTCCTTCAGCCCCGGGTGGCTGGTCTCGACGAGCGGCACCTGCCGCCGCCACTTCGCCAACCGCTCAGTCGGCGTGGCCCGCTCAACGGGCTCTCCACAGCGGTACCTCGGGTCGAATGCCACCGCGTCGAATACCGGTGCGACCTCGACGCACGTCGACCATTCGCCCCGGGGGGGCACCACCACCTCAAACGTGGCCTGGTCCGAGTCGACCGTGGCCGGACCGTTGAACCGGATCTCCACTCCCCGGACGCCCGCCCCCCGTCGGTAGGTGTAGGTGACGACGGACGGCTGATCGGTCGGCCCGCCTGGCTCGGTCGGTGCCGTCGTGGTTCCGGTGGACACCGCGGAGGACAGCTCACCTGAGCTGGGCTCCCCACCGACACGTCCCTCCTTCACGGCGAAGAGATCGGCAAAGTCGCATCCGACGAACACCTGGATCGTGCAGCGGGCCGGCTCGACGCCGAAGTTGCGGATGGTCAGGTCCTCGCGCATGCCTTGGCCCACGTAACGGGATCGGAACACCATCAGGGTGGAGTCGGCCCGGCCCGGCGCGGGCATGCAGCGGGACACGAAGGTGGCGGAGAATGGATCCTCGGTGACCGCGGCCAATGGCTCGGTTCTGATCCCGTCCACCAGCACCTCGAACCTCGACAGGATCCGGGCGTCCCGGACGAACAGGCCCTGTGCGGAGCCGGGGGCGATGTCGCCGGCACTGCCGCTGATGGCGAAGGTCGACTCGTCGACCAGGGTCACCACACCGGCCCTCGAATCGAGTTGCGTGACCGAGCCGGCAAAGTTCCAAGGGTCGGTCATTCGGTTACCGTACCCGGTTGACCTGGTGACATGGGCAATCCGCCACCCTCGTGGATCGACCGGCCCTATTCTCCCTATTCTTGTAGGAGAAAATACAGATTAAGGCTAGGATTGTTGTCGTGCCGAGCGAAACCACACCGGGCCAGGGACGGTCGACCTCCCTCCTCCGGATCGAGGATCTCCATGTCTCGGTGGAGGACCAGCCGATCCTGCGGGGCGTCAATCTGACCGTCGAATCAGGCCAGGTGCACGCCCTGATGGGTCCCAACGGATCCGGCAAGTCCACCCTGGCCAACGTGCTGTTGGGCAACCCAGCCTACGAGGTCACCTCGGGGACCATCTTCTTCCGCGGTGAAGACGTCACCGCGTGGCCCACGGATGTACGCGGCAAGGCCGGGATGTTCCTGGCCTTCCAGGAGCCGGAGTCCATCGGTGGCGTGCCGGTCATCCAGTTCCTCCGGCAGGCTCTCTCCGCCCGTCGTGGAGTGGACATGTCGGTGCTCGAAGTGCGCCTCATGATGATGGAGTGGATGGAGAAGTTGGGCATGGACCCGGCGTTCGGAGAACGGCATCTCAACGAGGGCTTCTCCGGCGGCGAGAAGAAGCGGAACGAGATCCTCCAGCTGGCCATCCTCGAGCCCGAGTTGGCCGTGTTGGACGAGACGGATTCCGGGCTCGATGTCGATGCGCTGCGGACGGTGGCTCGCGGCGTCCATACCGTCCGCGAGGCCCGACCTGATCTGGGGGTCCTCGTCATCACCCACTATCAGCGCATGCTCGACGAGTTGGCCGCCGATCAGGTTCACCTGCTCATGGACGGAATCATCGTGGCCGAGGGCGGCCCCGAACTGGCCAAGGAGCTGGAGACCGAGGGGTATGACGCATGGCGGAGCTGAGCCACCCCTCACCACCGCTGGACGTCGCCACACTCCGCAAGGACTTTCCCCTGCTGGCGGTCGAAGTCCACGGCCACCCGATCACCTACCTGGACTCGGCCTCCTCGGCTCAACGGCCTGTGCAGGTGCTCGATGCCATGCGGGAATACGACGAGACGACCCACGCCAACGTGCACCGTGGCGTGTACTCCATCGCCGAAGAGGCCACTCGACGATTCGAAGCGGCCCGCCACAACGTCGGCCGGTTCATCGGTGCACCCAACCCCGCCCGCGAAGTCCTCTTCACGAAGAACGCAACCGAGGGCCTCAACCTGGTTGCCCATACCTGGGGACGGACCCATCTGCATCCCGGAGACGCCATCGTGCTCACGGAGATGGAGCATCACGCAAACATCGTCCCCTGGCACATCCTGGCCGCGGAACGGGGCCTGACCATTCGATGGATACCTGTCGACGACCAAGGCGAGCTGGTGCTCGGCAACCTCGAACAGTTGCTGGAGGGAGCCAAGCTCCTCGGGATCACCTGCATGTCGAACGTGCTCGGGACCCTCAATGCAGTCAGTGAGATCGCCGAGGCCGCCCATGCGGCGGGCGCCGTGGTGGTCGCCGACGGCGCCCAGTCAGTGCCCCACCTACCGACGGACGTCGCCGGCCTCGGGGTCGACTTCCTGGCCTTCAGCGCCCACAAGATGCTGGGGCCCACGGGGATCGGCGTGCTATGGGGACGAGACGAGCTGCTCTCAGACCTCCCCCCCTTCCTCGGGGGCGGGGAGATGATCCTTGACGTCCGCAAGGACGGATTCACCCCGAACGACATTCCGTGGCGCTTCGAGGCCGGCACCCCCCCGATCACCGAGGCGATCGGGCTGGGTGCTGCGGTCGACTACCTCCGGGGCGTCGGCATGGAGGCCGTCCGCGCCCACGAGATCGCCCTGACCACCTACGCCATGGACACCCTCACCGACCGGTTCGGCCGGGACATCCGGATCTACGGTCCTCCTGACCCGTCGGCTCGAGGTGGGGTGCTCTCATTCGCCTACCGCGACCTGCACCCCCACGACATCTCCCAGATTCTCGACGAGTACGGGGTCTGCGTGAGAGCCGGCCACCATTGCGCCAAGCCCCTCATGCGCCAGCTGGGCGTGAATGCCACTGCTCGTGCCTCCCTCGGCCTCTACAACGACCAATCCGACGTCGACAGGTTCGCCGACGCCTTGGCCGAGGCTGGAGCGTTCTTCGGATGAACGCGGGACGGTACTCTGATCCCGTGGAACGCACGCGTGGATCCCGCCGACCCGGCACGTCAGGCCGATCCGGCCACGGCGGCACGGCCCACCGACCTGCCGCGGTGGCGCCGGCCAGCCGGGTGGTCTCGGTCGTCGGCGGAGCAGCGAAGTGGGGCTGCCTCTGATGCCCGGACTCGAAGATCTCTACCGCGAAATCATCCTCGACCACTACCGATCTCCCCGGAACCGCGGCGAGCTGGAGTCCCCTCCGGCGCGACGCGTCGAGGGCTTCAACCCGCTGTGTGGGGACGAGATCGTCGTGACCCTGGACGTGAACGACGGCAAGGTCTCCGACATCAAGATCGCCGGTACGGGCTGTTCGATCAGCCAGTCGTCCGCCTCTTTGATGTCCGCCGCCGTCAAGGGCAAGCCGGTTACAGAGGTGCGCGACCTGATCACCACGTTCAAGGGCATGATGTCCATCCACGGATCCACCCTGCCGTCGGGCAACAGCGGGTCGGCCGGCGGGGACTCGGGTGCCGGCGGGGACTCGGGTGCCAGCGGGGACGCCGATGTGGAGACGCTCGAGCCTCGGGCCATCGATATTGACGCCCTGGGAGAACTGGCTGCTCTTCAGGGCGTAGTCAAGTTTCCCGTGCGCATCAAATGCGCCACGCTGAGCTGGAACACGCTCGCCCAAGGCCTCGACGAGAGCGAGAACGAGCCCGCCGCCTGAGCCTGACTCGGACTCCGTGTGGCTCAGGCGTCGAGGCTTCGCCCTCGACTGAACCCGAGTTCAGATGCTCGCTCAACAAGGTGTTGGATCGAAGTCGGTCTCGATGGTGGTGGTGGTGCTCGTCGACGCCGATGTACCCGGAGTCGACCCGTGGGTCGGGTTGGTCGTCGATGACGGAGTGGTCGAGGTTGTCGTCGACACCACCCCATTGGGGCCCGGCGGAGGGGTGAACGCCACTTCCGGTACCTGTCCGAGGAACTGGGATATCACCTGCTCAGCTTGAGGGCGCTGCACGTACAACACTGAGCCCAGGTAGCCGAATTCCGACGAGTCGGTGGAGTAGGTGGGCAAGGTTGCGGTGGCCAGCGACTGGGATGAGAACGTGTGGAATTCACGGGCGAGGGAGATCAGATCGCTCACTGAAAACGTGGAGTCGATGGTCACTCCCCGCACAACCGATCCGATGAATGCATTGAGCGTGAGCGGGTTGTATCGGGTCTCAGCCTGGTTGATCAGCGCTTTCAAGAACGCATTCTGGCGCTGGATTCGACCAAAGTCGCTGGTGCCGTCGGTCTGCCAATAGCCGTTCTTCTTGTATTCATAGTGGCGACTCCGGGCCACGGCCAGCGAGTATCCCCCGTTGACGTGCTGGCATCCCGTCTGTTGGATGTCGAGGCCTGTGTAGGTGTCCCTGGCCGGAAAGGGGAAGTTGAGATTGATGCCCCCAATGGCGTCGACCGCTCCCCGGAACCCCTCGAAGTTGATCTGAACGACGTGCTCGATGGGAATTCCGAAGTCTGATTCGATGGTCTGGACGAGCTGGTCGGGGCCGATGTTGTAGGTGGCATTGATCCTGTTGTACTTGCCGATTTGGCTGGTGTTGCCAGCCACCGACACAACAGTGTCTCGTGGGATGGAAAGCACGCTGACCTGACCGGTGGCCGGAATGATGTGGGCGATCTTGACGACGTCGCTGCGTTGGCCCCCGGCTGTTGCTTCGCTTCCCAAATGGGACTGATCGGAGGATCTCACGTTGGCACGGGAGTCAGAGCCGATCAGGAGTACATTGAACGGCTGGCCTACCGGGGCAGCCTTCAGGTGCTTCACCGTAACCTTGGTGACCTGGTTGAACCGGTACTGGAGATAGGCGTACCCAGACACCAAGCCGATCAAAGCCAGCGCAACGACCACGACTCCCGCGAGCAGCACCCGATCCAGCCAATTGCGCTTTCGCTTCCTCTTCTTGGTCCCGTGCGCGCTCCTGCCGTTGCTCTCGTCTGCAACGATTCTTTCGTCCGTGCTCTTGCTCTCGTCCGTGCCTTTGCTCTCGTCCGTGCCTTTGCTCTCGTCTGTGCCCTTGCTCTCGTCTGTGCCCTTGCTCTCGTCTGTGCCCTTGCTCTCGTCTGTGCCCT
>JADMIJ010000220.1 GCA_015478655.1 Acidimicrobiales bacterium | reverse complement strand
GCTCAGATCCTGTTTCTGGGGGTGCCGTGTGCCCATCATCTCAGTAATCCCGGACTGATCGGCGATACCCGAACGGCTGCCCTCGTATCGAGCGACGGCGGCATCGACTGGATGTGTGTTCCCAGATTCGACGGCGCCCCAGTGTTCGGACGCCTGGTTGGCGGACCGCAGGCTGGCACGTTCCGAATCAGCCCGGCGACGCGCTCCCAGGCGGGCGACCGTCGTTACCACCCCGGCTCCGTCACCCTCGAGACGAGCTGGAACACCACGGGCGGCCGCCTCCTCCTCATCGATGGCATGGTGGCAGAGCTTGGTGGTCGGCTGCTGCCGTCAACGCTCCTCGTGCGCCGCCTCTCAGTCGAGGGTGAGCCAGCCAATGTCAACGTCGAGTTTGACCCGCGTCTTGGCGAACAGCATCGGCGACCGCGGGTGCGCCACCGGGGCGACATACTGGTCTGTGACTGGGGATCCACGGCCGTGGGCGTCCAGGCCAATCACGCCCTGCGGCTCGAGCCCGGCCGTCCCTTCGAGTTGACCGTCTTTCCCGGACATCCAGTGACCATTGTGCTCGCCGTCGCCGACCGCGAGCCCTTGGTGGACGTCGATCCCGATCGAGCTTGGGCTCTCCTCCTCGAGGATCAGTCCCGCTGGCAGGACTGGAGCGAAGCCATCCCTCCGGGTGTGCCCTACCGAAAAGCCGTTGCCCGCAGTCTGCTGACCCTGCGGCTTCTCACCTACTCGCCCTCGGGAGCGCCGGTGGCTGCTCCCACCACATCCCTGCCCGAGGACCGTGGTGGCGTGCGGAACTGGGACTACCGTTTCGCCTGGCCCCGAGATGCCAGTATCGGTATCGGCGCCTTCCTCGGCGTCGGCAAGACGGAGGAAGCCCGTCTGTTCATGGCGTGGCTGCTCCACGCCAGCCGACTCGACCGACCCCGCCTGCCCGTCCTCCTGACACTCGCCGGCAGGCATCCTCTCCCTGAGCGGGAGCTCCACGGCTGGCCTGGCTACGCCGGCAGTGCGCCCGTGCGCGTCGGCAATGGTGCTGCCAACCAACACCAGTTGGACGGCTATGGATGGGTGCTTGATGCCGCATGGCTTCTCACCCAGTCCGGGCACCGGCTCTATTCAGAAACATGGCGGGCCTTGGGCGGATTTGCAGACTACGTGGCAAAGCACTGGACGGAGCCTGACGCCGGCATCTGGGAGATCCGCGGCGACTACGCACACCATGTGCACTCCAAGCTGATGGGATGGCTGGCCCTCGACCGGGCGCTCACCATCGCCGACAAACTCGACGTCCCCGCTCGCCGACGCCGACGGTGGCAAACCAGTCTGGACTCCCTCGCCTCGGAGGTGACCGATTTCGGTTTCGACGAACAACGGGGTAGCTACACACGTTCCTATGGTTCGACCGACCTGGACGCCGCCCTCCTCGTGCTCCCGCTCCTAGGCATCGAACCGCCCGATTCACCCCGCATCCGCGGCACGATTGCTGCCATCCGAGACGAGCTCGGGGCCGGAGGGCCACTGCTGTACCGCTATCCCCCCGGCCAGGACGGACTCCTCGGGACCGAGGGCGCGTTCCTCCCGTGCTCGTTCTGGCTTGTCCAAGCGCTGGCAAAGACGGGACAGAACGAGGCGGCATCTCATCTGTTCGCCGAGCTGCTCGAGTTTGCCACCCCGCTTGGCCTATTTGGCGAAGAGATCGACCCAGCGACGGGCCTTCACCTAGGCAACTTCCCGCAGGCGCTCAGCCATGCTGCCCTCGTGCAGGCCGCGCTGGCCCTCCAGCCAACCCGAACCCGGGTGTGACTGTGTAGGCCGAGCATGTGGAGCGCAGACAGGTCGCCATGGCCCCCAAATCCGGGTAGAGGTCCTGTACCTGCTTGTCGATCTAAGGGAATGGGCGATGGCGAGAATTCCGGCTCTACTGACATATCCGTGGGCGCCCTGACCAGCCCCTGAAGCGAGCGACGCC
>JADMIJ010000219.1 GCA_015478655.1 Acidimicrobiales bacterium | reverse complement strand
GACTAAAGGGGGTCCGGTCCGGCCAAGCAAAGCCTTACCATGCAGCAAGGCAGCCCTCACCCTAGCCCTCTCCCTCTTGGAGAGGGGACAGAACCTCGTGCCCATGGGAGATTCCCTCCCCGTATCCAACGGCGCCGTCCCCCCGACGCGGGGGGACCACAGGGGGGTCCGTTCCCGTACCGGGCAAGGCTCAACCATACCGCAAGACAGCCCTCACCCTAGCCCACTCTCGGAGGGAGAGGGAACAGACGCGTCCTCTCTCCCTCCGAGAGTGGGACAAAACCCGTTGCCCATGGGCGAGTCCCTCCCTATAACCAACGCCGCAGTCCCCCCGTGTCGGGCTCACAAGGGTAGGTATCGCGAAAAGCATGCATTCAGGTAGCCTCGTGGCAAACCGTGGTGAGACCGAGCGGTGCGGCGGGCCAGGGCTCGGGAAGCAACCAGAGGCGCTTCCAGAGGCGGCCGCGCAGCAGTTGCCGTTGCAGGCTGATCAGCCCACGACAAAAGACGCTGAGCAGGCGGGGGGGCGGGGAGGTGGGCCGGGTCGCGGTCGGTCGGACTGGCGTGTGCAGATGAGCGGGCGGAACGCCCTGCTGGTCGGCGTCCTCGACCCGGGTTCCGGTCGCCATGACCCAGAGCGTGGCGACCGCCAGCACGAGCCAGTGGCGGGCAACCCGATCGGGGTCAGTTCGGCGGGTCTTCTGCCACTGCCAGCCCATGCCTTTGAGCGCGCGAAAGCCCAGCTCCACCCAGATGCGCAAGCCGTACCAGCCCAGGCCCACCTTGGTCGGCGGGAGGTCGGTCAGCACGACCCAGGGATTCGTCTGCCCCTCGTCCCAGACCACGCACAACGTGCCGACGCGCCGCAGCCGACGGACCGTGAAGGCCGTGCCGCACCCGACCCAGGCGTGGCCCGGGCCGGGGACCAGGGAACGGGCCACCTGTCGGCGCTGCCCCACCGGCTGGAAGGTGATGGTGTCCTGGGTACGCAGCAGCGGATGCCAGCGCAGATCACGGATGCGCTTCCAGAGCCGTCCACTCCACAATCCCCGATCCGCCAAGACCAGGACGGTCATCTCCGAGGGGAGCGCCGGCCGCAACTGGCGCAAGAGGCGCAGGATCTCCGGCATCCACGCTCCCTCCTGGTTCGCCGGCATGATGTGCCAGGCGACCGGGATGGCGCTGCCTCGATAGAGCACGCTGATCACCAACGCGACGACCTGGTCGCCGTGGAGGGTCGCGTCGACGGCGAAGGCGATGGCCGAGCCCTGCCACCAGGAGAGAATCCAGCGCACGAGCGGCACAAAGCAGGCGACCACGTCAACCTGGGTCTGGCACGGGGCCGCCTTATCCGCGCCAGCGTAGAGCCACTCCCGCACGGACTGACGCACGGCGTGGACCGTCCCGAGGATCAACAACGCGGCGATGACCGCGTTCTGGCAGGCGCTCCCGGCCAGGATGGTCCCGTAGACCCAGAGTGCCAATCCCTTCTGCTGGCTCGCCCGCAACTGCGGAAAGTGCTCGGCAATCACCTGTTCCATCTGATACCATTCACGTGGGGGATGCATGCGCGACCTCCATCATCACGGTTTATTGTCAATCCCATGATGACAAAAATCTCGCTGCTCCCCCGCTCGCTCTCCTCGCTTACCTACCCTTGTGAGCCCGTGTCGGGGGGACTACAGGGGGGTCCGGCCTACCAATCCGCCACGCTGCCGTCCTGGTCATAGAAGAATTCGCCGCCGAGCTCTTCGACGTATTGGGCCATTTTCACGACCTCTTTTTCGTCGACCTCGATTCCCAGGCCGGGTACGGTCGGGAGAGTCAGATAGCCATCCTTCACCTGCCAGGCGGTCTGGACCAGGTCGGTCGGGAAGTCCGGACCGACCGATTCCTGGATCAGGAAGTTGGGCACCGCGGCGTCGACGTGAAGGCAGGCGCTGAGGGCGACCGGCCCGATCGCGCAGTGGGGCATTATATGGATGTAATAGACC
>JADMIJ010000083.1 GCA_015478655.1 Acidimicrobiales bacterium | reverse complement strand
AGTTCCACGGCGACTGGAACTACACGCTCACGCCGACGCCAAACGCGTAATCAAATCGCGGCGGGCCCATAGGTTGCCAGGAGTCCCCGACCAACGCCGAGCCTGAGGTCGAGCGGGGTCACGATGCCAGGTGGCGCGGAAACGACCGCCGGAATGGCGTTCACCAGGCGCATGGCAGTTGCCATCAGTCCGGTACTGTCATGGCCGCCCAGCCCGTCGTCGGTCAGGGAGAGGTCGAGGGTGAGCGATGGCACGCCCCTGACGTCGATCCTGTGGACCGAGGTCACCCCCAGTGGTGGCTGTGGCCAGTGCGGGGCCATGTCCCGACGCATCCGGGTGATGTGCTCGGCAAACAGGCGTGGTTCACCGCCGACGATGCCCGCAACCCCGAATCGCACCGCGGCGAGGCTGTCCTTTGCGATGTGTCCGATCGGCACGTCGAACGACTCCGGCGTATACCACCGTTCGCAGAACTCCTCGAGACCTTCGAGCTCGACTTCGAGCATGTGCGCCAGCATCCGGACCATTCCGCCCCAGAAGAGTGTCGGCACGCCGGGCTGGAGAATGGGGGCCGGCGCGCCCTCCGGCCGTCCGAAGCCGTACGGGGCAGCCCAGGATGCGTCGGTGTGGCTGCCGTAGTCGGAAATCTCCTGGACGCGGATGGCGTCAACCCTTTCGCAGATCTGGAGCGCGGCCATGGGCAGGGCGTCACCGCTGAAGCCTGGATCGATCCCACTGGTGAACAACGAGGAGCCGCCTGCGACGCAGGCGTCGGCCAACTTTGCGATGGGCCTTGGGTCTGTCGCCGGCGGATAGATCAGGTTCATCATCGAGCTCGAGACGACGTTGGCCCCGGATCGGAGGATCTCGGCAAGGTCGGCCACCGCCTCTCTGGGGCGTGTCTCGCCGATCGAGGTGAAGACAACGCAGTCGGGGTGGAGCTCGAGCAGGGCTTGGGCATCCGACGTGGCCCTTATGCCCGTCTTCATGCCGAGTCCCACAAGGTCCCCGGCGTCCCGCCCGACCCGAGAGGCCGAATGCGAATACACCCCTAGAAGCTCGAATTCGGGGCTGCGTACCAGTGCACGAAGCGCTTGTCGCCCGACACCTCCCACCGACCACTGCACCACGCTATGCGTCTCTTTCAACTCAAAGCCCTTCCCGGAGAGATCCTCCAAACTACGTCGGACCTGACGGTGCTGGGTCCGGTCAAGCGTCCTGCTCAAGATGGTCCGGCAACTCGCCCTGCGGGGAAAATGACCGCACACGTGCGACAGTACGGCTGTTACCCAGCGGATGTTGCCGGGGTGCCGCGCCCTACAATGGCCGCGATGACGCCTGCGATCCTCCTGACGGTCGACGACGATCCCGAAGTGTCCCGGGCGCTGGCCCGCGACCTGCGTCAACGCTACGGCGAGGATTACCGCATTCGGCGGGCTGAGTCCGGACCGGCGGCCCTCGATGCCCTCAAGGAGCTCAAGCTCCGGGACGAAAGAGTCGGCCTCTTGCTGGCCGACCAACGCATGCCGGAGATGACCGGTGTCGAGTTCCTCGCCGAGGCACGCCAGTTCTATCCCAAGGCCCGCCGGGTCCTGCTTACCGCCTATGCCGACACCGGAGCGGCCATCGCGGCCATCAACCGGGCCGACGTGCACTACTACCTGCTGAAACCATGGGACCCGCCCCAGGAGAAGCTGTACCCGGTCCTCGACGACCTGTCGAGGACTGGAAGATGGAAGATCGGCTCAAGGCTGACGATCGCCTCCGGATCGTCGGCCACCGCTGGTCGGCCGGCTCTCACGAGGTGAAGGATTTCTTGACACGCAACCAGGTTCCGTTCACGTGGTTCGAACTCGAACGGGACGCCGAAGCCGGCAGGCTGTTGGCCGCCAACGGCGGCGACGCTGAGCACCTTCCCCTCGTTGTCACCAGCACGGGCCAGGCCCTGCAGGCTCCGTCGACGATGGAGGTCGCCGATGCCCTCGGGATTTCGTCGACGCCCTCCCTTCCCTTCTATGACCTTATCGTGATCGGGGGCGGTCCGGCCGGCCTCGGGGCTGCGGTCTACGGGGCCTCAGAGGGGCTCCGTACCGTGCTGGTCGAACGAGAGGCGATCGGCGGCCAGGCCGGCCAGAGCTCCAGGATCGAGAACTACCTCGGCTTCCCGTCCGGCATCCGGGGCGGCGATCTGGCCTGGCGGGCGACCACCCAGGCCCGCCGGTTCGGGGCGGAGATGCTGCTCACCTCCGAGGTGGCCAGCCTGGACGTCTGTGGATCGGCCCGGGTCGTCCGCCTGGCCAACGGCGCTGAGCTTGCTGCCCACGCGGTACTGCTCACCACCGGCGTGGCCTACCGGCGACTGGAGGCGCCGGGCGTCGACGCCTTTGCCGGTAGCGGCGTCTACTACGGGGCAGCGACGACTGAGGCGCAGTCGTGCCGGGACGAGGATGTCTACATCGTCGGCGGAGCCAACTCGGCTGGTCAGGCGGCCGTGTTCTTCGCCTCCACCGCTCGCAGCGTCACCCTGATCGTGCGAGGCCAGAATCTCGAGCGCTCCATGTCCCACTACCTGATCCAGCAGATCGCCGACCTCCCGAACGTCCACGTGCGTCCCTGCACCGAGGTAATCGGGGCCAGCGGCGATGACCATCTCGAACGGTTGCAGATCGCCGATCTGGCCGCTGGCACCAAGGAGGAAGTCGAGACCTCCTGGCTGTTCGTCTTCATCGGCGCCGCCCCGTGCACGGACTGGTTGGGGAAGGAGGTCCAGCGCGATGAAAACGGCTTCGTCCTGACCGGACCGGACCTGCTGACCGAAGGACGGCTCAGGGCCGACTGGCCCCTGGAGCGGCAGCCATACTTTCTGGAGACGAGTGTGCCAGGGGTGTTCGCGGCGGGGGACGTCCGTGGTCAATCGGTCAAGCGTGTGGCGTCGGCGGTCGGCGAGGGCGCGATGGCGGTGGCCCTCGTCCACCGTTATCTGGAGCTGTTGTGAGTGCACCGGTGCCGGGCCTCAGAGCCGAGCTGCGGAGGACTTTCCTGTTCGAGAGCCTGAGCGACGAACAGCTGGATTGGCTGGTGGAACACGGCGACGTTGAACAGTATGAGCCAGGGGTCAACGTCTACGAGCAGGGTGTCCCCGCCGAGTTGTTCTATGTCCTGCTCGACGGCGAGGTCCAGTTGGTCAAACGCCTGGACGGCTCCGATGTGGTTCTGTCGACCGCCCGTCAGCCGGGGGCCTATGCCGGGGCCACGCGCGCGTTCATCGGCGCCTCCGCGGATGACTCCTATGTGTCCAGCTTTCGAACCGTCACCCGTACCCGCCTGTTCCGGCTGCGAGGCGACGACTTCGCCTACGTGCTCCAGACATGGTTCCCCATGGCGGTCCACCTGTTGGACGGGCTGTTCCTGGGGATGAGCAACGCCGAAGCCCTCATAGGCCAACGGGAGAAACTCGTCGCCCTCGGCGCTCTCTCTGCCGGGCTGGCCCATGAGCTCAACAACCCGGCGGCCGCCGAGGCACGAGCTGCCGAAGCGCTCAGCAGTCGGCTCCAGGAAGGCCGTCAGGCCATGGTGAAGCTGGCTCCCAATCTCACCAAGGACGAACTCCACAACCTGCTCGACCTTCTGGGCGAGGCGATCGAGCGGCTCCGTGCAGCTCCCCGCCTTTCGACCTTGGAGGCCGGGGATCTGGAGGACACTCTGGCTGCTCGCCTCGAGGACGCCGGCGTAGAGGACCCGTGGGAGCTGGCGCCTGCGCTGGTGTCGGCCGGCCTGGACGAAGCCTGGCTGGATCGCGTCATAGCCGGCGCCGGCCCGGGGGCGCCCCACGCCATCAGGTGGTTGTCCGTGAGCCTCGACATCGACAGCCTGGTCGGTGAGATACAGAGCTCAGCAGGGCGCATCTCTGAACTGGTGGGGGCGATGAAGGACTACAGCCATCTCGACAGGGCGCCGCTCGAGGAGATCGACATCCACGACGGGCTCGACAGCACCCTGCTCATCTTCGCTCACAAACTCAAGACAGGGGTCAAGGTCCTCCGCGACTACGACCGCACCCTTCCTCGAGTGTGCGCACGGGGCGGGGAGCTCAACCAGGTGTGGACCAACATCATCGACAACGCCATCGACGCCATGGCCGGCGAAGGAACCTTGACGATTCGCACCGCCCGTGATGGCGAATGCGTCCTGGTCGAGATCGGCGATACCGGCCCTGGAGTGAGCCCCGAATTGCGTCGACGCATCTTCGAGCCGTTCTTCACCACCAAGGATGTCGGTGAGGGCACCGGGCTCGGCCTCGACATCAGCTATCGGATCGTGGTGCGCCGCCACCACGGGGACATTCAGGTCGAGTCCAAGCCTGGCGATACCCGTTTTCAGGTGTGGCTCCCCATCGACCAGCCCGCCGCTTCGAAGGGCGGCGGGTAGCCAGGGAGGGAACCTAGGGCCCAGATTTGCGTCAGCCGGTTCGACGGCGCCGCTGTCGTGGGTCCGCCTGTTGGGGGCGAAGTGCCACGCCAGGACCATGGCCGCACGACCGGGACCTCCATCCCGGTTAAATGTCGGTGTAATGATGTAATCAGGAGGCCGCCATGACCGACACGCTATCCGAATCGTCCCAGCCGCCACTGGGCGTCCCCGCCCTCGACACCTATTCGCAAATCGTAACGTCGGTCGCGGCGGAGCTGAACCCTCGGGTAGCAGCCCTGCAAGTCTCCCGCCGGCGCCGCAACGGCAACTTCGAGGCGGGAGCCGGCTCAGCCGTAGTCTTCACCAACGACGGGTTTCTGCTCACCAACGCCCACGTGGTGGGTCGTGCCGAAGCCGGGAAGGCAGCCTTCCACCACATGGAACGGTCGTCCCGTTCCATGTGGTGGGTGCCGATCCGCTGTCGGACCTGGCTGTGGTGCGCGCCGAGGGCGAGACCCCACCGCCGGCTCGACTCGGCGAGGCCTCTACCCTCAGTGTGGGCCAACTGGTTGTCGCCGTCGGCAACCCGCTCGGTCTGGCGGGCACTGTGACCGCTGGGGTTGTCAGCGCCTTGGGACGATCGTTGCCCGCCCGAGCCGGAAAGAGTATCCGGGTGATCGACGATGTCATCCAGACCGACGCGGCCCTCAACCCCGGCAACTCGGGCGGGGCACTGGCCATAGCGACCGGTGACGTGGTCGGCATCAACACGGCGGTCGCGGGGATGGGCGTTGGACTCGCCATCCCGATCAACGCCACTACCCGGCAGATCATCGCCACCCTACTCACCGAGGGACGAGTGCGCCGCGCCTATGTCGGTTTGGCCGGAACCCCTGCGCCGCTTCCGCCCAATCTTGCCAATGAACGTGGCCAACGCATGGGCCTCCGCGTCGCTGAAGTGGTGCCGGGTGCGCCCGCGGACCGCGCCGGCCTGCAGGCTGATGACCTGGTATTGAGCGCCGGAGGCGAGCCTATAGTCAGCGCCCAGGCGCTGCAGCGGCTCATGTTCGCGGACGCCATCGGCAGGCCGTTGCCACTTACGGTGCTTCGCTCCGACATCCTGGTGGAGGTCACCGCCACCCCGGTTGAACTCACTGCCGGGGACTGACCCGCCATCCCGGCCAGCTGGCAGGACTGGGGTCAGGGCAGTCGGCCGTCGCAGCCAGCCGGCCGTGGTCAGTCGACCCGGGCGGGGACGGACGTTAGGGTCTCACCGTGGAGATCTTCAAGGAGTTCACGTTCGAAGCCGCCCATCGGCTTCCGAATGTGGCGCCCGACCACAAATGCCACCGTTTGCACGGGCACTCGTTCCAGATATCGGTGCATCTCACGGGCCCGGTCGGCGCCGAGAGTGGCTGGGTTCGCGATTTTCGCGACGTCAGCTGCGCGATGGAGCCCCTCCTCCAGGTACTCGATCATCACTATCTGAACGAGATCGAAGGCCTCGAGAATCCAACCAGCGAAGTGCTCGCTCGCTGGATCTGGGAGCGGCTGAACACTGCGCTGCCGGAGCTCTCCGAAGTGGTTGTCCGGGAGACGTGTAATTCAGGTTGCGTCTACCGGGGCAAGCAGTAGGCGCGGTGGCGATAGCAGACCCCGTCGCCGTCTTGGCGAGCGGTGGACTCGACAGTGCGATCCTGGTCGCTCACCTGGTGAGCGAAGAGCACGAGGTGACGCCCATCTACGTGCGGTTCGGACTTGCCTGGGAGGACGTGGAGTCCCGCCACCTCCAGCGGTTCCTCGATTCGCTGCCGGCCCCAGCTACCAAGCCGTTGATCGTACTCGACCTGCCGGTCGCCGATGTCTACGGGGCGCACTGGAGCGTGACCGGACAACACGTTCCTGACCACAGCTCACCCGACGAGGCCGTCTACCTGCCCGGGCGCAATCTCCTGCTGCTGGCGAAGTCGAGCGTCTGGTGTGCGCTCAATGGAGTGCCGACCATCGCCCTCGGTACTCTGGCTGCCAATCCCTTTCCCGACGCAGACCACACGTTCTTTGCCGGCTTCTCGGCGCTGGCTGCACGAGCGCTCGGCCGCCCACTCGAGGTGGTGACTCCGTTCGCCGGTCGAAAGAAGCACGAGGTCCTGGAGCTCGGTCGAACGCTCCCGCTCGACCTGACCTTCTCGTGCATCGCGCCGCGCGCAGAACGGCATTGCGGGCATTGCAACAAATGCGCCGAGCGTCAGCTGGCCTTCACTCAGTTGGGCATCGCCGACACAACGGAGTACGCCACGTCATGAGCACCGTACGGCGGCGATTCATCGCCCCGGTGTCCTTCGGCCTGGGAGACCTTGTCGTCTCACTGCCGGTGGTGCAGGCGGCGGTGAGCGTCGGTCGGAGCTCTGGCACAGAGACCTGGCTGGTGACCCGCTCACCGGTGCAAGTGGCTCTCGCCGAACGCATCAGTGGTCTCGCCGGAACGGTGGGGGAGGGTGACCCCGCCATCAATCCCGAAACGCTCATTGACCTGCGGGACCACCCACTGCAGCGGGACCACTGGTGGGGGACGCCGGAATTCGCGGCCGCCTACGGTTCCCTGTCGATCAACGAGATCGTCGGCCGCATCGGGGCCGACTTTGGGGTGGTCGGCGACTTCTCGGCACCGATCCCCCTCGAGGTCAGGGACCCATCGGACGCCGAAGGTCTGGTCCTGTTCGTTGCCGACACCGACGGGACGGCGAAGCGATGGGCGTCCGAGCGCTGGGTCGAGCTTGCCGCCGCCCTTGAGTGCCGAGGCCTCGACGTGGCCGTCGTCACCCGAGGAGAAGGCGGCAACCCCTTGGTTGATCTCGGCATTGCCGGCGTCGTGGCCGCGACCCCCGGCGACGCCGTCGACGTGTTGAGTGGATGCCGCGCCGTCGTCGGGGTCGATACGGGACTGACGCACATCGCAGCCCAGCAGGGGACACCGTCGGTCTCCCTTTGCCGGACGCCCGCGGTCTACTTCCGGGGCTGGGACCACACCCGTCTGGTCGCAGGCTCTGGGTGCGACCCAGTATGTCGACGTGCGGAGAGGGCGTACGCCTACAACCAACGCGTCGACCTGAGCGGTCTGCACCTGGCCCCACGGGTGTGCCCGGCAGGGGTGGGCTGCCTGGACGGGATCGAGCCCGGTGCGGTCGTGAAGGCGCTCAGCGAGCTCTGCTGATGGACTCGCTCCCCTTGAGCCGGGTGGCCAACTCTCAACCGGCAGGCATCGGACGGCTCGTCCCTCTCGGCGCTGGTTGCGCCTGGAACAACTTGGGCCGCAACATCGTGTTCGCCGACGCCTCGCTTCGCCCCTTGGCCATTTTCGGAGACACCGTGTTCCCCGAGGACGACGAGGCGTCCCAGTTCGATCTCGACATCCATGCCATCGTGGAGCAGGCCGGTACCGGCAAGGTCGCCGTCGTGAACCATCTCGGTTCGGTGCGTATTTTCGATCCACCGCGGTCGGTTGGACCGGGACTCGTCGATGGACCCCACCTCGAGGCAGAGCGGCGGCTCGACTTTGTGGACGACGTTGAGAGGGTTGTCGGGCTCGGAGACCGTCTGGTGACGTCACGGCCCCGCGGTCGGCGACTCGGTGGCGTGCTCGTGACCGAGCCCATCGCTTCCGCCCGCCGGTGCCTCGACTCGAGCACGGCACAAGAGTCCTTCGGATTCGTCACCGCCCTCGCCGCGAAATCGACTCCGGACGGAACCGGCTGGGTTGCCCTCGGCGGCGAGGGTCGGGTACGTCTCGTCGAGTCAGATGGTGGTCGTCTCGGCGCTGGCCGGTGGGAAACCGCGGTTGACTTCACTTGTGCCGCGTTGGTGGCATCCGGGTCCTCCCTCTGGGCGGCCGGAAGCGACCTGGGCGGTTCCGGTGTCGACGACTACGACTGGGACCAATTGGGGGGAGGGGGGCTTGCCCAGCTCGACCTCGCCAGTGGTGTCGTCGTGTCGTCCGCCCGTTTCGGCGACGACCTGGCCTGGGGAAGCGGCGGCGATGCGCTGGTCGTGGTGGACGGCGTGCCCTGTGGCGTGGGCCGCTACGGCGAGCTCCATGCCCTCCTCCCCGGTGCGCCCACGACGGTCCGGCTCACCGACGGCCTTGCCCCCCAGCCGCTCGGCATCGCCCACGCCGCGGTGGTGGGCGGCCAGCTCGTCATCGGCTTCAATCGCGGTGGCTACCGTCTCCACACGATGCCCTTGCGCACCGTCAGCCACCTCGTCCAGGGTCTTCCGGCCCGTAGAGCTTGAGACTCTCGTAGGCGACGAAACGGCGATTGCCCTCGGCCAGGTCGTTCAACAGCGCGGTGATCGCCTCTTCGAGCGCTCTGAGTTGGCTCCGCAGTCGAGGCAGCCGCTCGCGGTAGCGACTGGCATCGGCTGAGCCAGAAGCCGCCCTGGCCTCGGTCGAGGCAATTCGGATCACGAGCACCGACAAGCGATCGATGGCCATGCCCGGGCTCTCCGTCACCAACGATGCGCCCTCGCAACCATTGACAGCCGGCAAGATGGCCCGGTCGATCGCTTCGATGAAACCGTGACGAACGCCGTTGAGGCGGTCAATGTCTCGTTTGGCAGCTGCGACCATGGCGTCGTCGGCGTTGTCCCCCCGCGCGTCATCCTCGCGATCCCACTGCTCGACGTTGTTGCGATGCAAGGCGAGGATCGTGTCCATGACCTCCGCTGCCTCTTCGTCAGTTCGCGTCCCGCCCTCGGGCACCGGTGGGTGCAGCAGAGCGCCGACGATGGTGGCGACCGTGGGTAGGTCAGAGACATTCACGGGCGTGCTTCGAGAAAGGCGAGGATGGAATGAGCAGCCAGCGAACCCTGGCCGATCGCCGTGGCGATCCGCTCGTAGGCGCCTTCGACGACGTCTCCGGCGGCAAATGCCCGAGGATGCGAGGTGCGGAGGGCAGCGTCGACTTCGATCCCGCCGCGCCGGCCGAGGTTCAATTGGTCGCGCACCAGGTCGACGCGCTGCTCGCGTCCGAGCTTGAGGACGACACCACCGACGTCGAGCCGACGGTGATCGCCGGTCGTGCGATCCGAAACCTCGACCCCTTGCAGTTGGTCCGATCCAATCATCATGTCGAGCGTCCACCCGGCCAACTCGGTGATGCGATCCTCCGACCGGACGCGTTCGACGACGTCCCCCCTCGCCGTGAGGTGGGGAGAGCGGTGCACAAGGGTCACCATCGAACCCTCAGTGGCAAGCGCCAGCGCGTCGAGTGCGGCACTGTCTCCGCCGCCGATGACTGCCATCGGCCGACCGGCGAAGCGGGCCAGATGTGGCTCCACCAGGTAGGTCACGTCGCCCCCGTATGACCCTTCGGGCGCATTGTCGAGCTCCCGTCGGCGCGACCCGGTGGCGACCAGGACACTCCGGGCCTGGCACCGGTACGTGCCGGCTTCGACGATCCCGGCGTCAAGATCGAGACGAGTCACCGTCCGGCCCAGTTGCAGGCGATCACCGAGGATTGAAGCATGGCGCGTCAGAGCGTCCACGAGTGAATCGTTGCCGTCGGGCGCAACTGCCACGTTGCGGACACTATGGGGGATCTGGTCGATCTGCCCTCCAACTGTGGCGGCGCCCTCGAGTACGAGGACGTCGAGTTGGATGTCGGCGCATTCGATCGCTGCGCTCACACCCGCAGCTCCGGCTCCGATCACGACCACATCGTGGAGTGCTGCGCTGGGCACGGGACCACACTACGGCCTCGGCCAGTTCGAGTCTGCGGTGTCCCGGGTAAACCAGTCGCGGCCTTGCAAATGTCGTCCCGCCGTGAATCCGCGGTTGGAGCCGCCGGAGCATGCCCTGCCCGGAAGTCTCACGTTCCGGCGAGCGCTGACGGGTTGGCGCGTAGCGGTGCGTCGAGGAACCTGACCGTGTGTCCAGATCAAGTAGGGGATCGCCGGCGGTTTGACAGCCTCATGGGACTAGCCCAGGCCGAGGGTCTCCTGTGGGCTTCTGATCAGGGACTATGGGCCCCCCGATGCAGCGGTCCAACACAAAGCGATCGTGACTCGTCTGGTGACCTCGACCGTGGGAGTAAGGCCGATGAGGTTGAGCAAGACCGGCTTGGAGCCATGATCGAGGTCTCGGTCCCATTCACCCAGACTCCCAGTCAGATCCTACCTAGTGTGGCGGTCCAACGGTTGAAGGCATGGGAGGCTGACGGTGCAGCGAATCTCCAATCGGCTCATTGTGGGTGCTGCTGTCGTAGTTGTGGTGCTGGCGGGAAACCCGGGAATCGCCATCCGGGAAGCACGTGCATCGGTTCCTGCCATGCCCACGGATCCGCCAGGCGGAACCGGCTCGTTCCTCCTCGCCGCAGCGAACACCGGCCAGACGTACGCCCCTACATTTACCGGAAATGGAGAGCTCGGAATTCGGGTCCCGCCGCTTGGTCAGGGCTATGGCGGCGAGGCGATGTCCACTCCGTCCGAGCTGGCGGGCTTCTACGCCCAACCCCCCGGGGGGGTGCAGCAAAGGGCCAACATCCCGACTTGGACGACGCTTGCCTATTCCGACGGTGGGCAATCCTTCGCACTATCAAGTGGGCATACCAGCAACTGGCGACAAGCGCTCAACCTCCGAACAGGTGTAATCACCACCAGCGCCCGTTGGGCCGCTCCGGATGGACACGTCACCGACATGTCGTACCAGGTGCTGACCGATCGGGCCCGTGAACACGTCGGCTTGGTCCGCCTGACATTGGTTCCGCGTTGGACCGGTGTGGCAACGGTTACCGACACCATCGACGGGTCACCAGGCACCCTGACCACCCAGGTCGGAAAGGGGTGGGTGCCGTCAGCACGCCGCGACTGGGTCGCCGTGCAGGCGCGCGGCACGAATGTCGAGGCGGCGATCGCCAGCCAGCTCACAACAAGCGCCAACGTCAAGTCCACAACTGCCCAAGTCGATCAAACAGCCGATCAGAGTGTGGGCCAGCAGCTTGCCTTCAACGTGGCCTCTGGCCGCAGCTACACGGTCACCAAGTCCATCGGCGTGGTCACCTCCCAACAGAGCACCTCCGCGGACGTTTCCGCTCAACGTGAGGCCGCAGCGGCTGCAGGAGCAGGTTTTGGCGCGCTCTTGGAGGCGAACAACGTGGCTTGGGCCGGGCTCTGGTCGGGCCGCATCGATGTGGTCGGCAACTCAACGCTCGCCACCGAGGTCAACGCCAGTGAGTTCTATCTCTGGTCGAGTATCCGAAACGGGGTGGATTGGAGTATCTCACCAGCCGGTCTTTCATCGAACAGCTACGACGGCCACATCTTTTGGGACGCAGAGACTTGGATGTACCCAGCCGTGCTGGCACAGCACCCCGAGCTGGCGACCGGAATGAACGACTACCGGTACGCGCGACTTCCGGCGGCAAAGGCCCATGCCAGCGCCACCGGCTATCTGGGCAGTCGTTATCCCTGGGAGAGCGCGCTCGACGGCTCAGAACAAATCCCCCCACCCGCGTCCGTGTTCACGGAGGGCCTCTACGAGCAACACATCACTGCGGACATCGCCATCGCTCACTGGCAGTACTACCAAGCGACGGGCAACAAGAAATGGTTGGAACGACGCGGCTGGCCGGTGATCTCCCAGGCAGCGAGCTTCTGGGCTTCTCGAGCGGTTCCAGGGGAGGGCGGCAGCTATCACATCGGCGGGGTCACTGGGCCCGATGAGGAGAACCCGGATGTCAACGACGAGGTCTACACCAACGGGGCGGCCGTCACCACGCTGCGCGACGCCATTCAGGCAGCTGGCGTTCTCGGATTGCACGTACCGGCGAATTGGAGACCGATCACGTCAGGGATCGTTGTACCGGTGGACTACTCACTGGGCATCACTCAGGAGTTTGCCGGATATGGCGGCCAGATGATCAAACAGGCAGACGCCTCGCTCCTCGAGTATCCGCTGGGATACGGGATTCCGTCGAATATTGCTCAAGGCAACGTCTCCTACTACGCGGCGCGCACCGACCCGAATGGACCTTCCATGAGCGATGCGATCAACTCGATCGATAGTTCTGCGCTGGGCATAGCCGGGTGCGCCAGCTCCGTCTACACCCAACGCAGTGTGCAGCCCTTCATGCGAGATGTCTTCGACCAATTCTCAGAGACCAGAGGTGGTGGCGCACTCCCATTTATGACCGGCATCGGCGGCTTCCTACAGGAGTTCCTCTACGGCTATTCAGGATTGCGCTGGGATACCAATACCGTGGACCTTTCGCCAAGCACTACCAGTCAACTCGGCGGTGTGGTACTTCACGGTCTTGCGTGGCACGGTCGGCGGTTCACGGTGGCGATCGGTCAACACACCACCGCCATCACTCTGGACAGTGGCGCCATCCTGCCCGTGAAGACCGGCTCCACGACCCGCAATGTCAGGAGCGGGCACCCACTCATGATCGCTACCGGACGTCCGGATCTTGTCCATACACCTGATGCCATCCGTTGCCGTTGAATCGCCTGCCAAGACACCGTCAGCACGCCGTCGATGTCGCACAGAAGGGCCGGGGCATGGCTCATGGCCAAACGCTACGTGTCCCGATCAAGCCGATATCGGCCTCGGAGTCGAACCCTGTGTGCTGACGACCGACCTTGCCGGCGTTAACACGATCGACACCAGGGCGATACGGGCCCGAAATCTGCTCTGTGTTTACTGAGACGCAGCGCAGTCACATTGTGGGTAGAAAGGCCTGAGAAGGCATCCACTGAAAGCGCGATGGACGAGGTCGGCCATCGGAACGGTGACCCACTTGGACATCAGGGATACCCCGACATCCTCCTGTGAACGATCCAAACATCCAAGTCCTGGTACTGCAACACCTATCGGTCGAGCATCCTGGCTCGGTCGGCGCCCGACTCAGGCAGGCCGGCGCTGACTTGAGGACAGTAGAGCTCGACCATGGCGAAACGGTGCCGGATCTCGACCCGTTCGACCTGCTGGTCGTGATGGGCGGTCCAATGGACGTCTGGGAGGAGGACCGTTACCCGTGGCTGGTGGAGGAGAAGTCGGTGATCCGTCAGTGGGTGCGGGTGCTCGATCGGCCGTTCCTCGGAGTGTGTCTCGGCCACCAGTTGCTCGCCGATGCCCTGGGGGGAGAGGTCGCACCCATGGAGGAGCCGGAGGTCGGCCTTTGTCGGATCGACCTCCGGGCGGAGGCAGGTGACGACTTCCTGCTCGCGGAGCTGGGCTCGCCGGTCCCTGGGGCTGCAGTGGCACAGTTCCGAGGTCAGGCGTCTGCCGGCCGATGCCACCCTGCTCGCCTCGAGCGCCGCCTGTCCCACCCAGGCATTTCGGATCGGCCGGGCGGCGTGGGGACTGCAGCTGCATATCGAGGTCGGTCCGTTGACGGTGGCGGAATGGTCGTCGGTTCCGCATATCGCCGGTCACTGGAGTTGTCCGGATCCTCGGGCGTCAGCTCGCTGGCCTCAGCGGTGGCAAAGGAGCTTGGGAACTTGATGGACGTCAGCGCGATGATCAGCGAGCGGCTGGTCACCCTGGTCGAACAGGACCGACTCGGGACCGGGCTCGGGCCATGATCACCGACAACTTCCTCCCGGATGTTGTGGCCGATACCATTCGCAGTTGGACCGGCTGTTTCCGAATCGGGCCGCGTCTTGTGAGTCGGCAGCGCCGGAACAGTATGGTGACTGGCCACCGCGCCCTGTCCGAACGGGGCCATGGAGTGTGCGATGAGTGACTATCCCCGGATGATTGTGCCGGTTGACCATATAGAACCCGTGCCGCGCCGCATCCGCGCCATGCTGTCGGGTGCGGTGGTGCTGGATACCACTCAGGCCATCTATGTCTGGGAGTGGCCCTACTTTCCCCTGTACTACGTACCCATCGCCGACGTGGCGCAAGATCTGCTTGTCGACGAGGGACACAGCCAACACCGGCACCGAGGGACTGCACGTCAGTACGGTCTGCGCGTCGGGGCAGTGGAGCGTCCGGCCTCCGCTCACGTGTATACCGACGACGCTCTCGAGGGACTTGCAGGCATGGTCCGCTTCGATTGGGACGCCATGGACGCCTGGTTCGAGGAGGATGAAGAGGTCTTCGTGCACCCCCGGAATCCCTACGCCCGGGTCGATGCGCTGCGGTCGACGCGCACGGTTCGCATTGAGCTCGAGGGACTGGTCTTGGCGGAGTCATCGTCGCCGGTGATGGTATTTGAAACCGGTCTGCCCACCCGCTACTACCTCAACCGGACCGAAGTGGACTTTGAGCATCTGCTCCCATCAGAGACGGTGACGTCGTGTCCTTATAAGGGGACGACCAGCGGCTATTGGTCTTTCCAACTCGGAGAGACCATCCACCCTGATGTGGCGTGGATCTACGACTTCCCCACCAGGCAGCTGCTTCCCATCGCCGGGCTCATCGCCTTCTACAACGAAAGAGTTGACATCCTTCTCGACGACGAGCCGCTGCCTCGGCCGACCACGCACTTCTCCAAGTGACCGCCTACCATGGTGGCTATATCATTCCGAATCGGTCGTAGTCGGTGGTGTGGGAGGGGGGCGCACTTGTAGGCCCCAACCCGGGCACGCTGTTCGGCCGGCCCAGCCGAGTGCACAATGGCGGCTCTTCGCGTTGAACTGGGGAGCGTGAGGTAACGAGGTATCCGCGAACGCGG
>JADMIJ010000218.1 GCA_015478655.1 Acidimicrobiales bacterium | reverse complement strand
GATCTGCTCTATCGCATCACCTCCAACTGTCTGGACGCACGAAGAGGCGGGGCTAACCGCCAGCGAGTGCGCCAATATCCGCGAATCGCCCTTGACGGGTTCCCCAGGTCAGCGGCTTGGATGGATTCCCGGCACCCACAGGGTGCACAAAGGCGATTTCGGCGATAAGGAGGAAGGGCGCTCTCGCCGTGGCGGAGTACCGATGAATCTGGAGATGCATCGTCCCTGGCCAGAAGACCGGCTGACGTTTTCGGCACCCACAGGTACATCCTGGAATCAGAGGTACTCCGAAGATCGGATTTCGGCCCTTCGCACTGCCGTGAACTGGGCTTTCTTTGGAGCGGACGACGGGATTCGAACCCGCGACCCTCACCTTGGCAATATATAGAGGTCTGACTTAGAGCGCGCGCCAATAGGTGACGGACACAACCACTCGGACACTTTGCTCGGACTACCTAGCAGAGACGACCAGGCCAGCCGGGGTCTGCTGTTCTCCTGCCAGTACAGCGATCGATTCGGCAACTGACGAGAGAAAGAACGTTGATTCCGGACGGTCGAGTTCGAGAACAGCGATGGCAGCGAGGTTCGGTGGAATACGTCCGTTGTTTCGGAGCTCGATGACGGCCTGTGCCAGTTCGATCCGACGTTCGAGTGTGTCGACCGCAGGCACAACTTTTCCGAGTGCCTCGTCAAAACCTGCGTCGTCATCCTCTCGGAGAGCGTTGATGGCTTGCTCCATATCGGGGGTAATGATGCCGGGCAGGCTGACCTGGACTGAAGTGTCAATCTCGGGCAGGAAGATGAGTTGGTCGAAGAGGGTTCGCATCTCGACCTGTGTGGTGCCGGGCAGGTCATTGAGCACGCTTTGGCAGAGGTCGAGTGGAAGGACTCGAACGTCAACGTAGGCATGTGGGGTCTGACAGCAGCGTTTGGCCTTGCTCCCACTCCCACACGGACACGGTCCGTTGCGTCTGATCTTGGCCACGTGACCACCTCCTGTTCGAGCCATTGTCACGCCCTCGAACCGGCCGGGGGTGGACCGCCGGTGACCAGGCAAAAAAAGGTCCACCGGTCGTTGTGTTGGACCGGACATGATCCGGCTGCGTTCAACCAACCCAACGAACCAGTGGAGGTCCCATGCTTGCACTCGAGCCGAGCGTCGTCGACGCCGTCTGGCAATCTTTTGCCGCCTACCTGCCCAAACGCGAAGAAACCGCCCATCCGCTGGGCTGTCATCGACCCCGGATCTCGGACCGTGACTGCTTCGAGGCCATCCTCTTCCGCCTGGTCACCGGCTGCTCGTGGGACGTGGCCGGAAGATTGGGGAAAGGCAGTGAGACCACCTTGCGGCGCCGGCGGGACGAGTGGGTGGCAGCCGGGGCATTCGAGCGCCTGGTGGAAGAAGCGATCGCCGCCTTCGACAAGGTGATCGGCCTGGATCTCACCGAGGTGTCGATCGACGGATCGCAGCACAAGGCACCGGCCGGCGGTGAGGGCACGGGGCCGAACCCGACCGATCGCGGCAAGACCGGTTGGAAATGGTCGATTGCCACCGACACTAACGGTGTGCCCATCGGCTGGGTCACCGACGGCGCCAACCGGCACGATTGCATCCTGTTGCCGCCGACCCTTGATGCCATCCGGGACCGGGGCCTGCTCGCCGAGGTAGAAACCCTGCACCTCGATCGGGGATACGACAACGGTGTCGTCCGATCGCAGTGCCTCAAGCGTGGGCTCGCCGACTTCATGATCGCCGAGCGCCGAAAGAGCGGAACCGCGGACAAGCCAAAACGAGTTCCCCTCGGCATGCGCTGGCCGGTGGAACGAACCAACTCCTGGCTCTCGAACTTTGGCCAGCTCCGACGTAATACCGACCGATTCATACCTCACCGCCTGGCACAGTTCGCCCTGGCCGTGGCCCTGATCATCACCGTCAAGCTCGTCAAGTGGGCCAAGCGCTGGGGATCACTGGCAGTCGCCTAATGGCGCGCGCTCTTATCCTGGAAGCACCGACTGAACTCCTGATCTGAAGACCGCGCATCCGCGGAA
>JADMIJ010000082.1 GCA_015478655.1 Acidimicrobiales bacterium | reverse complement strand
TCTCGCTCCGAAATGGTGGACCGTCAGCGGGCTACGTCAATCCTCGCTGCCGGTTCGGGCAAGGTTGGGACACGCAAGTCTGTCCGGTGCAGGTCTGCCCAGTTCTTGACACAATGATTGTCTGCAGGCTGGCACGTCGCCCGGCCCAGGAGGCGGAACCTTCTCTATGAAACGAGGCACCTCGAGAGAGCATGTTCAGGCCGTCCTTGCCATCGACGACCGTGTTCTCCGCAACTACTGGGTCACCCAGTCCTACGCCGATCTGGCTTCCGGACTTTCCGCGGCGCTCGATCCGAGCACGGCCAACTGGTGCACCTTCGGGGTTTGGGCCTCGTGCACGGTCGGGAGGAACCTGCGTGGTGAGGACCTGCCTGAGTGGTTGCACAGGCGGGTCGTTCGCTCCGACGGCATGATGGGCGCAGCTCAGACCGTGAACGACGCGCTCCAAAAGGACCACATCGACCGCGGATTGCGTCGAATCCTGCCCGAGGACATGGCTGATTTCGTGCGGGGGCTCTTCGGGGCCTGCGCCACGGATCTCTCCGACGGGAACACCGAGGTGTTCGCCGAGATCGCGCCGGCCGCAGCCACCCTGCTCACCGCCCTCAAAGAGAATTCCCACAGCACCTCGGCGCTGCGCGCCGAGGTGCTACAGGCCTGCGAGGGCGCTCCGGAATTCGAGGGTGAGAATCGACTGCACGCCGGCTTTGCGCACTGGTGCGATGCTCTGACGGAGTCGGATCCAACGCGTCGGAGCCAGCTCATCCTCGCCGGATCCCTCCAGCTCGGGGCTCATGAGCAGAACCACCTTCAGAGAGCAATTGCCGGAAGTATGGACATGGGCCTCAACCAATCGTTCGGGCTGCTCAAACAGCGGTTGGTACGAGGGGAGCCCGGCCAGCCCGCCATCGAGGAGTCGATCGACGCCCTACTCCACCCGGTGGGCCGCGTCATCGGTGACCTCTGGGGCGACCTCATGACCGAGCTGCTGGGCACCATCGAAACCCCCGATGGAACCCTGCGCCTTAACCACGATGTTCCGCCAATTGCAGGTCAGAAATTCGTCGCCGCTGAACTGGAGCAGATCGTGGTTGAGGATCTGGCCGCCCTGCTCGGGCGCTTCAATCGAGCCAAGGTGGACGGAGAGGGCAGCCGGGCGATCGACTGGGTCGATATGGATGAGCGGATGAACTTCATCGCCAACCTGTTCATGTCCCGTCATCATCGAAAGGAGCTGTTCAAGGCTCCCTTCGACACGACGGTATTGACCGAGATCGAAAACGGCCGCCTCCCCGATCAGACCCAGTCAACGAGTGCGCCCAAGGGGGCGGTCGGCAACAACCGTTCCGCACCTCCTGCCGGCACACCACACATCCCCCCTTCGAAGGGCATTCACCAGTTCACCGACTCCTTCGTCGAGAAGCTTCGAATCACCGGCGATGCGCCGGCGGACAAGGCTGTGGCCGAGTTCTTCGAGGCAACCAAGGTCAACCACTCCGAGTTGTTCAGAAAGCTGGCCTCGACCTCCGCCGGTGTGGTGGCCGACGAGGACCTTCCGGGAATCGGAGCGTTCGTCCGGACGGAGGACGACTGGCCGGCATGGGCGGACGCCCAATTGGTCAGGGACGGACAGCGCATCTTCGGCGAGTTCGGCCCGCAACTGGGCATGGGCCTATTTATGGCCAGTCTCCCGGCAGACTACGCGTTCGCCAGGGGCGTGCAGGCATTGGAGCGCACGGCGCGCCTTACCCGCAACCCCAAGCGAAGGTATGTCGAAACGGGACAGATGATCATCGACGTGATGACGCCTGGCGCGCTGGAGCCGGGCCGAGGCGGGTACCGGACCGTTCGCCACGTCCGGCTCATGCATGCCGCAGTGCGCCATGTGCTGTGCCACCTCGACGAAATCCGAAAGGAGGGCGGCCCCCCGATCGCGCCGTGGGACGATGCATTCGGGTTGCCCATCAGTCAACTCCAGCTGCTCGGGACACTGTTCTCCTTCAGCATCGAAGGCATCAAGGCGCTCCAGAGGTCTGGCGTGCGGCTGAGCCGTTACCAGGCCGAGGCCTACGTCCATGTGTGGAACCTCGTCGGGCATCAGCTCGGAATCCTCGACGATCTCCTTCCACTCTCCTGGAAGGACTCGAGGACGCTCTGGGAAGTGCGGCGGCGGCGCGAATACGGACCAACACCCGAAGGCCGGGAGCTCACCGCAGCAGCCATCGAGTGCATGCAGGAGCTCTTCGGGTTTACGCATATGCCCGGGCTCCCGGCTGCGGGGATCCGCCACTACTTGGGACGCGAGACCGCCGACATGTTGGGCGTTCCCAAGGCCGACTGGACCCGGGTCATCTTCGAGGTCATGCGTCGGACCGACTTTCTCTATGAGTTCGCCTTGGTCCAGGTACCCGGCACAGGACGAATTGCCTCGAGGCTTGGCAGGCGCATCTGGCAGGGCTTCGAGCTGTATGGACGTGACGGTCAGCGGCCTGCATTCCAGGTGACCGATGAGCTCAAGGAGGCCTGGGGCATCTAGAGCGCTGGACCCATTCGGCTACCGGGATCCGGCTTACGGTCCGAACCCTTGAGACGGGTCGGCCGGGAGCGGCTACGTTTGACTAGCCAGGCGGAAAGGAGCACGATGACCGCCGAGAACGTGGCGCTCATCTTCACCGACATCGTCGCCTCGACGGAGTTGGCCCATCGAGTTGCGCCCGAGACAGCCGACCAGGTGCGCCGCGACCACTTTGCGATTCTGCGGAAGACGCTTTCAGATACTGGAGGCACCGAGGTCAAGAAGCTGGGTGACGGGCTGATGGCGGTCTTCACCTCCGCATCGGCCGCTCTTGACTGCGGAGTGGCGATGCAGCAGGCCGTCGAAATGGACAACAGAGGTCTTGAGCACGCGGTTGGCTTGCGCGTGGGGCTGAGTGGAGGCGAAGTCATCCACGAGGACGATGACTACTTCGGGGATCCAGTCATAGAAGCGGCTCGCCTGTGCGCCGCTTGCGAACCAGGGCAGGTACTTGTGTCAGAGGTGGTCCGGTTGATGGCCGGCCGACGCAGCCGACTACTCAATTTCCGCTCGTGCGGAGAACTCCGTCTCAAGGGGTTCCGGTACCTAGTCCCGACTGTCGAAATTCTCTGGGAGCCCGTAGAGGCCATTGAGCCAACTATCCCGCTTCCCAGCCGCCTGGGCACCAGAAATGCAACGGTGAACGTGGTCGGGAGGGAGCCCGAGCTATCGCTCTTGGCGGAGGCGGCTAAGCGTGTCCTGGCTTGTGACGGACGGGAGGTCGTGCTGGTGTCCGGCGAGGCCGGCCAAGGGAAGACCACCCTTGTTGCCGAGGCGGCGCGCATGGCCATCGGAAACGGTGCCTGCGTCCTGTTCGGGCACAGTGAGGAGGGACTCGCTTCCCCGTATCAGCTCTTCGTCGAGGCGTTCGGTCACTACGCGAGTCATGCTGACGAAGACCGTCTCCGTGGGCTCGTCGAGCTGCACGGGTCGGAATGGGGTCGGCTCGTGCAGGCGTTTGCGGAGAGGATGCCGGACCTACCTCCGTCGAAAGCGACGGACCCCGACTCGGAGCGCTACCTACTCTTCGCCGCCGCCGTAGCCATGTTGGCCGACATTTCACAGGACGAGCCGGTCGTGCTCGTGTTCGATGACCTCCAGTGGGCCGACAGCGGAAGCCTGGCCCTCCTCCGTCACCTGACGGCGGCTGAGCACCCGATGCGGGTTCTGGTGCTCGGAACCTTTCGTGACAGCGAGCTTCCGCGATCCCCCGAACTCCGAGACGCGCTGGGACTGCTGTGGCGTCATCATGGCGTCTCCCGGGTGGAGCTGGGCGGGCTCGACCGGCCCGGCGTACTGGCGTTGATGGAGGATGTCGCCGGACATCCGTTGGACGCAATCGGTGTTGACCTCGCCGAAGCGGTCTATCGGGAAACCGATGGGAATCCATTCTTCGTGACCGAGGTCCTCCGCCATCTACGCGACACAGGTGCCATACAGCAGGATGTCGCTGGCCGCTGGGTTGCGAGTGGCACCCTCGACAAGACAGTACTCCCCGAGAGCGTACGTGAAGTCATCGATGGCCGGGTTGTACGGCTCGGGCCGGAGGCAGAACGGGTGTTGTCGACGGCAGCCATCATCGGTCGGGACTTCGACCTGGACGTGCTGGAGCGTGCAACGCGGATACCGACGGACGCCCTCCTGGACATTCTTGACTCGGCGGCCGCCTCCTCGCTAGTGAATGAGGCCGATGATGCTCCGGGCCGGTACAGCTTCGGGCATGCATTGATCCAACACACGTTGTACGAGAACCTTCGCCCCGCTCGACGAGCCCGCCTCCACGAACTGGTGGCGCTGGCTCTCGAAGACTTCTGTGGCGGCCAACCTGGTACTCGGGTGGGCGAACTTGCCCGTCACTGGATGAACGCCCCTCCGGGGAACCACTCAAAAGCCGTCCGGTACTCATACGAGGCGGCCGACGCCGCACTCAACTCGCTGGCGCCCGACGCCGCTCTTCGGCACTACCTCACCGCGCTCGAGCTTTGCGCCGGGGAGGGAGGCTCTGACCCCGTACTTCTGCTTGACCTGGCCATCGGGCTCGGGACCGCCCAACGGCAGACCGGCGATCCGTCCTTCCGCAGCACCCTTCTCGACGCGGCACGTCAGGCGGCCAGCAGGGGCGATGTCGACCGCCTGGTGGCCGCTTGCCTGGCCAATGACCGGGGGCTCTACAGCGCGGTGGGCGCAACTGACGGAGAGAAGGTGGAGGCCCTGGAGATGTCGCTCCAGGTGTTGCCCCCGACCCATCCTGATCGTGCATTGATCCTGGCCACATTGTGCTCTGAGCTTGCCCATGGGAGCTCGCTCGACCGCCGGCAGGCCCTGGCTGAGGAAGCCATCGGCATCGCCGAGGCCTCCGGCGACGATGTTGTGATCGTGAAGGTCCTCAACCATCTGCACCTCCCCCTTCAGGTGCCCTCGATGCTCGAATTCACCCAGGCTCGGGCGACCGAGGCCCTGGTCAGAGCCGAGCGGATCGGTGACCCGGTCCTGACGTTCTGGGCCGCACAATGGCGTGCCGAGTCGGCGGCCCGCACCGGTGACCTCGGCGAGATGGATCGTTGCATCGCCATCCACGGTGCGATGGCGGAGCAACTCAACCAGCCGGTCTTTGCCTGGGGACACGCGTTCGTATTGTCACTCAGGGCGCAGATCGCCGGTGACACCGACCTGGCCGAACAGTACGCCACGGAGGCGCACGCCATCGGTACGAAAGGGGGTCAGCCCGACGCCTCGAGAATCTTCGGTGGCCAGTACAACATCATCAGCGGCCAGCGGGGTACTCAGAGCGAGCTAGTCCCCCTCATCGAGAAACTGGCCGCCGAGACACCGGACATCCCGCGCGCGTTCTTCATGTCGGTCATGGCCAAGGCACACGTCGAAGGGGATCGCCGGGATCGAGCTGCCGAGCTTCTCGAGGAGTTCGCAGCTGCGGGGTACCAATTGCCCCTGGACCAACTGTGGCTCACCGGCATGGTCGACTTCGCCGAGGCAGCGATCGAATGCAGGGATCCCGCACACGCCGGTGCCTTGTTCGATCAGCTCGAACCCTGGGCTGACCAGCTGCCTGCCACCGGGGGGTCGGCGCTTGTCCCGGTCAGCCACTATCTCGGCGGGCTGGCTACCGTGCTGGGACGCTACGATGAAGCAGACGCCTACTTCGCCCGGTCCGCGGCGATGTCTGTGCGGATGGGCGCGAAGTTCTTTGCCGCTCGAACTGATCTGCTTTGGGCCAGGATGCTGGTCGAGCGAGGCGGACCGGGCGACATGGCGAAGGCCCGATCGCTCCTCGCCAGCGCCCGCGACGTTGCATCTGCGCAGTCGTACGGGGTCATCGAGCGCCGAGCGGTAGCTGCGCTCGCGGAGTTGGAATGATCGGGGCCTACTGGTCGTCCGGGCTAACGCTCACCGCCTCGGGTGCGGCGCGGATGCGCCAACGCGAGCCTCTGCGGACGGTGGGCTCGGGAGGAGAGCCTCAGGCCAAGGGTGTACGGGTATCTCGATGGAGCATCACCCTTGTCGGCATGGTGGCTGTTGCTGCATTGGCGGTGGTCTCGAGCCTCGGTGTGGCCGCCACTTGGGCGTCTCCCGTGACGACAAGGGTTATTGACGGTTGCGCCATTAGACCCGACACCCCACCCTCTGGTGGACTGTGCAACCTGCGGGGCGCACATCTCGCCAAGATCAACTTCGCCGGTGCCAATCTCGCCGGTGCCGATTTCGCGGATGCCAACCTGGCCGGCGCCACCCTCGCCAACGCCAACCTCGCCGGGGCCAATCTGAGCAGGACCGACCTGGCAGGGGCCAACCTCACCGGGGCCAATCTGGCCGGCGCCGACCTCACGAGGGCCGACCTCGCCGGTGCCCTGGCGAACCAGGTCGCTGTGGCCAACGTGACGTGGAACAACACCATCTGCCCAGACTTCTCTGACAGCACGGGCGACGGTGGTAGCTGCAACACTGCCACCGCCGCGACCGGTGCTTCGGCCGCGCCGGGCACGGCTACGGCACCGGGGAACCTCGATGGCTCCAGCATTTCGGGACCCTTGGACACAGGTGCTTCGACGAACCTCAACGCTTCAGTTATTGGCGGAGCAGCCGCCTTGGCGTTCACGGGCTTCCCTGTTGCATGGGTCGCACTGATTGGCGCAGTGCTTGTGAGCTTGGGCCTGCTCCTCCTGTTCCTGCCCGTATCGGCAAAGTCCTGAGCTGCGCTCGCACCGGACCAGCCGGTGATCTCCGGTCGCTCGCCGCGTGCGCGCTCGGAGGACAGACTTGAAAGCTAGCGACGCTTTGGCTGTCTCTCGAGTGCCCACACGCTTCGGGCCATCAGAAGGCCTACGAGATTGCACCCCGCGGAGATACTGGGAACCGGATCCTCCGCTCGCCGTGGCGTCAGCGTGCTCTGAGGCTTTCAGTGATAGCCCCGACCAGGGCCCCCCCAGCGATCCCGAGCAGGGTTCCGGCTATGAATACCAGGTTGGTGTTCTTATCCTGAATGGACAGGTCAATCCCAGTATTCAGAGTCTGGGGCACGGCACTTTGCAGGTCGCCGGCCGACGAATACACGAAATGGGCCGACCCGTTGACGACAACCGGGACTCTTCCCTCCTTCCAGGTGTAGTTCTCACCCCCTTGTACACGCTCGCTGTAGTTCACCGGCACGGCCGTGTACTGCAGCGAATGCTGCTGCACCTGCTCCTCCGTCACTGAGATCGGTGGAAGCAGAGTTGCGATGTACTCCGCATTCTGGACGAGGTTGGGACTGATGTCGGAAACGATGATGGTCAGGTGGACCTCGTAGCGGGCTATCGACTGGGCCGAGCCGGCATCTACCCACTGGCCAGGAAATGTGAACGCTGCATCTTTGAAACCTGGCTGATTGTCGGGCGTACACACCAGGGCATTCGGGGCACAACCGTCGGCCGAGCCCCACGCGCCTGAGGGGACGACCAAGACGAGGCGGCCGTCCTCGGGCGTCTTACCGCTTTCGTTACGCAGCGAAACAGCCAGAGTGATCCCGTTGGCACTCGAATTGGGCACTTCCTCGACATCGACCGCGGTCAGTGGGGTGGTCCCCACGACCTCGATCCCCTGGAGCGCGCCTTGTACCGTGACCGAGGTGCTCTTGGGATAGACCAGATAGGCGGAGATCCCTGTCACCGCAGTCAGCAACAAGAGGACCAGAACGGGTCAGTTCAGCAATTCGGGTTTCCGGGAGCCATCTGACCTCTGTGTCGTCCGCCGTCCTGTGACAGCGCAGTATCACCTTCCATGTACGCTCCCCCTCTCCACTCGCGCCGCCGGCTACGAATCATGCCGATCTGGAGGGACTGGAGTCAAGGCGCCTCTGCGAGGTCGCACGCCTCCACCGGGAGCCCGGTCAACCGGGCTGAAAACGTGCTCGGGCCATACCAACTCGAGATCACCCACAGGCGTGAAGCGAAAACGAAGAGGCGGCCGGGCCGACTCTCGTAAGGAGGAGTTCCGGTTAGATTCCCCATTGCTCACTACACTGGTGGCTGGTCGATGCCCCGGCGGACAACGGAGGCAGCACGTGCAACGGTCAATCCCGAAGGAAATACTCGAGGCGGTTCGTGCCATACCGCTGTTCTCGACATGTAACAACGGAGAGCTGCGAGATATCGCCCGCCTGGGTACCCGAGCTTCGGTTCCGGCCGGCCGAACCATCACGATAGAAGGCAAACCTGGCAGAGAGTTGCTGGTCATCCTCGATGGCAGGGCCACCTGCCGGGTGAAGGGCAGGAAGCTGGCGCATTTCGGTCCCGGCGAGTTTTTTGGTGAGATGTCTATGCTCGACAAGGGCCCTCGAAGCGCCACCGTGACAGCAGAGTCGGAGATGGACCTTCTGGTACTAGACGGTCAAGAGTTCCGCAGTCTGATCGAGGCCTCGCCCGGAGTCGCGTGGAAGATGTTGGCCTCGATGGCCGGCCGACTCCGGAATGCGGACAGGTCTCTCACTTACTGACGGACCGGAGAGTGGGGGACAGCCGGGCTCCGCCCGACGAGAAGCTCTCGCCGAAGTCACTTGCTCCGAAGGCCACGCTACCAAACAGGGTCACGGCGTTGCTCGACGCCATGGCCGGGGCGAGGACGCCGGTCTTGAGCGCAGACTGCTGGAGGACAAAGCCGACAAGGGCCGAAGGCGATGAGCACATAGGTGGGTCCAGCTCAAGAGGACGTCCCAAAGCTCTTGGCCGACTATGGTCACGAACACCTTGGTCACCGCGGACTGAAGTGCGAAGGCCACGCCTGCGGCCGAGCCGAAGAGCAAGGCCTTGGTGGCTCCTTGACGCCGCCTAGCGAGTCCGCCCAATGCGAAGACCAAGGCGATAGCTCAAAGCGACTCGCGCTCGGTCAGTGGCCAGGGCACTCTGGGTGCCAAAGTCTCATGCATAGCCCTCACCTCACGTTAACCCGCCTAGTTGCGCCAACAACAATGTGGGAAATCGAGAGCGACGTGTGGGAAATCGCTCCAATCTCGGCCTTGTTCGACCAGGTGGAGGCAGTTCTGTCGAGAGCCCACTCACTAACTACTGTTCATTGGTATCGACAAAATCGCGGTTGTTGTGTCGGTGTGCGACCTGAACTCACAGCGGACCGTCGGAGGACTGGCCCACAAGCTAGACCCCGTGCATCGCTCACTCCACCGGCCGGCACCGCGTTCCCCTGAGGGTCCGATGACTCCAATGCACAATGATTGAACGATGATCGACGAACTACAAGTGGAGCGCGCGGGCAGGCATGTCATCTTGACGCTCAATCGGCCTGAACGCCGGAACGCCCTATCCGTAGTCCTTCGGGATGCCGTCAGCAACGCACTCGACGAACTCGCGAGTGACCCCTCAGTCAGCGTGGTTGTCATCACCGGTGCCGGAACAGTGTTTTCAGCCGGTTTCGACCTGAAAGAGTTCGACCGTGCTGCGTTGGATGAGAAGTTCAACGCGGAACTGTGGGCATCCAGTGACCGATTCCACCGAACGGTTCTTTCCTTCCCGCTCCCACTGGTCGCAGCGGTGAACGGCCCCGCCATCGCCGGCGGCTTTGACCTAGCTGTGATGTGCGATTTACGCGTGGCTTCCGTTGCGGCAAGGTTCGCTCATCCGGAGCGGTCGTTTGGCGACGTGGTTTATGGTCCGCTACACGATCTTGTTGGTGGTGCAGTAGCTCGGGATCTCACTATTGGTGGTCGCGAGCTCAGTGCAGACGAAGCCGTAGCAGTCCATTTGGTGGGTGAGGTTGTCCAACCTGAACTTCTGATGGGAAAGGTAAGAGACGTCATCGAACGGATCTGTATCGCTCCGCGTGAGGTGCTTGTTCGCACGAAGGCAAAGGCGCTTCGGAGGGCGGGCGTCGATCCATCAGCCCCGACCCTCGATATTTAGTGAATAGCGACATCGAAGCGGACGGGCAGGGGTACCGAAGGGTTGGCCGACATCTCGACCTGACGAGGGACTACGGCGCTCGTCCTTGCGCCAGCAAAAATATGGACAATCAAGGACCGGGTTGTCCCTGGGATGAACCGATCAACCTGAGTGGAGGAGTTAGGACGTGGCCAAGCTCAAGCATAGGAAGGCACACGGGAAGAGCCACGATGTCGCCGGGGAGCAGCCTGGCGCAGCGTTAGCCGGCACGGTCCACGGCGACTCGTTCGGCGGAGTCGGTGCAGTGGGCGGATCGACAGTCGTCGCCGCGGGCGGTGTCCGACCGAGAATGAAGGAGAAGGAGTATCAGCGGCGTCTCCGCCCTCTCCATGAAGAGCTCGTCGCACTGCAGGAGTGGGTGAAGGCGACTGGTGCCAAAGTGTGCATCGTGTTCGAGGGTCGGGATACGGCTGGCAAAGGCGGCACCATCAAGGCCATCACCCAACGAGTCAGCCCCCGTGTGTTCCGAATCGTCGCCCTACCTGCGCCGAATGACCGGGAGAAGTCGCAGATGTATATCCAGCGGTATATGGCGCATTTCCCTTCTGCTGGCGAGGTGGCAATTTTCGACCGCAGTTGGTACAACCGGGCAGGCGTGGAGCGAGTAATGGGCTTTTGTGCCGAAGACGCGGTGCGGAGGTTCCTCGACGGGACCCCAGAGGTCGAAAAGGCGATGGTCGACTCGGGCATCCACCTGCTCAAGTACTGGCTGGAGGTCAGCCCGGAAGAACAAACCCGGCGGCTGGAGCATCGGATCGGCGACCCACGCAAGGTATGGAAGCTGTCCAACATGGATTTGGCGTCCTACGGCAAGTGGGACGAGTACTCCGTGGCCAGGGACGAGATGTTCAAGGCGACCGACACGGCGTGGGCGCCCTGGTGGGTGGCACGGACGGACGACAAGAGGCGCGGGCGGCTCAACGTGATTTCGCACCTGCTGGGCCAGATCCCATATGACCCCCTCACTCACCGGGACGTGGCGCTCCCGAAGCGACGCTTCACCGATTCTCACGGCGATCGGACGGTTCCCATGCGTGATGTCCCTGCGCAGTTCTAGGTCACCGGATTGGGCCGGATGGATTGCAACGCGTGGCTGTGCTGGCGTGGTCATCCGAACCATCGAGTTGATCCTGGGACGTACGATATGTGCGGCCACGACCGCCTCGGATCAGTAGGAGTTCACACCCGCCCACAGCGAGTCCGATGCCGGCCCCGCCGACCACATCAACGGGGTAGTGCACGCCCAGGTAGACCCGAGACCAACCGACGAGGATCGCATAGACGAGTGCGACGACGACGCCCGTTCGCGGAAGAAACGGGACCAGGGTGAGGGCGACCGCGAACGCCACTGCCGTGTGGCTGGAGGGGAAGCTCGTACCGTGAGCAGGTTGCTGTCGGAGGACGGCACCCGCAATAACCTCAAAGGGGCGCGTTCGCTCGGCAACGGCCTTGGCCAGATCGGCACCGAGCCAGGCTACTGCGGCGGAACCGGCGCAGAAAAGGATCGGCCAAAGGCTCCGGATCCTGACCACACAGAATATCGCTGCAGTCGCGATCGCCACAGTGATGCCGACCGGGAGGAACACCTTCGAGAGCGGCGTAAGTACGGCTGCGACCTGAGAAGGAACCTCGTTCAACGCTCGGTACATTCGCCCATCCCAGCCCGTTGCCCCTGCACTCACCAGCATCGACGTCGCGGCAAAGAGAAGGAGACCGGTCCCGATCAGGATCCACGCATTTCGCCTCGACACGGGCCGGAAGTGGCGTCGATGATTCGTCCGACCCCCGTCATCATCAGTGGCACTCATCTACGGGATGATCGAGATTCGAGGGCAGCTGCCAGCACCACGAGCGGGAACGATAGCTCTGAGATTTGCCGTCCTTCCGCGGTAGCGCAAACCCCGAGGCGGAATGACCAGAGGAGCACGACGAGGGCATGCTCGTTGACCACGCCGAGGAAGACCCTGTATCGGTGGGATGTCATCCAACTGTGAGTCCGGACGGCGGGACGTCAGGCCAGGGCGGTCCCGATTGGCGTCGTCACGAGACGCGCTGGCCAGGTTCGGTGGCCGGGCGGATTTCGTTCGGTCAAATGCCTCGGGCAGATGATTTCGCACTGTCCGATTCCGGCACACGGTGCCGAGCATGCGGGCGCCTACTCGGCGGCTTGGATGCCCTGGCCGTGGACTAAAGCGTGCCAGGCGACGGCCGGGGCACCCTTCCAGCCCCTGTCCTTGACAGCTTGGGCGAACTCTGTGCCCGCGATCGCGAGCCCAGCGATGCCAAGGAGCACCTCGATGGTCCATGCGGCAGTGAGCCATGCGCCCGAGAGACCGAGGATCAATCCGTAGGGTACCCAGGACAAAAGCCACAATGCGATACCAAGCCGGAGCTTCACGCATTCATCCTCCCAGATCCAGCCCGATCCTGACCCGGCGTTCATGGATAGTCGCGGCTAGGGCCCCTGGGTTGGCAACGTTCTCGTGTGGACCAAGGGGCCGTTCCTGTTTCGGAATGAGCTGGTAGTGGCCGAGCTAGGGCCCGGTGCAACTACAGCGGCCCTACCCGGTGAGGAAAGCGCCCTTGTGGAGCACCCGTTGATGGTTCGGGTGGCCGAAGGTGGTCAGATCGAGATCGCCGCCGCCGAGGACGAGCGGCAGCTTGTGCTGTGCCCGGTCGCGCTTCTGAGGCTTCCGGCCGCCAAACCTCAAGGCGACACCGAGGGATCGTGCCACGACGTTGCTCGAATCGTGATTCCGGAGAGCGGTTCGAGTGTGTGCTCGTCGAGTCCAGACGATGTTGGAGTGGATCGGAATCGGCTGTATCGCGTGGCCAGAAGTGTTCCACGGGATCGACAAGAGGCAACTCTCACGACGAATTGAGGATGTAATGTGCGCCCGGGCGGTACCCCGACAAGGAACTGAGACCATGCCCATGAATTCGCCCCTCCAATCGAGACGCTCAGGACCGCTAAGTCCCTCCGGGCCTACGAGTTCAATGTGACGCGCCTCTCGAACTGTGCACCGACCATCAGTCCTACGGCTCCGCCGGTGAGAGAGCCCACGATCGTATCCCCGGGATAGTGAACGCCGGAATGGACACGGGAGTACGCGACGGCCGCAGCAAGCATTCTGAGCGGGAAGGACAACGAAGGGATCTGATAGCCAACAGCGGTTGCAAACGCGAACCCCGAAGCGGAATGACCAGATGGGAACGACGAGGATGCTGGCATCGGCTCGTCGAGAGCCGGCGTCGGCGTCGGCGTAGACGCCACGGCCTGATACACCGCATTGTCAATCTGAGCCAGGTCATGCTGCACGGACTTGACCATCGACCTTCCGCCAGGATCGTCACCAGCTCTATGGCCCGCCACGGCAATAGGCGGTGGAGCGGCGGATGGTTTCGATTGATCGCTCACAAGGTCCAATCATGGTACCCCTAGACCACCTCCGCACCAGGCGGTTCAGAGGCCAGAATCGGGATTGAGGACCTGCAGATGCTGACACGGGTTCCGGGTCTCCGCACCATTGCGACCTACCGACGTAGTTGGCTGATCAAGGATCTCGTGGCCGGTGTGGTGCTGACGGCGATTTTGGTTCCCCAGGGGATGGCCTACGCCGAGCTAGCTGGTCTTCCCCCTATCACTGGTCTTTATACTTCGGTGCTCTGTCTTGCCGGGTACGCAGTCATGGGTCCTTCACGGATCCTTGTGTTGGGGCCAGACTCGTCGCTCGGTCCGATGATCGCAGCCACGATCTTCCCTCTGATCGGGGCCAACGGCAGCCCCACCCGAGCGGTCGCCCTCGCGTCAATGCTTGCGATCCTGGTTGGCGCCATCATGATCCCCTCCGGCGTGGCGAGACTGGGATTCGTAGCCGACTTGCTTTCCAAACCGACCCAGATCGGATACATGACAGGTCTCGCTCTTACCATATTGGTGGGTCAGCTTCCGAAGTTGTTGGGTTTCTCCGTGCACTCGGACACTCTTATCGGTGACATAACCGGGTTCGTGAAGGGACTCACATCAGGCGAGACCGTTGTCGCCGCCTTGGGGGTCGGACTATTCGGACTTGCGGTGATCCTTGTCTCTCAACGATGGATCCCCATCGTGCCGGGTGTCCTGGTTGCCGTGGTGCTATCAATTTGCGCGGCGGTTGCGCTCGACTTGGCCGATCATGGAGTGTCCTTGGTGGGGACCCTCCCCAAGGGCCTGCCACCATTTACCATTCCGAATGTCTCGGCATCGGACTTTGGCGTCCTCGTCACGGGAGCTCTCGGCATCGCGCTTGTCGCTCTTACCGACACGATTTCGACTTCATCGGCGTTCGCGGCCCGAAGTGGTGACCAGGTCCAAGCGAACCAGGAGATGATCGGCATCGGTACCGCCAACATTGCCGCCGGCCTCTTCCAGGGGTTTCCTGTGAGCACGAGTGGCTCACGGACTGCAGTAGCGGAACAGTCGGGGGCGAAGACGCAGGTGAGCGGGCTCGTAGGCGCTGCCTTCATCCTCCTGATGCTCGTTGCCGTTCCAGGACTGTTCCGCAACCTCCCGCAGCCCACGCTGGCCGCGGTGGTGATGGCGGCGGCGTTCTCCCTCGCCGACATTTCGGGAATGAAGCGGCTTTGGTCGGTTCGTCGCACTGAGTTCGCACTTGCGATTGCTCCGTTCCTGGGCGTGGCCCTCCTCGGCGTGCTCCCTGGAATCGGTATTGCCGTGGGCCTCTCCATCCTCAACGTCTTTCGCCGTGCATGGTGGCCCTACAGCACATCATTGCGTCAAGCCGACGGACTCCCGGGCTATCACGACGTACGGTCCTATCCCGATGCCAGCGAGATTGACGGACTGGCGATCCTCAGATTCGATGCGCCCCTCTTCTTCGCTAACTCGCGAGCCTTCCACCAACAGGTCCAAACAATCGCCTCGTCCGATCCGCGACCTCGCTGGATCGTCGTCTCGGCCGAACCGATTACTGACGTCGACACCACCGCCGCCGACATGCTCGAAGAGCTGGATCAAGCACTCAACAGTGAAGGTATTTCACTGGTATTTCGCCGAAATAAAGGACCCAGTGAGGGAGAAGATCGAACGCTACGAGCTGACCCGGACGATCGATCCCACGCACTTCTTTCCAACCCTGGAGGCAGCGGTAGAGGTACTTGGATAGCGGGGCGTGAGGGGTCGTTCAAGGGTGTATGAGCCGTGAC
>JADMIJ010000217.1 GCA_015478655.1 Acidimicrobiales bacterium | reverse complement strand
ATCCACGTGCGTCCAGCAGTTCGGACGCCATCAGTGAAGGAGTTGCTATGGCGTAATCGGGCGACAAGCTCGCGGTGGCCAGCCGGTGGAAGTCCGGTCCGGGGAGATGCCAGGGTCCCTGGTAGCGAAGCCCCCGGCTTCGGTCGAGAGGCCGTGGTCGAAGCGGGGTGGAGCGACTGATCGGTCCGCAGCGTGAAGCGAAGTCTGCAGCGTCGTCAAGGCTCCCGCGTTCGCGGGAAATAGAGGGTGCCGAGCCTGTGTGGATTTGGCGAAGGCCATGGAAGGCGTCTGGGAACCTGGAGCGGGCGCCGAGGAATCCTCCGGCGTAGGGGACGTGGAACGTTCAGAAGGTTGTCGCGGGAACTGGAGAGGCCCTACTCGGTCGAAGGCCCTGCGGGGGTCGGGAACCGGGCCGCCTATAACCGGTGCTCCCGGGAAGTGGTGGTCTGCCGAGAGGGAGTCGGAGGGGGCCATAGTAGTGACTGAGCGTTGGGGACAACATAACCCTGCGTGAGCGAAGGGCCCCTACTTCATCGATGCACAAGATGTTGGGAGGGACGCTGATGAGTGCCGCGATGTCGGCTAGGACCGTCAGACAGGCCGATGGCCTGGACCCCGTTCGTGCCTTGCAGCGCGTGCTGTACCGCAGTGCCAAGCAAGATCCGGAACGCCGATTCCATGCGTTGCTCGACAAGGTCGCCCGCAGCGACGTGATGTGGAGAGCATGGGTCAGCGTGGCCACCAACCAAGGCGCCCCCGGTATCGACGGTGTGAGTATCGCCGAGCTCGAAGCCGAGGGTGTCGAGTCGGTGCGGACCTTCCTCGGTGAACTCGCCGAACGGGTGCGGTCGGGGATCTACCGGCCACAGCCACTACGGCGGGTGCGTATCCCCAAGCCGGGACGACCGGGCCAGACTCGGCCGCTCGGCATTCCCACGGTGGGCGATCGGGTGGTGATGGCGGCTGCCAAGATTGTGCTCGAGCCGATCTTCGAAGCCGACTTCAGCCCGGTCAGTTTCGGGTTCCGCCCGAAACGTTCGGCCCAGCAGGCTTTGGAAGCGGTCCGTGTGGCCGCGAACCAGGGCCGTGTGTGGGTGCTCGATGCTGACATCAAGGCATGTTTTGACACCATCGACCACGACGCGCTGATGTCCCAGGTGGCCCGGCGTGTGGTGGATCGGCGGATGCTCAAGCTGCTGCGGGGCTGGCTTCGGGTAGGGGTGTTCGAGGGCGGGATCGTCTCGCAAATCGAGGCCGGAACCCCGCAAGGTTCGCCGATCTCCCCGCTGATGGCCAACATCGCGCTGCACGTGCTTGACGTGGCGTGGGAGCGAGATGGGCAGCGGCTGGGACGACTGGTGCGTTACTGCGACGACTTCGTCGTCTTGTGTCCCACCGACCAGCGGGCCGAACAGGCACGCCGGTTGGCTGAGCACACCCTGGGCCAGCTCGGGTTGCATCTGCACCCGGATAAGACCCAGATCACGTGTGTCAAGGATGGGATGCAGGGCTTCGACTTCCTTGGTTTCCACCATCGGATGGTGGAGTCGCGGGAGCGTCGTGGTCGGTACTGGATGCAGAAGTGGCCGTCTTCACGAGCCATGGCCTCCATCCGGGCCAAGGTTCGGGACCTGACCGCCCCGCGGCAGGTCGGGCGGCCATTGAACGCGGTGGTCGATCAACTCAACCCCGTCCTGCGAGGCTGGGGCGCCTACTTCCGACAGGGCAACTCGTCGGCCAAGTTCGGCGCGATCGACTCCTACGTTCATGAGCGGATGGCCATACTGGCCAGCAGGAAACACCGCCGCAGAGGGTTCAACTGGTCCGACCGCTACTCCTGGGAATGGATCGGGACTCTCGGGATCTACCGACTCACTGGAACGGTGCGCTACCCGGCTGCGCATGCCTGACGGTGAACGATGTCGGTGAGCCGTGTGCGGGAGAACCGCATGCACGGTTCGACGGGCGGGGGCTGGACACGGGGCAACCTACGCCACCGGCCAGTCCCCGACCCTACCGGAGAAATGGGTGTGTTGATCGTGTCGTGACTGGGCAAATGCCCTCTGAGCT
>JADMIJ010000081.1 GCA_015478655.1 Acidimicrobiales bacterium | reverse complement strand
CTACACGCTCACGCCGACGCCAAACGCGTAATCAAAATCGCGGCGGGCCCTTAGGTCAGCTTGCGCGGGTCGGGAAATCCGAGGCTGGTGTAGCCAGGTGCCCGTTTGGCCAGAGAAGAGGCGAGGACCCCAGTTGCGATGTCGTGGTAGTCGTGGACCTCAGCGGTGTCCTTCCCGGGATAGGGCCGCAGGATACGTCCAGCGTATTGAACGAGGCGTCCCTTGAAAGCAATCGGTGCGGCAAGAAACAGGGTGTCCAGAACCGGGCAGTCGAAGCCTTCACCGACATAGGATCCAGTGGCGACCACCAGCAGAGGTGCACCACCGGGTTGAACGTCGAGACGGGAAAGGGCCGCAGCTCGGGATTTGGCGCCCATGCCGCCACGCATGACCACCGGCTCGTATCCTTTCTCTGTCAGAGCGGCGGCGAGTTCCTCGACGTGCTTCGTCCATTGGGTCAGCACAAGGCAGTGCCGTCCGCGATGCAGGGCAGAGGCGACGTCGTCGACAACCTGCCGGATCCGAGTCGGGTCGACCGCCAATTCCCGGTAGATAGCGGCCATCCCACCGGGGGCAGAGGGGTCGGCATCACCGGTGTAATGGAACGTGGTCGGGTGCACGTTCAGGATCGGGTCGGGTGCTACGGTCTGTGGCAATCGGACAGAAAGGGTGCCCGAAGGCGACAGGATCATCGTATGGCGGACCGGGCCGAGCTGATGGGCAATGAGGTCGTCGAGCTGGTCACGCCGGTACGGAGTCGCGGTCAGACCTAGCCATCGTTGTGCCGTGATCTGACGCACCGAATGCTCGAAGGCAGCGGCAGGAACGTGGTGGCATTCGTCAACGACGACCAGCCCATAGCCAGAAGCCAGCGTGGCGAGGTCGTCACGGCGCGACAGGGTCTGGAGGGTGGCGATGTCGATGATGCCCCCGGTCTTCGTGCGTCCTCCTCCGCGCTGGCCGGCCTTGACGCCAAGTAGGTCCTGGATCTGCGTGCGCCACTGGTCTGCGAGGGTCTTGCGGTCGACAAGAACCAAGGCGGAGACGCCGTGGGTAGCTATCAAGGCGCAGGCGACAACGGTCTTGCCAGCCCCGGGAGGGGCGACTAACACGCTGAGGTCATGAAGAGCCAATTCATCGCACGCCGCTTGCTGTTCGGAATCGAGGGTGGCTTTGAAATCGAAGCGGTGAGGCTCTCCCTGGCTGCGCTCGTCCGCGAGCTCGAGTCGGCTACCGGCCTCCTCGACGAGAACGCTCAGGCGATCGAGCAACCCACGCGGCAGGATCAGGTCGCCGGTGATGGTTTCGTCGTAGCTCCGCAGGAAGCGAGGGATAGCCCAGGTCGCGGCGCGCCGCCGCTGACGTTCGTAAAAGATGGGATTGGCCATTGAAGCTGCGTGCTTGAGCGTGGCCAAAAGGGCAGGCGACAGGTCCGTGCCCTCGATAGTGATCGTGGCGCCGAGCCGCGCACGCACGGCTACCGGGGACTGCACCGAGATGCGCGTCGAAGTCGCGACCTGCAGTCGCTTTACAGAGGCGCCGACGGTCACCTGGCCGTACCTCTTCGCCAGTCGGGCTACTTCGCTTGGGGAAAGCCGGGCGATACTCGATAGGTAGGCCCATTGGTCGTCATGGGGTTCAAGAGTGGCCAGGTCGAGGAATACGGTTGCGCCCCGGCGCCGGCACTTTCCTTGAAGCGGAGCCGCTATGAGATTCCCCAACCCGCCGATCTGCCGAACGTCCTGGGACGGGAAGAGCCGGTCGTAGCTGGTCAGATCCATCCGCCCACGCAGTGAAATCGCCTCCCTCAACAGTCCACTACCCACTTGCCGCGCGATGGTGGCCGAAACCGGTGCTGAGAAGAACAGCCATGCGTGCGCCCCGAGCCCAGAGCGCGACATCTCGAGTGCGGCGGGTGCGCCCACGGCGCGAGCAGCTTTCAAATAGGACAGCGCATCCAGCATCGCTGCAGGACCGTCGAAATCAGCGGCCAACCAGGCGCACTGGTCACCATCGAGCATCGGATAGAGCCCGAGGTCGAGCTCACCGGACAGATGAGCAGTGACGACATCCTCTGTCAATGGCAAGTAGTCCTGGTCCGAGACGGCGATGCCCTTCCGCCAGCCGCCCCGAACCGCCGGCATCCACCCGGCTTTGCCCGAGCGTCTATTCTCCCATCGCTTTGCGTATACATCTGTGCGCGCAGCGAACAAAGCGCGGAAGAACGCCACTTTCACCGCAGGAGTCGATCCACCATGGACAGAGCCAGGAGCGGCGTCGAAGATTGCCGTCTGTATCGGGCCCGGCAGCCGTGCCTCCTGCGGAGTCAACTCCAACAGCCGCAATAGTCGAGCATTCTCCGCGTGCAGATAGCCGACTTGTTCGTGCAGTGCAGCCAGCTCGGCATCCAAACTGTTAGAAGGGTGGAAGCCCACGTTCCCGGGTCCAGCTTCTGTCGTCACGGATAAATACTCTCGCAACTCGACGCTCCCCACTTCGCGGCCATGAGCCTGCCTGGACTGAGCCCACTCATCACGCGATGGCACGTCTCATTCCGTCGGGAGAAGCCTGGGTCCGGTCGAGGATGGCTCTCAGAGCATCCGCTGCGTACTGATCTCCACCAGGAATCGCATGCGCGTAGACGTTGAGAGTGGTAGACGTGCGGGCGTGGCTCAATCGTGCCGACACGGTCGTGATGGGGATGCCGGCGGTCAGCATCATTGTGGCCATGAAGTGACGTAGATCGTGGAGCCGAAATGAGACCCCGGCCTGCTCGCGAAATGCAATGAACTGGTTGGTCACCCAGTTGGGCGACCATGGGCTTCCGCCAGCCGGCTCGTGGCTGAAGACAAAGCTTGTTCGGTCAAGGTTGGCGTTTACATTCTGGGCGCGTCGCGTGGCACGTCTGTAGTGGCGAACGAAGACATCGCGGGATGCAGCATCGAGGTGGACTCGATACGTCCTCCCTGTTTTCGTTGGTCGAAGTACCGGTCCGCCCGGGGCGTCGAGCAGCGCCCGCAGGAACCCGATCTGACCTCGATCAAGATCCTCGTCGCTCCACCGCAGAGCGGTGAGCTGGCTCCGTCTGGCGCCTGTCGACACTGCCAGGGACAAGAACGCGTGGAAGTCCGGGTTGACCCTGGCTACGTGGTCCAGCAGTCTGTTCACATCCTCTGGGCTCGGTGGATAGATCGCCGTCGGCTCGCAACGCGGCGCCGACGCGTTGGTTGCTGGGTTCACCCAGAGCCACTCCCAACGAAGTGCCTGGGCCAGGGCGCCGTGCAGCACGACATGGATGCGATGCACCGTTCCCGCGGTGAGCGAATGCCCGCCACGCCCGCCTGACCGACGGAGCTGACCATAGAAGAGGTCAATGTCCTCGGTCCGCAACGTGGAGAGCCGATGACCACCCAGCTTCGGCGAGAGATGGCGATCGACGATGCTCCGGTTCTGACGAACGGTGGTCGGTGACCAATTCGGGGATACCGCCGCGAACCAATCCCTCAGCAAATCGTCCACTGTAGTTTGGGCAGCCATTCGATGTGGGTAGTCAACCCGCGTCACAAATTCGGAGAGCGCTCGCTGGGCGGCGCGACGGGAACCGGTCGCTGTGGCACTGAGAGACTTCCGTTTGCCAGTATCGGGATCGGTACCGGCATAGACCCGCAGTTCCCAGCTGTTTCCGCGTTTGCGCATCGACCCAGGCATGTTCCCTCCAGTGGTTGCTCCTTCTACCTGGGACAATGCTACGGAAGGAACCGGGACCCTCATCTCTTCTGCGTGATGCTCAGCTAACCCTCACCCGTTGGAAGTGAGCGTCGCTTCTGATGATGGGCAAGTGATGGGCAGATGATGGGCAACCCGACGCATTGCTGAGGTCCTCCAAGCTTGTGAGCAGGAGTTTTGGAGCGGACGACGGGATTCGAACCCGCGACCCTCACCTTGGCAATATGTCTAGGCGCAACCCCTTTACCTGCACCTATTTGGATTCGGGCAGGACGGTTGGGCTTTTCTGAATGACCGCAAGTGACCGCTATCGACCACGATTTCCCGCAGTGTGTGCGTTTTCCGTGGTAGCCGAACAACGTGAACTCGTACCACACGTACCACGAAGTCGACGTGTCGAGATCGCTAACAGGCCTCTCGCAGGACATCGCTCTTCTTTACCCCACGAGGACGACCCTCGACGACTCGACCGGGCGTCCCAAAACCCTCAAGGGACCATAACCCGAGTGCCCAGATCGCCGGAGGACATTGTCTCAGGCGAGCTGAATCAACTGGCGATCATCGTCCACAAGGAAGGGCTCTGCGACGGCTGTCACCTCGATGCTCTGGAGGTCCGCAAACCCGCTGATCACTGCGGCGAAGGCAGCGTCCGCCGCGTCCCGGCCGGTAGCAATGCGCACGAGGGATGGCCTTGGAGCAAGTCCGGTGGGATCGTGGACATACCATCGCCCGTTTTCGAATGCTTCAAATACGGCGTGGAAGTCCATTGGATCAAGGCCTGGTGCATAGACGGCTGCAAATCGAGCAGGGACTCCGGTGGCCCGGCACAGGGCAATCCCGAGGTGAGCGAAGTCGCGACAAGTTCCCTCACCAGTGAGGAGTGTGTCCTCCGCGGAGTCATGGACATCGCTCGAACCAGGGACGTACTCGATTCGTTGCCGTATCCATTCCGCGATGTGGCTAATGCGCGTCCCCACATCTGGACCGGTCCCAAACTCGGCCACTGCGAAACCGACGAGGTGGTCGCTCGGGCAATACCGGCTCGGACGGAGGTACACCTGGCGTTCGTAGGACTGCCCATCATCGACACCGGCTGCGGTGAATTGGTGGGCGGGCTCTTGGGTCTCAGTGGCGCTTAAACGGATTTGGGCCCAGTATGTGACCGCAAGGTGACCCGGATGCGAGCGAATGATGTGCATCGTCGCTCCCTCGGGGTCATGGACCGCCTCCAGGGAGGACGGCGGCTCGCCATCGGTCAGGACCTCGAACCGCGTATCCTCAACATGGCCCGCAGAACTCGCCGCCACGACCTGCAGCACCAACTCTGCTGGCTCTTGGACCAAGAAGGCCATATCGCAGGTGACGATCCGGGTCACATCAGCCCGGTCACCCGGACTCAGTCGGTCGAAGTTCGTCATGAGACAGGGTCTCATGGAGTCGCCAACTGCAGCGAGACGTCCACGGTCGTTGCGTTGGAAGGCGGTGGGTAAAAATGACCGGAAGTGGTCATGCGCCATCGAGCCAATTCGATGGCTGGTAGCAGGGCCGGCTTGGGGACAAGCGGATCGCAACACGGAACATCTGTTGTCTGTCGGCTTCCTCTGCTGACCCGGCGACCTAGGCGTTCGGGGGACTGAGGATCCAAGCAGCCACTACTAGTGGCGACGGCCCTTCCTCACTGCGGACAGGGTGGTAGCCGGCTGCGCGGAGGCGCTCTTCAAAGTGTTCGATCGCCCCCGCTTGATCCGACACTCGCCAATCAAAGCTGGGTTCGCCAACGTCGCGGCTGGACGAGAACTCGTGGACGATTTGGGCAGAATCGACCATCACAAATGTCACGTACCACCTACCCTCTGACGAAGTCAGTTCCGCTCGGGTCGCCGAAAAGTGGAATCTCAGTTCCATTGTCGAACCCCCTTTCGGACGCAACAGTGCCCACTTCAAGGGTAGTCCCGTGTTGCCGACGGGCCTCAGAGCCATCGCCAATTTGGAATGGCCGAGGGCTCGTTGCGGGTTCGCTGAAAACGAGCCCGTGACCGAGCTGGCCTCGTACGCTCTCGGCTTCCGCCCCGGAACTCGTGGAGTGTGGAAGTCAACTAACGAATAGGTGACCATTTGTGCCAGCATTGGGAACAGGTGGCGAACCACCTCGGTTCGGTCGCGCCTTCCGTGCCTGCCCCCTTGAAAAAGAGGCGAACCTCCAGGCTTCCGCAACGGGGGCAGACATCACCCATGGCCGATGAGATCACTTCTCGATCACGCATAGGTCGTCCGTTTCAGTTGCCGGACTTCCAACCACTTCCGGGTCTAGGCGGACCGTCAGAACGGCGGCTCCGTGGAGGGCGTGTCGGTGGACTGGCACTAGCTCGAAATTCGGCACGCTGGCTCTGCAGGTGGCACAGACGTAGGTCAGCTCATCGAGGACCGGGTTATTGACTATGTCGGGGAAGGTCCCCGATCCGGGGCAGATGGGTGAATCCTGCGATTTGGAGTTCAAGATCGGACGCTCTTTTCCCCGCCCGACGTCGGGCCAGTGAGGGGATCCCCCCCCCCCACATCCTGTCGCTGACCCGACGACAAGCTCAGGTCTACACCCGTTTCGATACCCCACTCGACCGGAGGCCACACTGCCCGCGCCTGACCTAGAACGCCGGGTAGGTGGGACAAGCCGAGCCAATAGGGCAGAATCAGGAATGTGAGCGTCGAGCGGTGCGGAGAGTGCGGCTTCGACTCTGATGATTGGAGCGATGCCAGTGCGATCGCAGCAATCCAGCGCCTACCGTTGCAATGGACTACGGCTGTCGCTGGATTGACTCCTAGTGATCAGCTTCGGAGACCCGTTCACCAGATGTGGTCCATCGCCGAGTACGCAGATCACGTCCGGGAAGTGCTCTTCGGGATGCGGTTCCTCCTCGATACCGCTATCTCACAGCCCGGAACCGACCTGGGAGAGTCGCCGCCGCAACAGTTCGCTTCTCAGCCTCGACAGATTGATGTTGAAGCGGCTCTGGATGGCATTGACCATGAGGCCCGCTCGTTGAGCCAGCAGCTATCCGGACTCTCTTCCCATGACTGGTTCCTCACCGTGAGATTCGACGAAACCTCCGTCGATGCGCATTGGATCGCCCGTCACATCGTCCACGATGCGACACATCACCTTCTCGACGTTGACCGAGTGCGCTCGGCACTTTGACGGTCAGGGTGCCCGCCCCAGAACGCTCTATTACTTTCGATTTGGTATCGATCAGTTTCAACAGGAGTTCAACCGGGAGTCCGAGTTTGTCCGGAAAGTTGCCGTGCTCTCGCCGCCTGCGCCATCGTCAGTGAAGACACATGTCCGCTGTCCCACTCGTCGGTACCCGGACTTGGCCCCGTCGGTACAGAGGAGGTCGCTCAGCTACCGCTGGCACCCCTTGGCACGAGCGCTGTGGCCGCCGCCGCGCCGCGCAGGTATCGGACGATCTGGCGGTACGAGCCGACCAGGCTTCCCTCGCAGTATCCGAGGTCGCTCTCGATACAAAATGCCCGGATGATGCTCTGGGATTTGGCCAAGTTGGAGCGGGGCATCGTCGGGAACAGGTGGTGTTCGATCTGGTAGTTGAGCCCGCCGAGCACCAAGGTGGTGAACCGGCCACCGGTTACGTTCCGGGCGGTGATCACCTGGCGCCGGGCGAAACTCACATCCGTATCACGGTCGACGATGGGCATGCCCTTGTGGTTGGGGGCGAAGCTGCAGCCCAGGTACAGCCCGAACAGCCCTTGCTGAACGGCGATAAAGGCCAGCGCCCGCAGCGGAGAGAGCACCCAGAACACCGCGGTGAGGTACAGGGCGGCGTGTCCGACCAACAGCAGCCCTTCGAGCGCCGCGGCACGATCCCGTCGCCGCCAGAGCGTCTGGATGCTGGACACATGCAGTCCCGCACCTTGGAGGAGCAGGAGGGGGAAGAACAGCCAGGCCTGCCAGTGCGCCACTACCCGGGCGGCGCCACTGCGACGCCCCGTTGCCTCGGGGTCGAAAGTGAAGGCGATGCCGCCCGCGCCGATGTCGGGGTCCCGGTCGACTTGGTTGGGGTGCGCGTGATGGGCGTTGTGTTTGGGAACCCACCAGCCGAAGCTCATCCCGATCAGCGCATTCCCGACCGTCAGCCCAAGCCGCCGGTTCGCCCGGCGGGACCGAAAGATCTGCTGGTGCCCCGCGTCGTGGCCGACGAAGGCGACCTGGGTGAACATCACGGCGAGAAAGGCCGCGACCCCGAGCGTGGCCCACGAGTTGCCCACCATCACCAACGCCGCCCATCCGGCGGCGAAAACGGCGATGGTCAGGCCGATCTTCACGCTGTAATAGCTCGGCCGGCGGTCAAGAAGGCCGGCGTCGCGGATCTGGACTGCCAGTGCGCGGAAGTCGCCGGACGCGCCTTCGATGGCGGTTGTCTGCACGTGCTCTCTTCCTTCGAGATCCCCGCGAGAGCGCCACCAGGGGTCTGGAGCAACGCCGAGCGCCGAATCTCTCATTGAGTGACTTCAGCATATTCCTCCCGCCAGGCCAGGTATGGGTCGCCAAGTTCGGAAGTAGATGTAAACCTCAATTGGCGGAAAAGACGGCCGTGTCGAGATGGCAGTCGAAGACAGCGACCACTATGCAGTTGCAGCTCTTAGCCCGGTCCAGTTCCGATCCCCCTCGAGTCGGACACGGACTCCGAATTGGGCGGGACTGGACTTTTTGGCCGGGAGACGTTCGTCGTGCTCCATGCCCCAAATGTCGGCCCAGCATCCGGCGGGTGCCACCGAATGCCTGCGACTTGGGAGCCACAGTGTGGTGTACCGTCGTAGTGGCTCATTGCGAGCACCAGCGTCCCCGCTTACGGTGACAAGATCGGGAGTCACGATGGGACCCAGCAACACGGTCCAATTCCCTGGATCGGCTGACCAAGGACACAGTCGTGGGAAGACCGGGACAGCGCAGTTGGCCGCCAAACCGCCTTTCCCGGAAGAGATGGCTTCCCGTCAGTGCGGCCGGTGCAGGCAGTTCTTCTCCGTTGAGGTTTCGGCGTCTCCACAGGCGAAGTGGTGGGCATGTCCGGCTTGCCGTCGCAGATTGTTTGGCCCTGAATAGTGGTCGGGGCCTGCGACACCGGCATGGACCTTCTCATGGAGGTTGCCCAGGCCCTGGATATTGCAGGCGGTGCTTGTGAAGCGCCGGAGGATGCAGCTCGCTTTTCGGCACTGGCGGATCGAGTCCGCACCTACCTGGCAGTCAGCCGTCCGACCACCACCCTTGGAATGCCCCGGATCCCGTCAGTCGACAATCGGCTCACCAAAGAGACGGTGATTCACCGGTCAGGTGCGGACCAGCAGTCCCATATACGCGTCCTTCCGGACTGAAGGTCCGGCCGATCACCAGTTCCGCCCATCTGATTGGCGCCGATCCCATCACTAAACAAAGTGAAGGAGCGGACAACGTTGGTCCACGACCTCAAGCAGCGTCACCCCGACACTCCGGGGCCTGTCGCCAAACTCAAGGCAGGCTTCGTATGGGATTACCAAGAGGTCGAGAAGTGGACCAAGAAGACAGGGAGGTTCAAGTGAAGCCAGCAGGGTCATCTCTGTTCCGGTGGTCACGGAAGGCGACTCCGACTCTCCGCTCGATTGACGGATCCATAAAGCTCGCCCGCAAGGAACTAGCGCCGGATGGTGACACCCTGTCCTCAATCGGCTGGCGCCTCGGTGCTGCTGCCGCGAAAGCCCTGCAATGGATGGAGGCCAATCCGTGCCCTGACAAAATCTCGGACTCGGACATCGTCGACCTGTTGACCACACTCGCCGATACGGCCGCATCGATAGACACTGCGGCGCAGGCAGCATCTCCGCCGGACCTCAAGGGCTTCGATAGCACCCTCGCCAGCGTCGGCACGAAGGTGACGGAGCTGCTCGCGACCTCATCGGGATAGTCAGTCTCCACAAAATCGCATCCTGCCCCCAATCGGTCTCGCGTTGAACGGGTCTACCCTCGCAAAGGTGGGTTCCGAGAACGCTCGGACCACCACGGGAGACCGAGATGGTAGAGGGCACCAAGCTCAACGGACACCACCGGGCGAGGGCGGAGAAGATCTTCCAACATCCGGTCAGCCATAGCATCCAATGGCAAGACATCCTGTCTCTGCTGGAAAGCGTGGCCGAGGTTGTCGAGGGGCACGACCGGCGCTACAAGGTGACTTTGGGAGCGGAGACTGAGACACTGGATGCAGCATCCGGACACGATGTTGACGAGCAGATGGTCATCGCCTCCGTCGGATGCTGAAGGGCGGGGGGATTACCTCGGAATAGGTCCAGTGTGGAGGGGTGTCCCACGACGCCGATGGGTGTGTCGTCCGCAGATGTCGGACTGGGCCGCCGTCAGCGAGTCAGCCCTTTGCGGGTCTGCTCCTTGTGCTTCTTGGCTTGACGCTTCTCTTTGAGCGACTTGCCGGACTTCTTGGAGGCGGTCTTGCGGGGAGACTTGTCAGTCATGTAAACCCCCTTCCCTATTGCGAGCGTACTCCCTCACCCGTCGCGCCGGGCCGGCCCGAAGATGCAGTCGGTCAGCGCACTGTCCTTTACCGCCGGCAGCGTGGAGCACTCGACCGGAATATGGCTGGTTCAGGTCATCGCTTGGCGTAGTCGGCGTATCCCTGCCAATCGATCACCACGCAGGGCTCGTCGCCAACGATCCACGCGTCGTGCCCAGGTGCCATGATGGCAAAGTCTCCCGGGCCGTACTCCATCTGTTCGCCCTATGAAGATGGGGATCTGCTAACTGGACTGCGAGTCGACTCGAAGGGCAGTTGCGAGGCTGGCTCTGCTCGTTCAAGCGTCTGGATGGAGGTCCAGAACCTCGGCAATCACCGAGTCGGCCGCAGCTTCATCAGAAACTCTCAGAGTGGCGAGTTCATCGAAGCTGAGTTGTTCAGCATGCGGAAGTGGTGCCCTGCCCATCACCACCTGGTCGGGTGGCATGTCCGGAACACTACCAGCAGGCCGAGCGCGCGAAACCCGACCAAGTTGCCTCAGAGCCGGAGTTGTGGGCACCTCGTGCTGAGCGGTGTGATGATATGGGTCCGGTGATTGGGCACTCGGAGAGGAAAGAACGATGGCAGCTTCAGATGAAGTAACGGGACACACATTGCGCATGGCACAGGAGCGTCGCCTTCTCAGGTTCTGTGCCGAGAAGGGCATTGACCCAAACAGCCCCGATCTCGACAATCCTGATCTCAACCTGCTTGGACCAATCCTTGATTCAGAAGGAGCCATCGTTCCTGACGCCGAGGACATCAAAGCCGTCAAGTAAGAGCTGGCCTCGCTGAGCCACGAACGAAATGTCGTCATCCGGTTTGGGACATCGGCTGGCACTCTATGACAACTGCCTAGGACCCATCCTAGATCGATGATGATGGGGTCCGACGTAACAGGAATCCCCTTGGTTCCTGGCGTCCTTCGGTAGCCTGCACCAACCCGGCAGCGAGCCTGGAGGCGGCAATGGTCCGTAACCGACAAGCTGGCAGAGTGACGGGGATGGGACAATGACCGGACAGCCCGACAATGACTTAGGAGAAGTCGCCGCTGTTCGTGTGCTCAAGCAATGGGCGGCTGAATCCCGGGTGGGTGAGCCCTTCGGTCCTGGCCTTGGGCTGGAGGAGGCCAAAGATGCCGTCTGGGAATGCGTCGAGGAAGATGCCGAGGTCAGGATCTGGGGACGTGGTGTGGGGCTCGATCTAGCTCGATCTCACAAGACTGGTCAGCTCAGTTTCGGGGACTGGGATCGGGTCTTGGGGCTCACCGGTGATGCGCTCGCTCGATATGCGGTAAGCGATGTGGCTCTCCGTAGATGCGCTCGCTATGCGGACGAAATGAAGCAGGTCGCGATTCAGATGCTCGACGAGACCGGTAATCAGTACAGCAGATGGCTGAGAGATGACGAGTTCGCTCTCACGGTCTATGTGTTGCACCAGGTCGTGTACCTGCGCCTGAACGCGGCAGGCATTCTGGACAACCCTTGACTCTTTGCAAGCGACTTGGGTGGATCACTACCGTGGGGTCCGGTGCGAGCGCGTGATCGATATGCAGTCCTCCGTCCTACTGGACAATGTGAAGGGTGATCTTGCGTGAACCGGCCCACTGCTAGCTGGTGGACCAGGCTCGTACTTGTCTGCCTGGGCCTCTTTGGTGCAGCCTTTGCGATCACTGGCCTTCTGGTTGCCCTCCCGAACCCTGCTGTCGGAGGCACCTGTGGTCCCGGAAAAGGGTCCGAGGCAGCGATCGTCGCTATCTTCGACCCGAACACGATCGGGGCCGGGCCAGAGCCCGCGGCGACCGATGCGGCGGCCCGAGCCCAGTGGTCGGCGTTTGTCCACGAGTGCCAGACGGCTGCGGACAACAGAGCCCTTGCTGCATTTCCCATCCTCGTTGTGTCCGCGGGAGTTGCTGTCATCGGAGCAGTGGTGGTGGGAAGAAGAGCCCGTCATCGGGTCGACTCAGCTCAGGAGAGCACCGCCGGCGAGTGGTGGTCACCACCTCGGGCAACGTCATCCCATTGACGTCCCCATCTTCCGTCCATGGCTATGCCAGCGATATCCAAGGGCAGCAGTAGTTGTAGCGTGCCCACATGGCGGGATCGGAGGGCAACACAGACACATGTCCCAAATGTGGGAGCGCCGAGGTACTGCTCCATTTCAAGAGGGCCTCCGACAATGAGTTCGGCCATAAGGAGTGGTCCGCTTCGTGTACTGATTGCCAGCACCAGTGGTCAGGCAGCATTTAGGGATCGAGTGTCACACTCCGACACCTTGTCAACCGGGCGGCAAATGCAGCTGATTTTCGACCACTGCGTTCGGGAGGATTAGTTCGGTCACACCCACCGCTGTCCACGCCGGGTAGGTGTCCTCCATGAACTTAGCGGCGGACCCCCACCCGACCTTCAAGTTTTCGACTCTCGTCGTCCACCAGCCCGTCAGTTCACTCTTCAGCTCGTCATCGAGGTAAACCACCGGCGAAGGCCTGTGGGTGCCGAAATTGTCATCCGGGTATCCTGAGTAGGGCTTTCGTGGATAGCCGGGGACGACGAAACTGGGCCATGGCGCTTTCGTTTCTGTACGTCGCCTTCGTCAGAATCCTCCAGTTGGTGCGCTTGGGCCAGCGTGACAGCGACGAGTTGGCTGTTGAGGTGGTCATGCTCCGCCACTAGTGGCAGTACTCCGCCGCCAGGTAGTCCGACCGGCCTTGGCCCTCCGGATCGAGCGCTGCTCGCCGGGTTGAGTCGGCTACTTGATCGCACCCGTCGAGGGAAGGTTCTTCGTGGAACCAGACACCTTGCTCCGGTGGCACCGGGACCTGGTCGGAGTCGCTGGACTCAGCCCAACCGACCGGGACGGCCAAGCATCCCCCGCCGGCAGCGCCGGTCGTCCAGGCTCTGGACGCGAGCATTTCCATTTCCGTCGCACCAGATCTCGATGCCATCGCAAACAGGGTCTCGGGCTTGACAAAGAAGCGTCCGCGGCGAGCAGCCGAGAGGAGCCGGCTCAGCCCTGGGAGCACTGCTCGATCGGCTGGTGGCAGGGCTGGGCGCACCACCTGTCGGCGCAATACGGCAACCTCGTGACGGAGTATGACGAACTCGATGGCCAAGTCCTGCTGTCTGCCCTGTGAGAGACGGTCAGCTGAAGGAGGCGAACAAAGGCAAGGCAGAGGAAGGAGAGGGCCAGGCTCCATCTTCGTCGTCGGCGTCACGCCCAATGAAAGTCCAGGTCGATGGCTCTGGATGACGTTTTCGGCACCACAGGGTCCGGACGACATTTTCGGTACCAACAGCCTCAGAGTGAAAGCCGCCTAACGAATAGGTGACCATTTGTGCCAGCATTGCGAACAGGTGGCGAACCACCTCGATTCGGTCGCACCTTCCGTGCCTGCACCCTTGAAGGAGAGGCGGACCTCCAGGCTTCCGCAACGGGGGCAGACATCCCCCATGGCCGATGAGATCACTTCTCGATCACGCATAGTTCGTCCATTTCAGTTGTCGGAGATCCAACCACTTCCGGGTCTAGGCGGAGCGTCAGAACGGCGGCCCTGTGGAGGGCGTGTCGGTGGACTGGCACTAGCTCGAAGTTCGGCACATTTGCTCTGCAGATGGCACAGACAAAGGTCAACTCATCGAGGACCAGGTCACTGACGACGTCTGGAAAAGTCCTTGATCCGGGGCAGATGGGTGAATCCTGCGATTTGGAGGTCAAGATCGGACGCTCCTTCCCCCGCCCGACGTCGGGCCAGTGAAGGAATCCTGTCGCTGACCCGACGACAACTCAGGTCTACACCCGTTTCGGTACCCCACTCGACGGGGAGCCCTATACCGCACCTGACCTCCGCGCCGATCGTTCAGGAGAACGGCGGCGATCCTGGGGGAACGGAGTCAACTACCTTGGGAACCGTAGACGTGGAGCTATCGGACGCCGACCAAAACCCCATCCTCATGGCCCTCTGGCAGATGAAGCAGGCAAAGGGCAAGCTCCATGCCGAACGGTCCGACCTCTCCCTCGACTCAGTTGGATGATTCCGATCTGCCACAACGGTCCTCCCGCGTCGGTAGGGTTGGCCGATGGCCCGATTGCTGGTGGTGCATCACACGCCGTCACCGGCCACGCACGCCATGCTCTTGGAAGCGATTGCGGGGGCCAACGACCCCGCAATCCGAGGGGTCGATGTCGTGCTCCGTCCGGCGCTGACCGCCACAGCGGTGGACGTCTTAGAAGCGGACGGATATCTACTCGGGACGCCGGTCAATCTTGGGTACATCTCGGGTGCACTCAAGCACTTCTTCGATCAGATCTACTATCCGTGCCTAGACGCCACGAAGGGTCGACCCTTCGGCGCATACCTGCACGGGGACAACGACGCCACAGGGGCGGTGCGGGCCATCGACGCAATCACTACTGGGCTGGGCTGGCGGCGGGCGCAGCGGTACGTGACCGTCACCAGAGAAGTTGACCGTTCCGTCCTGACCGCCTGCTACGAGCTGGGAGCTTCGCTCGCTGCCGGCCTCGACCTCGAGGATTGACGCAAGACACGGACTCTGAAGCCCTGGCAGTTAGGGAACTGGATGACGAACCTATGGGTTCACAAAGCCGATTCGCCGATGAGGGGGAGGGGCGTTCGTGCCGTGGGGGAGTACCGATGAGTCTGGAGATGCTTCGTCCGTGGCCAGAGGACCGGATGACGTTTTCGGCACCCACACGCACCAGTCCGCGAGTAATCGGATCCGGACGAGATCGTCGGCATGAGTACTCTCGCCGTCACGCAAGCCCACGGGAAAGCCAGCTAGAGGCCCACGGTTGCCGCCGATACCTTTGGAAGGATCGACCGAGAATTCGATCAGACCGCTGAGCGGGACCTCCCGGCCCAGAGAAGCGCCACGGAGTTCGAGCTGTTCTCTTTGCGCCAGCAGGTGTTCGACGCTTCCGCGTCAGAGTACGAGGCTCACTTCTTGAACAAGCCTCCAACGCGGTCAATGCGGCTCCTTCGCGCTTGCGCGTCCAGCCAGTCGTTGAAATGATCCAGTCGTCGTTCGGCTGGGACGTGTTGACGCCCGCCTGGGCCGTTCGTCTGAGCTCCGCAACGCCGGCACACCGCCATCCGCCCGTTTGTCTCCGGAGAATGATGCTCGTCGAGCCGAGCCCCTACCTGTGATGCTTCGGGTGAGACCACGATTCTCTCCTCGCCCGGCGCCCCCCACTATGGCTGACGCCGAGCCGAAAGGACCGCAGCAAGCTCGAGGTGAGCGCGTTGGTCCTTCGATACAGCTTACTTGGCACCACCCACCGCCTGGTCCCTAGGTGCGCAATCCGCGCGTAGTGTTCGATCACTGGGTCGCATGGCAGAGAAGGAGCCCTGCATCCTGTCTCGGGGTTTGCTCGCCGACAAGGTGCCTTTCGACGCTCAGGGTTATGACGAATGGCCGGGATAGCGTGTGGAGCACAGTCGACCAAGGGAATGCTCCCCCAGGACTGCCCAACGCACTGTGTCCTGCAGGCAAGCCGGCCTGATCGGATCCGACCCCGTGCGACTCATTCGCAGGTGACAAAAGGCCGATGTGACATCGACCGTCGCATTGCCCGAACAGGGGCGGCCGGGAAGACTGTGCGCATGCCCAATCCCTCGCCATGGTCCGAAGCTGCCGACGCGCTCACCGAGGCGCTGAGCCTTACGACGCCACCGATAGCCATCACCTTCTCCCAGGCTGCCCCCGAGCGTGTATCGCCGTTCGACGCTCCGATGCCGGAACCAACTCCCGATGGCCGAACCGGTCGGGTGCCGGCAGGGTGCGTGTTCTGGACCAAAGGGTCCACTATAGGTTAATCCGCGCGATATAGACTCTGCGTGTGGAAGCATCGG
>JADMIJ010000216.1 GCA_015478655.1 Acidimicrobiales bacterium | reverse complement strand
CCCAATTATTCCACTCCACGGAGGACTAGCGGTGTATTATACAAAGATCTTTAAGGCTTCGGACGCCCCGCCTTTGCCTGCCTCGAGCCGCTGTCCGACCGCCAAGCATCGCGGTGGAGCGGACAGGTCCGCCAACGCGGGGGTGGGACCGTGCCTGAATGGCCGAGCGTGCCGTAGGGTCAGACGATGGCCATCTACCGACTCGGAGACCTCGTCCCCACCATCGACCCCGACGCCTATGTCCACCCCGAAGCCGTGGTCATCGGCGATGTCACCATCGGGCCCGAGTCGACCGTATGGCCGACCACCGTATTGCGCGGCGACTTCGGGACCATCACCATCGGGGCCCGGACATCCATACAGGACGGAACGGTCATCCACGCCGGGCCCGGTTTCCCCACCATCGTCGGCAACGGATGCGTGATCGGCCATCTGGCCCATCTCGAAGGCTGCACACTCGAGGATGACTCCCTGGTGGGCTCGGGCTCGGTGGTACTCCACCACGCCGTCATCGGTGCAGGCGCCACCGTCGGCGCCAACGCCGTGGTCCCCAACCGCATGGAGGTGCCGCCGGAGGCCTTGGCGGTCGGCGTGCCGGCCACCATACGACCGGGCAAGTCGAGCCTGGCCCTGATCCAGACGTCGGCGACGGAGTACGTCTCGAACGGCCGCCGCTACAAGAAGCACCTCGTCCGGATGGACTGAACCGTGGCCTTGGTGCCGGGGAAAGCGGGTGACGTCACCGTCGACTATCCGCATACACAGAGGTCAGGGGCGAGAGAATCTGTGGATGCAGGGAACGCTGACGTGTGGTGGTGTCGTGTCCGAGGCCACCCGAGACGCCATCAACGAGCGGCTGGCCGCGGGTGAGTTCTTCTGGCTGGATCTCAACGGGGTGGACGACGAGGCACGCAACCTCTTGCTCAATGACTTCAAGGTCCATCACCTGGCCGTCGAGGACGCCCAGCATTTCGGTCAACGGCCGAAGGTCGAGGACTATGAGGGCTTCACCTACATGGTCGTCCATGGTGCTGGCACCGACCACACCTCGACGGACGAAGTGCACTTCATCGTGGCCGAGCAATTCGTCATCACCGTCCACCACGGCTGCCTCGCCATGGACGAGGCCCGTAAGCGGGTGGGTCATGGCAAGGCGTCCGAGCTGCACTCTCCCCATGTTGCGCTGCTCTACCTGATCATCGACCAGTTGGTTGACAGCTTCTTCCCCATGCTGGACCAGTTCGACAACCAGATCGACGAGCTCGAGGACGCCATCCTGGTCAAGCCGACCGAGGCCCAGCTGGGAAGTCTCTTCGCCATGAAGCGATCCCTGATCCTAGTCCGCAAGGTGGTCACGCCGCAGCGTGACATGTTCGCCGCCATCGCATCCGGGTTGACCGAGCTTCCCGGGATCAGCAATGAGGGCCAGCCCTACATGAGGGACATCTACGACCACCTCATCAGGATCAGCGATCTGGTCGACGGCTACCGCGATCTGCTGAGCGGAGTCATGGACACCCATCTGTCCACTGTGTCCAATCGGCTGAACGTGGTGATGAAACAGCTGACCATCATTGCCACCGTCTTCCTCCCGTTGAGCTTCCTCACCGGATTCTTCGGTCAGAATTTCTCGTACCTGATCGCCCACATCACCGGCCGATTTGCCTTCTACACCTTCGCGGTCGGCCTGGAGTTGGTGTCCGCGGCAGCACTGCTCTATCTGTTCCGGAGGCGCGGATGGCTCGGGAACGCGGACAAGTGATCACCGGGACTTGCTCCGACCGCCACCCATCACCGCGCCCACCGATCGATGGGACATCACCGAGAGAGCCGATGCGCTCGAGAGGATCGAGGCCAGGCCGAGGAAGCTGCCGACCGAGCCGAACGAGACAGCAGATCCGATCGACCCGACCGACAGGATGGAACCGACGGACCCGATGGAGAGGACCGATCCCTTCGAGTTGATGGACAGCAGCGATCCGGTCGAGTTGATGGACCAGCGGGAGTTCTGATTGCCAGCGGCCATGCAGCCAGTCTGCCAAGGCGGTGACCCTGGCGTCGGTTAGCCCCGCCTCTTCACGCGGGCATTTGACCTGACCAGCGCGCGTCCGCGGAA
>JADMIJ010000080.1 GCA_015478655.1 Acidimicrobiales bacterium | reverse complement strand
TGGCCCTCGAGACCGTCCATCAATCGCGCGCTATTTGAATGTCACCGCACTAGCCACGTCGGCTCGACGCTAACCAGCACCCGGGGACGATGAACGGCGAACCCGCTGGATGCCTCATCTGTGGACAGTCCTGTTCCAGGACCCCCCTGGTGCCACGCGATGGGGTAGGCCTACGCTGGGAGGATGGCGGAGATCCTCGGAGCCGGCGGGCTCGTCATTTTGCTCTTTCCGATCTCGTTCGGGCTCGCACTCTGGGCTCTGATTGACGCGGCTATCCGACCGGAGGCAGCCTTCAAAACCGCAGGACAGAGCAAGGTGCTGTGGATCATCCTTCCGATTGTGGGGATCTTCCTATTCGCGATCGTCGGAGGAATCCTCGGGGTGGTCTACCTCGTAGGTATCCGACCGAAGGTGAGACTGGCGCAGTAGGAATCACCCGGACGTGACCCAGTACCAGCGGTCCGGCTCCGCCCCGGCCGGGGCTAGGATGGCGCGGCAGATGGAGTGCCTCTGGCCACGGGTTGAATCCCTCTTGTCCCAGGTCACCAAACCGGCTCGCTACATCGGGGGCGAGCTGGGCGCCCAGGCGCCCGAGCATCGACCGGATGCGGTGTCATGGCTGTTGATCTACCCCGACACCTACGAGATCGGCCTGCCCAACCAGGGCCTGCAGATCCTCTATGAGATCCTCAACGAGCGGCCCGACGCCGTCGCCGAGCGCGCCTATGCGCCATGGGTGGACATGGAGGCCGCCATGCGGGCGGCCGGCCTTCCCCTGTTCTCGCTCGAGAACCACCTGCCGGCCCGAGCCTTCGACGTGCTGGCCTTCAACCTCTCGGCCGAGCTCGTCTACACCAATGTCCTCAACCTCATCGACCTGTCCGAGGTGCCCGTCCACCGGTCCGCTCGAGCTCCCGGCGATCCGATCGTGGTGGCCGGCGGCCACTGCGCGTTCAATCCCGAGCCGCTGGCCGACTTCGTGGACTGCTTCGTCCTCGGAGACGGGGAAGAAGCGGTCAGCGAGATCAACGAGGTCTTGGCCGGGGTCAAGGCACGGGCCCCGAACGGGGACGACCAGACGGGTGCCCTGGCGTCGAGGGAGACGTTGATGCGGGCGTTGTCACAGGTGCCCGGGGTCTATGTCCCCTGGTGCTACGAGCCCTCCTACCAGCCCCGGGGCGAGCGGCGCCACGCACCTCACGAGGAGCGCCCGGCGGTGGCCCGCCTGGCGGCCACCACACCGCGCTTCCCCGAGACTCCGGAGCGGGTGGAGAAGCGGACCATCGCCGACCTCGGGGAGTGGCCCTATCCGCGCCAGCAGTTGGTGCCGCTCATCGAGGTGGTCCACGACCGCCTCAACGTCGAGCTCTTCCGGGGATGCACCCGGGGGTGCCGGTTCTGCCAGGCCGGGATGATCACTCGGCCCGTGCGCGAGCGACCGGCCGACCAGGTCCGCACCATGGTCCGTGAGGGCCTGGCCCGTACCGGGTATGACGAGGTGGCGCTGACCTCGCTGTCCAGCGCCGACTACTCCGGCATCGAGGACACGGTGACCTCGATCATCGACGATCCCTCCTGCTCGGGCCAGGTGTCGGTCAGCCTTCCCAGCTTGCGGGTGGATGCGTTCACGGTAGGCACGGCGGCCCAGATCCAACGGGTTCGGCGGACCGGCCTGACCTTCGCCCCCGAGGGCGGTACGTGGCGCATGCGCCAGGTCATCAACAAGCTGATCCGCGAGGAGGATCTGTACGCGGCCGTGGACGCCGCGTTCAGCCAGGGTTGGAGGCGGGTCAAGCTGTACTTCCTCATCGGCCTCCCCACCGAGACCGATGAGGACACCCTGGGCATCGTGGAGCTGGCCAAGCAGTGCGTGGCCATCGGGCGCCGCTACCACAAGGGGGTCACGGTGACCGCCTCGGTGGGTGGCTTCGTCCCCAAGGTACAGACCCCGTTCCAGTGGTTCGGGCAGAACACGATCGAAGAGCTGAACCGCAAGGTCCACCTGATCCGCGACGCCGCCCGGCCGGTCCGCGGCCTTACCATCCGCTGGCACGATCCCAAGGCCACCGCGGCCGAGGGCATCGTCAGCCGGGGCGATCGGCGGATGGGGGCGGTGATCGAGCAGGTGTGGCGGCGTGGGGGCACCTTCCAGGAGTGGACCGAGCACTTCGACCTCGAGTTGTGGACGGATGCCCTGGCCGACCAGGGGATGTCTCTCGAGGACGCCGTCTACCGCCATCGGAGCGAGCACGAGGCGCTGCCCTGGGACCACCTCTCGGCCGGGCTCCACCGCGACTTCCTGTGGCAGGACTGGGTGGATGCCCTGGCCCAGCACGGGCTCGAGGACTGCCGCTGGACCCCTTGCTACGACTGCGGGGCCTGTACCGGATTCGGCATCGAACACGTGGTCGCCTCGGCGGTGCCCCCGGCCGGCGGCAGCCAGGGCACCGGGCAGGATCTCTCTACCGGGGGCCAGGTACCGGTACGATTTCTCCCGACGGTGCCATCCGGTGCCGTTTCGGCCTCCGGGTCGAACCAGGGAGCCGCCGTGCGGGTCGGAGTGGGGAGGAGCTGAGATGCGCATACGTCTTCGCTTCACCAAGCTCGGCAAGATCCGTTTCACCAGCCAGCGGGACGTGGCCCGCATGTGGGAGCGGGCGTTGCGGCGGGCCGAGCTCCCGTTGGCCTACACGGCGGGATTCTCCCCGCGGCCCCAACTCAGCTTCGGGCTGGCCCTCCCCACCGGGTGCGAGTCGCTGGCCGAATACCTCGACGTGGTCCTCGACGACCACCGGCCCGAAACGGCCGCCGTCGAGGTGTCGGCGCTGCCCGCCCGCCTCACCGACCTGCTGCCCGAAGGCATCGACGTCGAGGAGGTGGCCCCGGTGGATCGCCGGGCCGACTCGCTCCAGCAACAGGTCACCTCGTGTTCGTGGACGATGCGGGTGTCCGGGGTAACGCGACACCAGCTCGAAGAGCAGGTGGCATCGCTCCTGGCCGCCCCCACGGTTCCGATCGTGCGGGAGCGGAAGGGGCGCGAGGAGCTGGACGACCTCCGACCGTCGGTGCTGGCCTTGGCCGTCTCCGACGATCCGGCACCGGGTTCCGACCACGTCGGCCCGGCGCGTCCCTCGTCGGTGGGGGTGGTGGCGGAGCTGGCCACCCAACCCCGTGGGGTCCGTCCCGTCGAGTTGGTCCGCGGCCTGGTTGCCGTGTCCGGACCCTCGCCGGAGGGCACGTCGGTGGGTATGACCCTCGACTCCGGAAACAATGTGGGAACCCCGGTCCTCGACCGGGCATGCAGAACTCAACAATGGATCGAGCGCGACGGCGCCCGCCAGGAGCCCCTCCAACGCAGAGGACACCTGGCCGGCGCCGACCGTGCCACGCACGCTCTGGAGCGTGCATCATGAGCAGGATCAGAAGGGAATTCGATGTCAGATGCACAAACCGGGTCACCGGTGGGGGTCCCGGCGGAGTCGCCGGGGTCTTCGACCGTGGCCCCCGAGAAGACAACCCCGGACAAAGCCAGTGACGCCGCACCGGCGCTCACGCCGGACACCGCCATCGCCGAAGGGCTGACCTCTTCGAGCGAAAGCGGGGCCAGCGGCACCAACGGAGTCGACACCGGCTCCACCGCCGCGGATCAGAACCGCGGGGACCTGCCCAATCGCAGACGACGTGGCTCGCGGGGCGGACGGGGACGGGGACGACCGGCCGCAGGGGCGGCCCAGGACCCGGGAGATCAGGGGCAGGGGCCATCCGATCCGGGTGAAGGCCAGGCCGAGCCGGCCGACGTGCCCGCGACTGCCGCCCCCGCAGCCCCTGTCTCCACGGGCGAGAGCGCGCCGCCCCGGGTAGCCCCGGCGCGACCGAAGATCGGCGACAGCCGACCGGCGAGAGCCCCCGGCAACGGGGCCGGACCAGGCAGTGGACCGGGCGGCGGGGGGAGCGCCGAAGGCTCGAGGCCGGACTCTCCGTCGGCCGGTCGCAGCGAAGGACGATCGAACGGAGGAGGGCGCTCCCGCCAACGGGCGGGTAGCCCGGGTGGTTCCCCCACCGCCCCGGGCCCGACCTCCAGGGTCGCAGAGACGAGGACGGGCGCCGGCGCCACGCCGCGCACCCAGGCGGGACCGCGAACCGAGGGCCGTCGAGGTGGGCGCGAGCGCCGGGGCAAGGCCGTGGGGCGGTACATGATCTGCGTCCACGTCCGCCCCGAGGTGACCCAGATCGCCCTCCTGGAAGGGCGCACACTGGTCGAGCACTACGTCTCCAGGGCTTCGGATGACGCCACCCAGATCGACGGCAACATCTACCGCGGCCGGGTCCAGAACGTGCTGCCCGGCATGGAGGCGGCCTTCATCGATATCGGCACACCCAAGAACGCGGTCCTCTACCACGGCGACGTCCGCTACGACACCGACGACGTGGAGTCGGGGAGCTCGTCGGGCCAGCCCCGGATCGAGCAACTGCTCCGCCCCGGCCAGACCATCCTGTGCCAGGTGACCAAAAACCCCATCGGGGCCAAGGGCGCCCGGCTCACCCAGGAGGTCTCGCTGCCCGGGCGGTTCGTGGTGCTGGTCCCCAACAGCACGGCCTACGGCATCTCCAAGCGCCTCGAGGACGGTGAGCGCAAGCGGCTGCGCCGGATCGTCGACGCCATCCGGCCGCAGGGGCACGGGCTCATCGTCCGCACGGCGGCGGCGGGAGCCAGCGCCGACGAGTTGGGCAACGACGTCGGACGACTGGTGGCCCAGTGGGAGGCCATCGCGGCCGAATCCAAAAAGGGCCAGGGCCCGGCGCTTCTCTATCGTGAGCCGGCCATCGCCGTCCGGGTCATCCGTGAGGAGCTCAACCGCGAGTACCGGGCGGTGGTCATCGACGACCTGGCGCTCTACGAGCAGGTCCGTGACTACGTCGGCGCCGTCAATCCCGAGCTGGCCGACCGGGTCGAGTACTTCGACCCAGAGGTGGAGGCCCTCCCCGTCTTCGAGCGCTATCACGTGCACGAGCAACTGCACAAGGCCCTCGACCGCAAGGTCTTCCTGCCGTCCGGAGGATCGCTGGTCATTGACCGCACCGAGGCGCTGACCGTCATCGACGTCAATACCGGCAAGAACGTCGGGACGACCAACCTGGAGGAGACGGTCTACCGCAACAACCTCGAGGCGGCCGAGGAGGTGGCCCGCCAGCTGCGCCTGCGGGACATCGGCGGCATCATCGTGATCGACTTCATCGACATGGAGATCAGGGAGAACCGCGACAAGGTGGGCAGCGCCCTGCGGTCGGCGCTGGCCCGGGACAAGACCCGCACCCAGGTCTTCGACATCTCGGAGCTGGGCCTGGTGGAGATGACCCGGAAGCGGGTCTCCGAGGGACTGATCGAGTCGATGTCGACCACCTGTGAGGTCTGCGGCGGGAGGGGAATCGTCTTCGACGACCCGGAGCTGTAGACTTTCGCTCCTATGTATGCCGTCATCAAAACCGGAGGCAAGCAGGAGCGGGTGGCCGAGGGCCAGCAGCTCCGCGTGGAGTTGCTGGGGGAGTCCCCCGGGTCAGAGGTGACCTTCGCGCCGGTGCTGGTGGTCGACGGCGACACGGTGCTGGCCACCCCGGCGCAGCTGGTCGGCTCGTCGGTGACCGCCACCGTGGTGGGCGAGGAGCTCGGACCGAAGATCCGGGGCTTCACCTACAAGAACAAGTCGAACCAGAGCACCCGGTGGGGACACCGCCAGCGCTACTCGACGATCTCCATCACCTCCATCAGCGCGGCCGGCTGATCGGTCGGAAGGGTTCCTCCCAGCCGGTGGGGGGGCCGATCCGGTCCCGGGCAGGCTTGAGGGCCGCCGACGAACCAGACCATCGAAGCGAGTGACCAGACCGACTGGTCCGCTCGAGCACAAGGAGTAGTTGACATGTCCAAGACCAAGGGTGGCGGTTCGACCCGCAACGGGCGCGACTCGAACGCGCAGCGGTTGGGAGTCAAGACGTTCGGCGGCACCACGGTGCAGGCGGGCGCCATCATCGTCCGTCAGCGTGGCACCAAGTTCCATCCGGGCCTCAACGTGGGCCTGGGCGGCGACGACACCCTCTTCGCCCTGGCCGATGGCACGGTCAGGTTCACCAACCGGAAGGGCCGGAAGCTGGTCGACGTCGTCGCCGGCGACTGACGCCCGAGAGACCCGACACAGAGATTTAACCCTGCGGGTGAGGTTGCGAGCCCGGGCCGGCCGGTACGCTCCCGGTCATGCCCGTCTCCGACCCTGTCGTTTCGGACCGGGGCCGGCCCGACGGTCCCGGTCCCAACCGGGCGCTCAGCTTCGACGGGTGCGTCAACTTCCGGGACCTCGGCGGCTATCGGACCGGCGACGGCCGGCGCATCGGATGGCGGCGCCTCTTCCGGGCCGACGGCCTCCACCGGCTGAGCGAGGCGGACCGTGTCCAGCTCCTCGGGCTGGGGATGGCCACGGTGATCGACCTCCGCACTGTCGACGAGGCCGAGCAACGCGGGCGGTTCCCGGTCGACCTGGTCCCGGTCCGGTACGTGGACCTGCCGCTGACCGACGTCCTCCCGTCCGCTGAGGATCTCCCCTCGTGGGGAGAGGCCTCCTACGTGGCCAGGCGCTATGTCGAGATGGTCTCCCAGGGCGGCCCGGCCCTGACCGGGGCCATCGAGGCCCTGGCCTCCGCCGGCTCGCTGCCGGCGGTCTTCCACTGCAGCGCCGGCAAGGACCGCACCGGCGTGCTGGCCGCCCTCATCCTGGCGTTCCTGGGCGTTCCCGATGCGACCATCGTCGAGGACTACGCCTTGAGTGCTGCGGCCATGGGCCACCTCCTGGAGCGACTGAAGGCCGAGTACCCCGATTCGGTGGAGGAGGTCGAGCGCTATGCGCCGTCGATCCTGAAGGTGGTGCCCGCCACCATGGAGGAATTCCTGGCTGCCATGCGGGCCGAGCACGGAGCCTACGGCGCACTGGCCGAGTCCCTCGGGGTCTCCGATGCGATGGCCCGGCTGCGGGCGCTGGTGCTCGAGGAGGGCTGAGGGCGGGCCACATCTCCCCGCTGAACCGTTGGTCCCCCTGGCCCACGCGCCATCGGTGACGGCAGCACCCGTCCGTTAGATTGGGACGGTGACCGCTGTCATCGACTCGGATCAGCACCTGTTCGAGACGCGGACCCTCTGGGCCGACCACATCGAACCGTCGTTCCGAGACCAGGCGCTCGCCATCGTGGACGACGAGCTCGGCTACCCGTGGCTCACCTGGCAAGGCCAGCGCCTCGACCTCGCCGATGTGCAGATGCCCGGAGACACGGCGGCGGTAGGCCGGTGTCGCCAACGGTACCGGCAGCATCTGCCGCCCGAGTACTCCTACGACGACGCCCTCCCCGCCCACTACTGGGAACCGTCGGCGAGAGTGCTACAGGTGGACGAAATGGGACTCGGCGGGGCCGTGCTGTTCCCGAACTACGGGCTGCTCTGGGAGCGCCGGCTCTCTGAGTCGCTCGGCGCCCTCACGGCCAACATGGCGGCGTGGAACCGCTGGTGCGCCACGGTGGTGGCCGACGGCGCCGGTCGGCTCCATCCGGTGGCCCACCTCACCTTGAGGGACGCCGAGTGGTTGGAGGCCCAATTGTCGGCGCTGTCGGCGACGGGAGTGCGGCTCGGCATGATCGCCCCCGCCGCCGTCGACGGACGTCCACTGTCGCACCCCGACCACGATCGGCTGTGGGCGGCATTCATCGAGCACGGCGTGACACCGGTCTTCCACGTGGCCGACCAGCCCCGCATCCTCGACGACGCGTTCTACGCCGATGCCGCCGACTCCTTCGTGCCCACCCTCGAGTCGATCTTCCTGTGGGTGCCCCCGGCGGTGGCCACGACCGACCTCATCGTCAACGGCGTGCTGGACCGCCACCCCGAGCTCCGCATCGGGATCGTCGAGCTCTCGTCGATCTGGGTGCCGCAGTTCCTGATGATGCTCGACGGCGGATGGGACTTCACCTCGGCCCTCAACGGTCGGGTGCCAGCGGATCTGGAGCTCCGTCCGAGCCAGTACTTCCACCGCCAGGTGCGGGTCTCGTCCTTCTCGTACGAGCAGCCGGCTCGGCTCACGGCGAAGTCCGGCGACCTGTTCATGTGTTGCAGCGACTATCCCCATTCAGAGGGAACCGCCACTCCGCTGGAGGACTACGGGCGCGACGGTGGCTCGCCCGAGAGTGCCCCCGGGTTCTTCCACGACAACGTGGCCACCTTGCTCGCCGGCTGAACGCGGACTCAGGCGACGCCTGCTCGGCCTGGACCCACCGTGAGTGTCCACTCATGGCTGCCGACCCGCCCTGCCGCCTGTGATGCGCCGAAGGTCGGCTCGCAGAACGGGAGGTGGACCTCGGATCGGTAGGATCGATCCATGTCCGGCTTCGTCGACGAGGCGCAACTGCATGTCAAAGCCGGCGACGGCGGAGCCGGCGCGGTGGCGTTCCGCCGCGAGGCCCACGTGGACAAGGGGGGCCCAGACGGTGGCGACGGTGGCCGCGGCGGCAACGTGTGGCTGGTGGCCACCACCAACCAGTCCTCACTGCTCGGCTTCCGGGACCATCCCCACCGACGCGGCGGGGACGGCGGCCACGGGGGCGGTAAGAAGAAGCACGGGGCGCGGGGCTCCGACCTTGAGGTCCCGGTCCCGGTCGGCACCCGGGCCAGGGGCCCGGACGGTGCCATCCTGGTCGACCTGGTCAACCCCGGCGACCGGTGGATGGCCGGGGAGGGCGGCCGTGGGGGACGGGGCAATGCCAGTTTCCTGACCAACCGTCGTCGGGCCCCGGCATTCGCCGAGCAGGGGGAGAAGGGGCACGAACAGTGGTACGACCTCGAGTTGGCCCTCGTCGCCGACGTGGCCCTGGTGGGCTTCCCCAATGTGGGCAAGAGCACCCTCATCTCCCGGATCTCCGCGGCCAAGCCCAAGATCGCCGATTATCCGTTCACCACCCTGGAGCCCCACCTGGGTGTGGTGCGGGCCGACGACGAGTCCAACTTCACCGTGGCCGACATCCCCGGTTTGGTGGAGGGCGCCGCCGAGGGCAAGGGCCTGGGCCATCGGTTCCTCCGCCACATCACCCGCTCGCGGGTGCTGGTGGTGCTGGTCGAACTGGCTCCGGTCACGGGCGTCCCGCCGGCCGAGCAGCAGCGGGTGCTCCTCGACGAACTGGAGCGGTATCAGCCGGACCTGGTGGACCGACCGCGCCTCGTGGTGGGGTCCAAGGCCGACATGGTCGGGCCGGCCGAGGAGGGGTTCGGGACGCTGCGACCCGACCTCATCATCTCGGCGGTGACCGGGATGGGCATCAGCGAGCTGGTGGGGAGGCTCGCCCAGCTGGTGGCGGTGACTCGGGCCGGCGAGCCCGAGCCGGACGGGACCATCGTCATCCACCGGCCCCTTCCCGACGGATTCACGGTCGAACGCATCGAGGAGGGTGTCTATCGGGTGGTGGGCAAGGTGGCGGAGCGGGCCGTCGCCCTCAACGACGTCACCACTGACGAGGCCGCCGACTACGTGCAGGGCCGCCTGCGCCGCATCGGCGTCGACCGGGCGCTGGCTCGGGTCGGGGCCCGCGACGGGGACCTGGTCCACATCGGTGAGCTGTCGTTCATCTGGTACCGCGATCAACCGGAGTTCACCGGCGACGCAGGCGGGCGTCGCCGCCGGCCGTGGTAGCGGCTGGCGCAGTGTCGGCCCCGTCTCCACCCCGGACCGTGGTGGTCAAGATCGGTTCGTCGTCGGTGACCACAGGGTCGGGCCGGGTGGACACCGATGCCATCGAGAAGCTGGCCGCGGAGGTGGCCAGTGCCCGCTCGGCCGGCGACCGGCTGGTGGTGGTCACCTCCGGAGCCATCGCCGCCGGTTGGACCACCCTGGCACCTGACCAACCGCGGCCCTCCGATCCGGCCACCCTCCAGGCGGTGGCGGCGGTGGGCCAACACCTGTTGATGCAGGTATGGAGCCACGCCCTCCAGCGCCATGGGCTGATGGCCGGGCAGGTGCTGCTGGCCCCCCTCGACTTCGTGCACCGGAGCCAGTACCTGCACGCCCGCCAGACCCTGTCCCGACTGCTCGAGCTGGGGGTCGTCCCGGTCGTCAACGAGAATGACGCCGTAGCCGACGAGGAGATCCGGTTCGGTGACAACGACCGCCTGGCCGCTCTGGTCGCCCATCTGGTCGGCGCCCAGTTGCTGGTGTTGCTGACCGATACGGCCGGGCTGCTCACCGAGGATCCCCGGCACACCAGTGGAGGCTCGCTGATCGAGGAGGTCGTGGAGATCGATCACGAGCTCGAGCGCATCGCCGGGGGACCCCGCTCCGCCGTGGGCAGCGGAGGGATGGGTTCGAAGCTGGCCGCGGCCAAGATCGCCGTGTGGTCGGGCGTGGAGGCGGTCATCGCCGACGCCTCGCGGCCCGGGGTGCTGGCCGCAGTGACCGGCGCGTCCCCCGGCGTCGGAACCCGGTTCCGGCCTCACGAGCGCCGGCTGCCCGCCCGCAAGCTGTGGATCGCATTTGCCGTGGGCGCGTCGGGGACCATCGTCGTGGACGCCGGCGCCCGCCGGGCCCTGGTCGAGCGGGGCCGTTCGCTGTTGTCGGCGGGCGTGCGCTCCGTCCGCGGTGGCTTCGTGGTCGAGGACGCCGTCGAAATCGTGGGTCCCGACGGGGCGGTCTTCGCCAAGGGCCTGGTCCGCCAGTCGTCCTCCGAGGTTGCCCGATGGGCCGGCCGTCGGTCGGACGAGCTCCCCGAAGAGGTGTCCCCCGAGGTGGTCCACCGCGACGACATGGTGGTACTCGAGTAGACGGCAGCGCCTCCGGCTCCGGGGTCAGAGACCTGGGAAGTACGCTGACACGGTGCTATCGAGCCCGCCCCCCCAACTGGTCGACCTCGGGCAACGCGCTCGGCTGGCGAGCCGACTCGTGGCCCGGTCGTCCTCGGCTGCCCGGGACGAGGCGCTCACCCGCGCCGCCGACCTCTTGGAGCAGCGGGCCGGGGCCATCCTGGAGGCCAACGCCACCGACCTGGAACGGGCCGAGGGGTCCGGCACCGACGTCACCTCGCTCGACCGGCTCCGCCTGGACGGGAACCGGGTCACGGCCATGGCCTCCGGTCTGCGGAGCGTGGCCGCCCTGTCCGATCCGGTGGGCGAGGTGGTCGACGGCTGGGTCCGACCCAACGGGCTGCGGGTCCAACGGGTCCGGGTCCCGCTGGGCGTGATCGGGATCATCTACGAGAACCGTCCCAACGTCACCAGCGATGCCGCCGGGCTCTGCCTCAAGTCGGGCAACGCCGTCCTGCTCCGAGGATCGTCGTCGGCCACCTCCTCCAACCACGCCATCGCCGCCGTGCTCCGGGAAGGTGTGGAGAAGGCCGGGCTGCCGGCCGACGCGGTGGGACTGGTGGAGGACACCAGCCGGGCCACAGCCGTGGCGTTCATGCGGCTCGAGGGGCTCATCGACTGCCTGATCCCTCGGGGCGGGCCGACATTGCTGGCCTCGGTGCTCGAGCACGCCACCGTGCCCTACGTGGTGGACGGCGCTGGGAACTGCCACGTCTACGTCGACCGGGCCGCCGATCTCTCCATGGCCGAATCGATCGTGGTCAACGCCAAGATGCAGCGGCCGGGTGTCTGCAACAGCGCCGAGACCCTGCTGGTCCACCGAGCCGTGGCCGATGCCTTCCTGCCCCGGGTAGCCGGGGCGCTTTCTGGAGTGACGCTGGTGGGCGACGAGGCCACCCGGGCGGTGCTCCCCGCCATCCGGCCAGCCACCGATGAGGACTTCGCCACCGAGTACCTGGACCTCACGCTGTCGGTGGCGGTGGTCGACGACCTGGACGGGGCCATGGCCCACATCGCCCGGTTCTCCTCGGGCCACTCCGAGGCCATCGTGACCGGGGACCTGGCCGCTGCCAACCGGTTTACGGCAGAGGTGGATGCCGCCGCCGTGCTCGTGAACGCCTCGACCCGGTTCATCGACGGCGAGGAGCTGGGCCTGGGGGCGGAGATCGGCATCTCCACCCAGAAGCTGCACGCCCGGGGACCGATGGGTCTACGCGAGCTGACCTCGATCAAGTACGTGGTCACCGGCACCGGTCAGGTGCGGTCGTGACCGGGGTGGTCGACCCGGAGGACAGGCTCGGGTCCTCGGATCCCATCATCTCCGGGTTCCCGGTGGCCGGCCCCCCCCGATTCGAGTCGATCGGCGCCGTGCGCACGGGCCTGGCCGAGGTGGACTACCTGGCCGACGAGGGGATCGCGGGCGTGGTCTTCCTGGCCGACCGCTTGGCCAAGCCGGTGCTGGTGGAGGGTCCCGCCGGAACCGGCAAGACTGAGCTGGCCAAATCGGTGGCCCGGCTCACCGGCAGCCGGTTGATCCGGCTCCAGTGCTACGAGGGCCTCGACGAGTCCAAGGCCCTCTACGAATGGAACTACAAGAAGCAGCTCCTGCGCATCCAGGCCGATTCCGGCCAGGCCTGGGAGCAGCTCGAGGAGGACATCTTCGCCGAGGAGTTCCTGTTGGCCCGGCCCCTCCTCGAGGCCATCCGCTCTCCCGAGCCGGTCGTCCTGCTGGTCGACGAGGTCGATCGGGTGGAGCTGGAGACCGAGGCGCTGCTCCTCGAGATCCTGTCCGAGTACCAGGTCTCGATCCCCGAGCTGGGCACGGTGCGGGCCACGCAGATACCACTGGTGTTCCTCACCTCCAACAACACCCGCGAGCTCTCGGAGGCCCTCAAGCGCCGGTGCCTGTACCTGCATATCGACTACCCCCAACTCGACCGGGAGCGGGCCATCATCGAGACGCGGGTGCCGGGCATCAGCCAGTCGCTGGCCGACCAGGTGGCCCGCATCGTCCGCTCGATCCGGACCCTCGATCTGAAGAAGGACCCCTCGGTGTCCGAGACCCTCGACTGGGCCCGGACCCTGGTGGTCCTCGGAGTCGAGGCCATCGACGCCGAGCAGGCCAAGGACACCCTCCACATCCTCCTCAAGTACCAGTCGGACATCGACCGGGCGGCCAAGGAGTTGGCCGGGGTGGAGCCTCCCGACTGAGGTCGAGGGGACATCCGCCATGCTCGACCTCCTCACCGGCTTCGTCGCTGAGCTCCGCGCCGCCGGCATCCCTGTGTCCCTCACCGAGCACCTCGACGCGGCCGAGGCCCTGCGTCACGTGCCCATGGAGGACCGTGAAGCCATCAAGTACACCCTCGGGGCCAGCCTCGTGAAGTCCTCGTCCCACTGGCGGGCCTACGAGACCGCCTTCGAGATCTACTTCTCGCTGCGCGGGCCCGATTACCGGATCGACGACGAGGTCGATTCGTCCGGCGAACCCGCTGACGACGAGGGCCGGCTCAACGGAGCCGGTGACCGACGCGGCCAGGGGAGAGGCGGCGGGACCGGCGCCGGCGAAGGGATGACCCCCGAGGAGCTGGCCGACCTGCTCTACAAGGCGCTGCTCAGCGCCAACGACGCCATGGTGTCGGCGGTGGCCAGGCAGGCGGTCACGCGCTATGCGGGCATGGAGGCCGGTCGTCCTGTGGGCGGGACCTACTACCTGTACCGCACCCTTCGGAATCTCGACCTCGAGCGGGTCCTCGATCGATTGTTGGACCAGGCCCGAGCAGCCACGTCGACACTCAATCGCCGGGCCAAACAGGACCCAGAGGCGCCGGAGACGACGTTGACCGCCCTGGAGGAGCGGTTGCTACGCGACGAATACCAGGCGCGCATTGACCAGCTCCGCAAGGAGATCGAGGATGAGATCCGCCGGCGCCTGGTGGCTGACCGCGGCAGCGAGGCCCTGGCCAAGTCGTTGCGCAAACCGCTGCCCGAGGACATCGACGTGATGCACGCCACCCGCGAGGAGCTGGTCGCGTTGCGCAAGTCCCTGCAGCCGCTGTCGCGCAAGCTGGCGGTGCGCCTGGCGCGCAAGCGGCGTCACGGCCGAAAGGGCCCACTGGACTTCCGATCCACAGTCCGCCACTCCCTTTCGACGGGGGGGGTGCCGGTGGATCCCAAGTTCCGATACCCCCGTCCGTCCAAGCCGGAGATCGTGGTTATCGCCGACATCTCCGGATCGGTGGCCTCCTTCGCCCGATTCACCCTCCACCTGGTCCATGCCATCAGCTCCCAGTTCTCCAAGGTGCGCAGCTTCGTGTTCATCGACGGGATCGACGAGGTGAGCCGCTTCTTCGAGGGCTCCGACGACCCCTCCGACGCCGTGCACCGCATCAATACCGAGGCCGACGTGATCTGGGTGGACGGCCACTCGGACTACGGCCACGCCCTGACCGTGTTCTGGGAGCGGTGGGGCGAGGAGATCACACCGAGGTCGAGCGTGCTCCTCCTGGGCGACGCCCGCAACAACTACCACGCTTCCCAGGCGTGGGTGGTCAAGGAGCTCCAAGGCCGCGCCCGCCACGTCTACTGGCTCAATCCCGAACCCCGGGCCTATTGGAACTCGGGCGACTCGATCGTCGGGGAGTACGCCATCCACTGCGACGAGGTGGTCGAGTGCCGCACGCTGCGCCAGCTCGAGCAGTTCGTCGGGGAGCTGGCGTGACCCCCGAGGGCGGTGGCTTCGACAGCCTGGCCGGGGCCAGGCACCAAGCCGTGCCGGCATCGACCGTGCCGGCCGGTGTCCGCACGGTGTCTCCCCATTCGGCCACCGCTACTCGCCTGGTGCTGATCCGTCACGGAGAGGCGGTGTGCAACGTGTCCGGGGTCTGCGGCGGGCCGATCGGGTGCGGCGGCCTCACCGGCCCCGGCCGTCAACAGGTGGGTGCCCTCCGCGACCGGTTGACGATCACCGGCGAGCTGGCCGGCGCCGGCGCCTTGTATGCCAGCGTGCTGCCCCGGGCCATCGAGACCGCCGAGCTGGTGGCTCCGGCCCTGGCAGGAGCGGATTCCGACGGCCGACGCCGAGCGTCCCTGTCCATCGAGACCGAGTGCCTTCTGTGCGAGCTGCACCCCGGCGAGGCGGACGGTCTGACGTGGGCCGAGTTCACCGAGCAATTCGGAGCCTTGGACTGGGACGCCGATCCGGGCCGACCCATCGCCCCGGGCGGGGAGAGCTGGACTGGCTTCGTCAATCGGGTGGCCGGTGCCCTTGACACCATCGTGGCCGGGCATGTCGGCCAGCTGGTCGTGATCGCCTGCCACGCCGGGGTCATCGAGGCATCGCTGCTGGCCAAGATGCCGGTGGCCGGTGGACTCACCGGGGCACGCATGCAACTGAGGACCCAGCATGCGTCGATGACGACCTGGGAGATCGATGGGGGACGGTGGCGGCTGCTCGGCTACAACGACGCCGCCCACGCCCTCGGTCCCGGCAAGGACTAGGGCTACGGAGACACCGTCTCCCGCTCGGGGATTGCCCGCGGTTCAGCAGGCGTAGTCGTTGTCGTACGACGTGTTCATACCACCGGCCTTGAGGGGAAACGACGGTGAGCTGTACTGCACGATCTGAACGGGACCGTTGGGGAGCCCCGAGTACAGGGAGTGCACGTTTCCACACGTGGTGGCGGGGTTGATGCCCCAGTCCGCGGCCCAGTAGGGCACGGCCGGTTGATAGTTGCCGACGATGCCGCCCCAGTTCCCAGGGCTGGCGTAGATACCCACCCCGTTGAGCCCTTCGAAGTGCAGCCCGTCGATGGCCCCTTGGATCAGGGCGGCATTGGCACCCTGGTTCGCCGACCACGAACCCGGCTCGACGTCGAGCCACCATCCCACGGCCGTGTTCACGCCGGCATTGGCGGCCTTTTGGAAGGCGTCGAGGGCCGCGTTGAACCCGTAGTTGCACGCGGCCTGGGACGCGCTGGCGGCACAGCCTGGATCACCGGAGCTGGCCGCTGAGCTTCCGGTGTCGCTGTAGGTCAGGAACACGTACAGATTGAGACCCCCGCCGGCCCACTGGCGAGCCTCGTTCGAGAGGTCCGAGTTGAGCCCGAATGACGCGCCGGCCACCTCGACGATCCCGATGGTGTGAGGCGGGGGTGGATAGTTGCCGGCCTGGAAGTTGGAGATGTCGTACCCGTAGGTTCCCGAAGGGTAGGAGGAGCCGCTGAAGCTGCCATTGCCGGTGGCTTCGGCCATGCCCACCACCGGTCGGGCCAGCACCTGGGGGGCCGATCCCCAGTAGATGGCATCGCCATAGGAGCTCACCAATCCGTTGTTGTTCGTGAACCAGTAGCCGCCGCCGTCACTGCTGCTGGTGATGGCCACGATGGGCCGGCTCTGGGGCACGCTGCCGAGCGATCCGTAAAACGCGGCGTCGCCGAAGGCGAAGACGCCGCCGTCGGACGCCGTGAACCAGTAGCCGTGACCGCTGGGTGTCGCCGTCATGCCCACGATGGGCTTGTTCAGATGCATGCTGCCCGTCGACCCGTAGAAGGGCGCGTCGCCGAAGGAGAAGATCCCGCCGTCGGCGGCCACCAGCCAGTACCCGCCGCCGTCCGGGGTCGGGGCCATCCCGACCACCGGCTGGTTCAGGTGGATGTTGCCCGTCGACCCGTAGAAGGCCGCGTCGC
>JADMIJ010000215.1 GCA_015478655.1 Acidimicrobiales bacterium | reverse complement strand
ACCCGCCGGCGGTCGTTCTTGTCGACCCGGTACATCAACTCCCGCAACTCGACTGGGACGACGCCCTCGACCGGTACGTGCTCTCCGGCCGCGTAGTACTGGGTGGCGTGGGTGGTGTCTTTCTTGTACCGCTTGATCAGCTCCAAGGCCGCCATGACCGGGGCGTGCGCGGTGTTGGTGCAGCCGAACTCGAGCGCTTCGAGCAGCCCGATCAGCCCGCGCCGGTAGTGGTTGGTGTAGGAGGCCTTGAACACCCGCTGCTTGTGCTGGCGAAACGTGGAGCCCTTCGACTGGTACTCGCGGCGCAGCGCCACCAGCGTCGCCGCCCCGCCGGGCACCGCCGGATAGATCACCTCGCTGACCGAGCCGAAAGGGACGTCCAACGCCGCCTCAGTCATCTTGAACAGGATGTTCTCCTTGCCCGCGACCCGCTGGAGCTCAGCGACGACCTCGCCAACGACCCTGGTCTCGGCCCTGGCGTTGATCCGGTGCACCGTCGCGATCAGCAGGTCCACCAGCGTGTCGGTGATCTCCCGTTCCCGGCAGCGTAGATACGCCGCCAAGAGCGTGAGTCTGATCGGCTCGGGGTGCCCGCGCAGCAGGCTGGGGGTTTCCATCGCGACGCGATCCCGCCAAGCCCCCACCACCTTGGGTGAGACGTCGGCGAACAGTGCCGCAGGCAGGCCCACCGCCCGGATCGCCGACAGTTTGGCCGCCTCCTCCTCGCAAGTCTGCAGACTCACGTTCCCCGGATCAGATCGGACCGAAGCGAACACCTCCCGCCCGTCGGCCTGGTCGGTCTCGGCGGGGTCATCACTGGCCTCAGCGAGCAAAGCCTGCATCCGGGCCACGACCACGTTCGGGATCCGGCCGTGGAGCCGCAGCGTCAGGCTCTGCTCGGCCGCGCGCAACGCCGAGCCGATCACCCGGCCGATCCGGCCCGCCGCCGGTGGCTCGATCCCCTCGGCGCGCAGGTACGCCAGTAGCTGTTCCCGAACGCGCTCCGAACGACGTTCACTCTGGCAGACGTGCTCGGCCAGCCAGGCCGTGAGCTTCTCGGCGTCGGCGACGGTGCACTCCCGAAAGCCCAGGAACCCCCGGATCTGGGCGCGGTGGTACTCGAAGGTGCGCCCTTGCCACTCATACAGCGCCAGATCCGCGGCCGGCACCTTGACTAACTTCGCGACGTAGGCGACCGCCTCGTCCGGGAGTTCGCCACGGCCACGAGGGAACCGGCCGTGCAAGGTGTGGAAGCGCAACAACAACGCGAAGGCCAACCGGGTCGGACCCCGTTTCCCGGTGACCTGATCAAGTTCCTCTCCGACAAGAGTCCAGTTTTCGATCAGCTCGTCATCGTCAAGTCGACGTCCCACACGGACCTCCTTGGCTGGTCGGAAGCCCTCCGTGCGGCGCATCGCGGGGAGATCCTTCAAAGTGCCGAGTTCAGTCAGTGGCGGCACTTTGACCTCTCAAACGAGCCCGAACTCGCCCAGGAAACCCCTCAGCCCGGGAAACAACCCCATAGATTGCCGATGCCAATCACATAAACGGCACTTCATGCAGGCAAGCCGGCCAACGGTTACCCGACCGCAGATGAGGGATCTTGGTACTCCGAGTGGGGTCGGCCAGCGATAGCCTGCCCACCATGGCCCTTGCTGTTCCGGACACCGATCTCGTCCGCGTCGGGCGCTGGTGCGGGCAGCGGATCCCCGAGCACGCCCGGCATCAGGTACGCCTGGAACACAACGTCCACGGCCGCACCGTGACCATCATCGAGCGCCGGGCCCCCTGGGACCCGGAATACGGCCCGGAGTGGACCTCCCGACCAGTCGCGCAACTACGCCACAGCGCCAACGGATGGCAGTTGTACTGGCCTGACCGAAACACCCGCTGGCACCTGATCCACGACGTGCCCGCCGCGCAGAGCGTCACACCCCTGCTGGACGTTATCGACGACCCGGGCCGGCCACCCTTCCTCGGATAGAACCACCCAACGCCGACCGGGGCCACCCAGACCAGCTGTCCTACTCCGGGCACGCCTCCCGGACCAGCCTGGAGATCTACAGCCGTCTCGCGTTACCCCGAGGACATGCTCGTTTGCGGCTGATGGCAGCAACCTCCACGACACCCG
>JADMIJ010000214.1 GCA_015478655.1 Acidimicrobiales bacterium | reverse complement strand
CAGGTGCCGGTCCCGGCCCGGAGTTGATCGAGTCATGGTGCTCCCGTCATTACAACTCAGATGAGGCGAGGAAGGGGAACTAGAGGCCTAGGTCCGGCGGAGCCGGACTATTGAGTCAAGTTTTTGACTTTGGTGTGTGGTCAGGCGGCGAGTCCCGAGCGGGCGGCGAGTTCGTCGAGGGCTCGGCGGAGTGGTGAGGTGCTGGCGGGGTCGGCGATGTCGGCGGTCCCGTTGCGCAGGAGGCGGTTGTAGGCGTGGGTGTAGAACCTGGCGGCGCGCCATCCCAGAGGGGTGGGGCGGTAACGGTGGGTGTGGGGTATCCGTTCGATGAGGCCGTGGAGTCGTAGCCGGCGAAGGTCGTAGGTCATCATCCCCGAAGACAGGTCGGTGGGGTTGACGGCGAGGAGGTCGGCGACGAGGGCCTTGAGGTCACGGTTGGAGAATCCGTTGGGACCGAGGCGGTCGATGACGATGGCATCGAGGAGGGCGTGAACTCGTCGGTCCCCGAAGCGAAGCCCGGGTACCCGTTGGCCGTCGATGAGGGCGGGTTGGGTTATACGGTTGAACACGGTGTCGCCGATGATCGGGTCGTGGCTGATCGTTTGGGCGTGAAGGAGTCGCCGGTTGGCGGAGAAGCCGACCTCCCGCAGGGCGGGCAGGTTGCACAGTCGTTTGCCGATCCAGAAATCGCGGGTGTCGTTGATGGTGGTCTCGGTGCGAAGGGCTCGTCCTTCCTTGTGATACTGCTTGATCTTGGTGTGCTTGTACTCGACGTGAAGTGACGGGGTGACACCAGCGGTGAACACCCGGGTGCGGAAGCGGTACTCGGTGCGGACTTTGCGGCCGTGGAATATGCGCCGGTCGAAGATCAACGAGATGTAGTCGGGTCGGCCCACGTCGAGGTTCTCACGGATGACGGTCTCGAAGAACACCCGGCCCGAGACGGGACGGTCCAGCATCTGGGTCAGTGAGAACTCGGCTTGGAGGATCGAGATGTCGTAGCGGTAACCGGCCCGACGATCGGCCCCGCTGAAGGGGTGGGGGAGGATCTTCAGCCATTTGCGCAGCAGCCGGTCGATGCGGGCCGGGTCGAGACGGTCGCAAATCCGCTGCAGACGGCCCGGGTCCTCACATGCGGCGAACCCGTTATCCAGCGCCTCGAAGCCGATCCCGGTCTTGGCTGCTTGGCGTTTGCCCCACTCGTTGGCGTTCACGCACAGCTTGGCGTTGTAGGGAAAATAGGAACAGAACTTGATGAAGAACGGTCCGAAGTCGGCGTCCACCGCGTACACGTAGAAGTGGTTGACCATGGCCGTGGTCTTCACGATCCACGGATAGCTCGCCCCCGTCACCGGGCTGTGACGCTTCTCGGTGCGGAACACCGACGCTTTCTCCTGGGCCCGCCCGACGAACAACACTCCCTCTGTGAGGTCGAACTCGGCCAGGAACTCGTGGGCCACATCGTCCTTGCGCTGCCCCTTGACGAAATCGACCACCGGGACGTGGTGCTCCGCGGCGAAGCGGTACAGCTCAGCGATGAACCCCCGACTGATCGGCTCCAACAGCGCCGAGGACGCGATCGGATAACCGCGATGGGAACGCAGGGACTCCACCACACCCTCCACGTGCTGCAGACGGGGCTGGTAGACGTTGAGATACATCCGGTCGATGCACTCGAGCTCGAGGGTCACATGCCCGGCGAGAACATCGGCAGCACTGCGAGGTAGCGTCATATCGGGCTCCGGTCGACACAGGCCCTCGCGGCCACCAACCGCTTCGGGCGGTTCAAAGCGGGATCGAAGGATCCCGTATCTAGGCTCGACCGGAGCCTACGATCGCATCGCACAACCCGCCACCGGCCCAGCTTCTCCTCGGGGATCTGCCCCAGCCCCCACCTCCACTCCCACCGACATGACTGTCGCCACCACACCGACTCGTCGGGCTGGGGCGGAGCCCCGTTAGAGGTGTGAGTCGGTTCATGATCTTCTGTTCGGCAACACCCCCCCATCCGACCAGTGCTGGTTCCAATGTGTTTGATACATAGTGACGGGCAGCACCGCAGGGAATACTGTGGGCTCCATCAGCGGATCCCGGCTCAAGAGACCCACCACCTCAGGACCTCATCGCCTCCTCATGAGCGCCG
>JADMIJ010000213.1 GCA_015478655.1 Acidimicrobiales bacterium | reverse complement strand
GGGGGATCGCCCGGCGCCAGGAAGAACGTCCCGGAGCGCCGTTGCCACCGGAAACCGGGGTTCCGCAGCTGGAGCGTGAACGTGTACCTATGACGCGCCTGGCGCGTGCGGGCGGGATAGATCAGCCGGCAGCGGCTGGTGCAGCCTGCGGCGTGGCCACCCGGAGGTAGCGGGGCGGCTCGGCGACACCCGTGGCCGTGAACATGGCGGCCTGACGGGTGGTCGTCTCGGTCCGCTGGGAGACCTCGCCGGCGGGTCCGACAAAGCGCCCGAGATGGAGCTTGTCCATCTCCGTACGCAGGTTCCGCCAGGTCTCCCCGGTCGCGTTCTCGGCGATCCGGATGAGCAGCAGGGAGAGCCAGCAGAGCAGGACGTGCGAGCGGATGCGGTCCTCTCGGCGGTGGTAGACCGGGCGCAGGTCCAGCGTCGTCTTCATGTCCCGCCAGGCCCGTTCGACCTCGAGGAGCTGCTTGTACCCCGTGGCGACGTCCTCGGCTGACAGCGTCGGGTCGCTCGTGCGCAGGAGGAACTTGCCGTCGAGCTTCGCGTCGGCAGCCACCGCCGCCCGGTCGATCCGCAGGAGGCCCGCCTTCGTGGTCCGCAGGAAGCGCCGGTTGGTGGGCTTGCCCCGCAGGTCGCAGGCGAGCTTCGCGCGCGCCGCGGGGGCGAGCACGTCGCTCTCCGCGATGGCGGCCTTGAGCTGCGCGAGCAGCCGGTCGCGGATGGCGGCATCGCGGACGGCCTCGTCGAGGTTGCGGCAGACGACGAAGCGGTCGCGCATCGTGCCCTCGTCGAGGACGACCTCCTTGACCTCGAGGTTGCCGGCCACCACGTGATAGCGACCCTGCCTGGCGAGGGCCGCCTTGGCCTCGGCGCTCTCGCTGCGGAGCTTCTCTCCTGTGATGTAGTGGCCGCCGGCGCGCTGGAGGTAGCGGCGGTTCTCGGCTGACGCGAAGCCCCGGTCGGTCACCCACACCACCCGCCCGAGCCTCCAGGCCCGCAGGTCGTCCTTGACCATCCGGATCAGGGCCATATCGGCGGTGTTGCCGGGCAGGGTCCAGACCCGGATCGGGATCCCTTCTCGCGTCACTGCCAACCCGATCACGACCTGGGGCAGGTCGGGGCGGTGGTCCTTGGAGTGACCGTTGTACGTGCGGAAGCCCGCCGGTGCACCCTCGGAGGGCGGGTCGGCCTCGTCGGTCTCGAAGTACGTGCTCGTGGTGTCGAAGAAGAGCAGATCGACCTCGAGGTTGAGCAGGTTCGCGGTCGCCCAGTAGACCTGCTCGGCGAGCTCGGCCTCGATCTGCAGGAGCCAGTCCATGGCCCGGTAGCACTGGTCATCGGAGAGCTCCGCGAGACCCGGGATCGCGACCCGCTCGCTCACCCAGGCGGCACACGACAGCTTGGACGAGGGGGCGAGGGCCCGGTTGGCGACCATCGCGAAGAGGGCCCGCTCGGCCGATGGATCGAGCCGCCGGCCGCGCAGGAGGCGGGCGAGGATCTCACCGATCCCGAGCCGCGCCCAGAGGCCGTCGAGGAGCCAGGCGCCACCGCAGGGACGCGACTCGAGGTAGCGCAGCTCTGACGGCATCGCCGCCGCCAACGCCTCACCCGGCGGGAGGGCCCGGCTCAGCGAGCCGATCAGGCGCCGGATCGCGTCGGGGTCAAGCTCATCCTCGCGCCCGAAGTTGAACAGGATCCGCACCTTCGAGCGGCGGGCCACCGGGTCCCACTCGTTATGGGCCAGGGACAGGTACCGAACGTCCGAGCCGTCGCCGTTGCGCCGCCGGGTGGTCCGCAGGTACATGCCCTGCAGCGTACGCAACCCTATCTATCCTGTCAACACCACGCGAGCGCATACGTGTATCTATTCGACAGGGCGCCGGAAACCCATCCGGCGGCCCGTTTCGTGCTCAGACCAGCCCGTTCGTATGCCTTCCGGGGCGTCTAGCTGCGGAACCCCGGCGAAAGTGGCCGTGTGGCCGCCGCCCCCGACCCTCGACGGGGCGAGGCCGACGAGGAGCGGCAGCGGCTCGCTGAGGGGGATGGGACCGCCGTCCACGATGGAGGTCGCCGGAACGTGCGGCGCGGCGGGCCAGAGCCAGCGAAGGCTCACTCCCCGGGGCGCGATGTCCGACGGCCAGGTG
>JADMIJ010000079.1 GCA_015478655.1 Acidimicrobiales bacterium | reverse complement strand
TCACCCCACCGGAATGACGGCATCAGGCCACCGATGAATGGCGGCGTGAAGAGGATTAGGCACCTTTCGATCCCGTCTGACGTCCAGCGGACCCGGGATGCCTTCGAGGAGGGGCCGTTATTTGCCGGGAGCATGGGAAAGGCATCGTCCCCGTTCAGGGAGGATGGATGACATTTTCGGCACCCACAGGCACAGGGCATGCCCCATGTAGTTGCCCTGATCAGTCTCTTGAAGCATCCAATGCCCGACCACTCGGACACGCGGGCTCTGGCTGTGTTTGCGCTGTCGACGCCCGGCTCGAGCGCGTCCTGGCCGAGGACCTGACTCACTACAACGACCATCGTCCGCATCGCTCGCTTGCCCAGCAGGCACCGAGGGCCTTGAAGGTCGCGCCTGCCTCTATCGACAAGCCTGATCCCACACAGCTACGTCGCGCTGCGGTCCTCGGTGGCATCATTCGCGAGTACCGACTCGTCGCATGACCTGGTCGGATCAGCATTCGGCACGCACCAAGAGTGCCTCGACCGGCTCCTCATCCTCGGACGCACTCATCTCGAGCAGGTGCTGGCCGAGGACCTGACTCACTACAACGACCATCGTCCGCATCGCTCGCTCGACGAGCAGGCTCCGAGGACCATGGGGGTCCCGCCACACCCAATCGACAAACCCGATCCGGCGCGGCTACGCCGAAAGGCGGTCCTCGGGGGCCTCATTCACGAGTACCGACTCGCGGCGTGACCTGGTCGGATGAGTATTCGGCACGCACAGGTCTGGGTGCTGCATGCGGAACGGGTTGTATGACCCATTGGGCTTTGAAAGTGTGGTCTAAGATGTGCTCCCATGCTCGCATGGATGTGGACAGCCGTTTGATGCTGTCCTTTCTGAGGGCCGCGGTTTTCCGTGGGGTTACTGTCATCACGCTGGTCCTCGTCGTCACCGGCACGGGGGCGATCCTGGTGCCGACACCGGGGTCGGCCGACCAGATCTCCGATGCGAGGGCTCGAGCGTCACAGATCCAGCAACAGATCCAGTCGACCGGGGAACAGATCGGAGCGCTCAACCAACAATACGACGGAGCTCAGCTGACGCTGGGCTCGCTCCGGCAACAGATCGAGGTGGTCAAGGGAACCATTTCGAAGGACCAACAAGCAGTCGACGCCCATCGTCGCGTCCTTCGCAAGGAAGCAGTCCAGGCCTACATGAACAGCGGTACGTCGAACCAAGACTCGATGTCGTCTCTCTTCGCTGGAAATATGAGTGCCGCAGAGGCCAAGAGTGAATACGCGGGAATCGCGGCTGGAAATATCACCACCGCAGTCGACAATCTGCGCACCTCTCAGTCAGAACTAGCCGCGCAACAGGCGACGCTTGCGACGCAACAGAACCAGGTCCAGCAAGCCGCTGACCAAGCACAGAACGAGATGAGCCAGGCTCAAAAGCTCGAGCAGCAGCAACAGGGAGCACTGAATCAAGTCACCGGACAGATCGCCACCCTGATTCAACAGCAACAGCAAGCCCAACAGGCTGCCGCGGTGACAGCTGCGCAGTCGCGGCTCGCCGTCGCGGCCCAGCAACAGGCAGTGGGTCAGCGACAAGCAGCGACTCGACCTCAAGCGGGGACAGCACCTCAGGGACAGGCGACGGCTGCATCGCTCAAACCCCCAACGGTGATAAGTGTTCCGCCTGCCGGCGGAGCAGCCCAGGCTGTTGCCGCCGCAGAATCCCAGATCGGAGTCCCTTACGTGTGGGGTGGCGCCACCCCTGGGGTCGGTTTCGACTGCTCAGGCTTGATCATGTGGGCCTGGGGACTGGCGGGCGTCAATCTCCCGCACTTCAGCGGTGCACAGTACGGCGCCACCACCCATATCTCCATGGCTGATCTCCAACCCGGCGACCTGGTCTGGTTTGCCGACCCTGGGGAGCATGAAGCCATGTACGTTGGCGGCGGTCAGGTCATCCAAGCTCCGTACACCGGCACGACGGTTCAGGTTGTCCCGCTGTATCCGCAGTTCGTGTTGGCCGGCCGACCTGGGTAGGCGAATGCTGGCTGCGCATGGTCACTCGGCGGTGACCGGCTTGCCCTCGACGTGGACCCAACTCCCCGACAGCGTGCTCCGCACAGACGCCGACTGCTTTTTGTCTGGCTGGTCATAACCGTCGCCGGGCCGCGCCCCCGTCGGCAAAGCCGCCGGCTAGCTGACCTCCAGCTTCGACTGCCGGGCGAGGCCCACGGGATCGATCGAACCATCCCCATCCAGCCCCTCTCGCCTCGGCGGCAATGAGAAGCCTCCGGTGTGATGACCGTGGCGCTCCCCCCGGGCATGGACAGCTTGGCCACTGACGGCGACCGAGGCAGTCTGACTGTGCGCCGCCGCTGCCCGGGCCCAAGTGCGCTTTGCCTCCGCCGACCAGGCCACGACCGAGGACGCCCGCCTGTCCGGGCGTGGGGTCCATCAGCTGTCGACCCGGTGTGCCCCCGGGACTGGAACCGCTGGCATTTGCGCCACCGATTCCGCCGGTCCGTTGGGCTTGCCCGGCCCGCGCCGTTGACTACGAGGGGACGGTCGTCGTCGTCACTGCTGGGGTCAGCTGCGAGACGCCGATCGGGGTGAAGGACGTCCAGGGGGTCGACCAATCCATGACCCCGTGATCACCGGCTACCGGTGGACGAGGTCCGCCGACCACGTTCACGATGTCCCCGGCCCGGCTGAAATTGAAGAAATGTTGGCCGTCGGCCGTGCTGAGGTTGATGCAGCCATGCGACACGTTGGTATTGCCCTGAGCACCCACCGACCACGGGGCGGCATGCACATATTCGCCACTATCGGAGATGTGGATGTCCCAGTACACGATCTCGTCGTAGCCGTCCGGCGAGTTGACGGGGATACCCACGCTCGAGGAGATCATGTGCAGTTGACTCTCTCGATCCAGCACCAGGTGGATGCCGTTCATGGTGGGGTACTGGTCCCGGCCGCCGCTCATGGGATAGGTGGCGACGGTCTGCCCGTTGTCCGTCACCGTCATCTGGTCGGTGGCCAGGTTGGCGGTCGAGATCCTGGCGTCGCCAACGCTGAAGGTGACGCTGTCGCTGCCTTGGCCCCAATCGCCGCTCCCAGCGTCCCATCCCCCCAGTGAGTCGGAGAACGCGACCTGCTCACCGGAGGGCCAATAGTTCTGTGGGCGAAGATGCAGTTCGGTGGGCGAGAACCAGTAGGCACCGACAGGAACCGGGCTGGACAACGACAGATGCAGATAGGCCAGCAACGCTTGCCGGCTCGACGCAGTGATGATCGGCTGACTGAACCGCAGGACGATCGGCTGGCCCACACCTACCGTCAGACCTGTGCCCGGCCACAGACTGACCCCAACGAAGGCTGTCGGGGTGAGCGTGGCGAAGCTGGAGGTTAGCGTCCCCGTCACGCCGGAGGGACCCCTCACCACGGCCTTGACCTGATAGGTGCTGGTGGCACCCAGTGCGCCCACAGACGTCCACTGCGTGGCTGCAGCGTTGAGGCTGCCGGTGAGCGGTGCCCCGGTGGTCGGTGTGACCTGCACAGCGGTCAAGCGCCCAGAGTTGGTCGTGACCGTCACGGGTGCGTCCAGTGCCACGCCGGCTGTTCCGCTGACGGGACTGATGGTGACGGCGGCCGTCAGGCGGGCTGACGTGTCGGCAGCGGATGCTTTCGCTGCGGGCGCCGCACTGGGTGTGAGACCACAGGCCGAGAGCGTTGTTACGGCCATGAACATGACGACCGCGCCTGTTGCAGCTCTTCTCACGCTTCAATTGTAGGCCAGGGCCAGGGCCTTTGAACACCGCCCAGGGGAATGCCGTCCGGATCGGCATTGTGTAGATTCCGCGTCGCTCCGGCTGGACCGTGATCAGATCCCCCGAAAGGTCAGGGGCTGAAAACTGACCAGCGGTCTGTATGCCGCGAATCGAGGTGGTGCCGCGGACACGATGCGCGGGGGTCTGAGGCAGCAATCATGTGCGGTGGGCACGAAACGCTCGAAGCAATCGACTCAGCTTCTGGCGTTCAAGATCGCGTACGAGGGATCTTCGCTTTTTGCAGCACCGGGGCACTGACGCCTACCGCCCGCCAGGCGGAATATGAGATCCCCTCTCGCTCTGCGTAGAGTCGGGCCACTTTGACAAAGGCCTTCTCAAGATCCGCCCGGCCGGTGCTCATGCCGCGCATGGCGAGGCCAACGACCCAACTCGGTTCGGCAACCACTATATGACCATCCGCCATGAGACTTTCAGACTCCACTAACAAGTCGTGGTGCGTGTCCAGCCCGGTTTCCGCAGTGGCCGCTCGGCGCGCTCCGTCAGGTCACCCGACCAGTTCCACCGTGCCCATGGCCACTGTGCCCCCGGTCCCCTGGTTGTGCGAGGTCATGGCCAAGCCGCGCAGGACCACCCCGCTGAGGTTGGCCAGGGTCACCGTCGAACCCGGCACGCCGGTCCTGGTCTTACCGTTGGGCGACGTGTAGGCCGTGAATGAGACGCCAATCCTTGCCACCTTCAGATAGGTGGGCACGACGCCCGGTGTCGCCGCCTGCGCCGTCGGCGCGCCCTGAGCCGTCCGCCCCTGGGCCACGACCCCGTGGCCGGGCGTCACGAAGGCGGCATAGTAGGGCGAGCCCGGGTCCGCGGTGGCCCTGAGCGTTCACCTGCCCGTCACAGTCCGACTGCAGGGGGAGGCATTCACTGCCCCTGGCAGCGCCGTCGCCCAAATGAGGCCGCGTCGATCTCGAACGGCGGGAGCACCTCACCGCAGTGATTCTGGATGCAGGGCCCGAGGAGTGGTTGCACTGGCCACTACATGCGAACCAACATCTCTCGACGATCGTGAACGCGTGGGCGGCGTGTCGGCCTGCGCCAGCCCGGCGGTGTCCAAGCCAACGACTCATCGTAGGAGCCCAGCGCTCGCCGTCCCAACCTACGCTCCAGACCCAACCGGGCTACAAGTGGCTCTACGTGCTTAACCGGCAGTCCCTCAAGGCGGACCACCTCACCGGGTCGATGGGCCGGGTGGCTTCCGCCAGCGACAACGCGGCCATGGAGTCGCTCTTCTCGGTTCTCCAGGGCAACGTGCTCGATCAACGGCGGTGGCGAACCCGCAGCAACTCAGCTTCGAGATCGTCATGGTCGAAGGTCGAGGGGAAGTTCCAGTCCAGAGGCCTGATCGTAGTTTGGTGTGCTTCACCACCGAGCTCGTGGCCAGGGCGCTCGAGATGGCAGTCGAAGTTCGCGGAGGCGATGTGAAGGGGATGGACTTCCACCACGTCCGCAGCTCCCAGTACATGGCGAGAGACTTCCGGAAACTGTGCGGGAGGAACAGGATCGCCCAGTCGGTCGGCCGCATCGGATCGAGCCAGTACAACGCAGTCGCGGAGTCGTTCTGGGCGACGCTCAAGCGTAAGCTCCTGCACCGATGCCGGTTCGCGTCGAGTGCAGAGGCAGGTCGGGCGAATCATCGCCTGGATCAACCATTTGCAACGCGGCGCGGTTGCACTCCACGCTTGGCAACCTGTCGCCGATCCAATGGGAGCTACGCTTCGCACGCCGTTAACCGGAAGCCGCATAGCAATGTGTCCGGCCGGGGGGAAGGCCAGAGGGTCTCGGGCTGGACAAAGAGCCCTTGACGCAGCTGGGCGAGAAGAGAGCATGGCCCGGTCTGTCGGCTGGAGGGCCGGCCGTGCGATCTGGCCACGGAGGACCATGACCTCGTGGCGCAGCACCACGAGTTCGACGGCCAGCTCCGTGCGGTCCCCTGCCAGCCGACGAAGAACTTGGAGGACGCGGCAGAAGACTCGGTAGAAGAAGGTGAGTGCGAAAGGCGGGGAGATCTTGATTCTTTCGGAAGCCACCACGAAAGTCCTGGTCCCCCTGCTCGGATGAGTTGCTGGCACGACCACCTCCCAGTCGGCCTCTCTTCGCGCCTATAAAACCCGACGATGTCAATGATTCGACCACCGTCGACCGTGAGGACCTGCCATCGCTCGACCTCGCCGGCTCCCTGGAGTGCAGCCTGATGGGTGCTCACTTGCAGCCCAAGAACGATCCGATCCCCGAGCGCAGTCACTTCAGACACTCCGCCTCGGACGCCTGCGTCGCGCCCGCGCTGGTACCAGCGAGCACCTGCTTCGGTGCTGACAACTCGGTGACGGATCATCGGGAGCGCCCCAGTGGACATTCCGGTCAAGAAGGGCACTGACCGCCGTCAGGTCAGCCGATTGCGCCCGCTCGGACCCGATGGGCAAGATCTTCCGTGCGTTCCACCTGCTCGGGCATTGTCGTCTCCGCGAAGTTCCAGTCCGTCCATCATGCCTTCTCATCCGGTCCGCAACAACGCTGTTCTCAGAGTCGCGAGCACGCCTGAGGTGAAGGGCTCCAAAACCTCGATCGCGCCGACCGATCGCGACTCGAAGGCTAACGCGGGTTCCATGGGACATCGGTGGGTCGGGTCGAGAGCGTGTTCGCTATGGCACTGGGACGAAGAGTACAGTGGCGTCCCCCGGCAACGGTCCGGCTACGCAGCCACCGGGCGGTACTCGTGGATGAGGCCACCGAGCACGTCGTGACGATGGACGTGCAGGGACGGGGGAGCGGCGATGACCGGGCTGTCTGATACGGGCACGCTGAGATCGATTCCCCGGTGCGGGCGTTGTTGGTTGTAGTGCCGGATGTAGCGGCGAAGGACCTGTTCGAGGTGCCTGCGACCTAATGGGCAACAAGTCGAAACATCAGTCCGCACTGTGCCGACCCACCGCTCCGCGTATGCGTTGGCCCGAGGCGATCGGATCGGTGTCTTGATGACCCGGATGCCCTCAGAGTGGAACACCTCGTCGAAGCTGGCGCAGAACTTTGCATCACGGTCACTGATGAGGAACTTGACCGAGCGACCGCGGTCGGCGAGATCACCGACCAGGTTGCGGGCCACCTGGGTGACGAACGCGCTGGTCGGTTGGTCGGAGACACCGAGAAGGTGGACCCCCCCGTCGAGAGCTCGATGACGAAGAGCACCTAAATTTAGAGCTGCTTCAGCGACACGGTGTCCACGGTGAAGAAGTCCGTGGCGAGGACGCTCTGCGCCTGGGTGGCCAACAACTCTGTCGAGGTCGGGCCGTTCCGTGGAGAAGGTCCGAGACCGCGTTGCCGCAGGATCCTTCGCACCGAGCTGGCCGAGACGCGGGTACCGAGATTTCGCAGCTCTCCTTGGATGCGGACGCATCCCCAGCGTCGGTTCTCTCGACCCAGTCGGACGATGAGCTCGACCAGCTCTTCGTTCATGGGCGGCCGGGCCAGGACCTCGTTGCTTTCTACATCGTCTCCACTGATGTTTTGCCGCTTCGCGGTGCCATCGAAGCAGGGTCTCGGGGGTGACCATGAACGACCGCCACCGGGGTCGAGGGAGCAAACGGCTGAGCGCGGCAAGGATGGCCCGATCCGACGGTCGATACCGCGCGCGTGGAGCTGGCGCTGGAGGACATGGGCCTGGTGTCGGAGCACCATGATCTCGATGTCCTTTTCGGACTCGGACCGACCCGCAGACCGTACGAGGCCGAGGAGTCGGCACAGGCTGAGGTAGACGAGAGCGAAGGCCACGGTGGATGATGGCCGACCGTTGATGCGAAATGCCAGTCCAGAGGCCTGAGCGGTATTCTGGTGCCCTTCAGCCTGTTCGAGCACCTCGTGCGAACGCATTCGCCGAGCGGTTCGTCGGCACCGTCCGCCGAGAGTGCACCAACCGCCTCCCTGATCTTTGCGCGCAGCCATGTCCAGCAGGTACTGGCCGAGTACATCGCTCACTACAACGACCACCGCCCGCATCGTGCCCTCGACCAGCGGCCACCCAGAACCTCAAAGGTCGAGCCAGACCCGATCGATGAGCCCGATCCCACAGGGCTACGTCGAAATGAGGTACTCGGCGGCCTCATCCACGAGTACCGACTCGTTGCATGACCTGGTCGGATGAGTTTGAGGGCACCGACAGGTTGTGGTGCCCTCAGCGCCCTCGTCTTCGCGTCGGAACTCATGACTCGTCACATCGAGCGCTGGGAGAGGCAGCGTCGGTAACATCAATCCCACTGGCGGCTGCCTTCTCAGGACGTTCGAGCAGCGGTGTTCAATGCATGGTCGATGTCCTCCAGGAGATCGTCGATGTGTTCTAGACCCAACGACAGTCGAACGAGCTCTGGAGCGATCTCCGCCGCCGCCAGTTCTTCCGGGCCGAGCTGGCGGTGGGTCGTCGACGCCGAGTGGCTGACCAGCGACTTGGCATCGCCGAGGTTCACGAGTCGTTTGAACAAGCAAACCGAGTCGAAGAAGGAGAGGGCGGCACGGTAGCCCCCGACAGGACCGAAGGTGACGATGGGTGGGACCCGCCCTTTCAGATACTGCTTCGCCAGGTCGAAGGAGCGGTGGCCGGGAAAGCCGGCGTACCCCACCCACTCGACCCGGTCGTCCGCGGCCAGATATTCGGCGACCGCGAGCGCATTCGCCTCTTGGCGCTCCAAGCGGATGGCCAGTGTCTCGAGACCCTGGAGGAGGAGGAAGGCATTGAACGGCGAGAGGGTCGCACCGGTGTTGCGCAATGCCACCGTCCTGGCCCGCACGACGAACGGTGCGTCAGGAAAGTCGCGTGCGTAGACCACTCCGTGGAAGGCAGGCTCTGGCTCTGTGAACATCGGAAACCGGTCCGCGTGCTCGGTCCATGGGAACGTGCCGGCGTCGATGATGACGCCGCCGAGAGTCGTGCCGTGGCCACCGATGAACTTGGTCAGGGAGTGAACCACGACGTCCACCCCATGCTCGATCGGTTTGAGCATGAGCGGCGTAGGGATCGTGTTGTCCGCGATCACCGGTACGCCATAGCGATGGGCAAGCGCTGTCAATGCCGCGATGTCGGCGACATTGCCGGCCGGGTTGCCCACGGTTTCGAAGAAGATGGCGGCCGTATGCTTGTCGATGAGGGGCTCCATGGAAATCACGGGGTCGCCCGAGGCGAATCTCACGTCGATGCCAACGGTCGGCAGCACATGGGCAAACCACGTGTAGGTCGCTCCGTAGAGTTGCGGAGCGACGACAATGTTGGATCCCGCCCGTGCCAGATTCAAGACGGCGTAGCTCACCGCCGCCATTCCCGACGCCACGGTCAGGGAGGCCGTTCCACCCTCTAGCGCCGCCAGCCGCTGCTCGAGGACGTCGTTGGTCGGATTGTTTATCCGGTTGTAGTGAAACCCCGGAACTTCGAGGTCAAAGACAGCTCCGGCATGGTCGGCATCGACGAAATCGTGGGCGATCGTCTGATAAATCGGCACCGCGACGGCCCGAGTCGCATCCGCCGTGTAGCCGCCTTGAATGGCAATCGTCTCGTCGCGCATCGTCACCTCATCCCAGCGCCAGACTAGAGAGTAGCCACTCTTTGGCCGATGCTCTCGAGCCAGTTAGCGAACAGTCCAGCGGACGTCGCCGCCCAGGCGCAGGGTGCCCGGGCCGCAACCGCTTCGAACGAGAGGTGAGACGCGCCGCTCGAGTGCTCACCCGTTAGGAGCCGTTTGTGGAACCGCTGTAGTGCCTCGGCATCTGACGGCGCCACACAGTCAACCGGCAGTGAGGGGGGGTCAGAGCGCGACCCCCCGAGGAACCGCCGCACATCACGCCGGTACTCTCGCAGAAGGGTCGCTCCTTCGTACTCCGGGTGGCCTTGAGCGAGCACCAGCATCGATCCGCTGCGCTCCTTGCTCACCACCGTCCAGCCCGACGCTTCCGAGTAGACGATCGGCGCATAACCCGCTCGGGTCACCTCGCTGAGCGGGACGTCGTTGCACCGCGAATGAGGCATGACGAGCGGATCACCCAAGTCGTGGCCCAAGCGTTGAGTCTGATCGATGCATTGTCGAAATACGCCAGTGCACTTGGCCGGAAGACGGCGTCGCTCGATCCCCTCGTACGCCAGTAGGGCGGCATGGGCGGAGAGGCACGACAGGAACGCGGGCACTTTGCGATCGGCAATCCAATCCAGGAGATGAAGGAGCTCGGGCCAGAATACCTCGTCGACCAACCGCTCGGTCGATGGCTCGCATCCGGTGACGACGACCGCGTCCGGCCGGTGCTCGAACAGAGCGGTGAGGGGGGCATACCCGGCTTCGTCGACTGAGCCGGGCAAAGGGGCGCTTAGGCCACCGCGGTAGCGATGCACGGCGAGCGTGGCTGGGCCCGACGCCGCAAGCAGGAGTGCGACAAACTGGCGGTCAGACCCACCCCGAGCTCCGTCCGCCATGTTGTTGACGAAGGCCACCTCGAGGTCACGAGAACGCCCGGGCCGGTGATCGTCAGGGGAGAGGAGGGCCGGGCCCATTAGCTACTGTGTCTCCACCGAATAACTCACCTTCACGACATCGCGCACGAGGTGCTCGATGTCGACGACCGCTTGGTGATCCGGGGCACTGCCGATTACGGCAACGATGAAGGTTCGGCTTCCATCCCGCCAGTCGACGCGGGAACCCGGGCCTCGGTGGACGGTGACGCTGTCGATCCACGGATGGTCAGTCAGCCGCTCGACGCCCGCGACGGCCGTCACCGTCGCCACAAAGGGAGGCGGCTGCAGGAAGAGGCGGTACCCAACCTGAGAGCAGGGTTCGGGTCCGTCGAAGGCCCGGTCCGCGCCGAGGGCGACATCGAGGGACACCTTGAACAGGTCGACGCCGGTGGCCCGCACGACCATGTCCGGTATGCCCCCCCCGAGTCGACCGTTCACTTCGATGATGCGCGGCCCATCCGGTGTGAGTTTGACCTCCGTGTGGAAGCATCCGACGGTGACGCCCAGGGCATCCAGGGCGGCTTCGGTCTCCCGCAGCACCTGGGGCGCGAGCTCAGGGTCGAGGGCCGCGGGAACGAAGAATCCGGTCTCGCGGAATGTCTCAGCCGGCGGAAATCGACCGGTGATAGCGATGTGGCTCATCGTCCCCGCAGACACCACTGTCTCGACGGAGACGTAGTCCGCGAAGGAACTCCCGTGCAGTGCGGGGTGGCCTTCGAGGTACTCCTCGGCGATCATCTCCTGGCGCGCCGATCCGATGTCGGCCAGCAGCTCTGCTCCGTGGGCGGCATCATTCGCCCGAAAGGTGTGCCGACTTCCCGACTCGGAGCGCGGCTTGAGCACGAGCGGCCACGACGACTCCGGCCCGATCACCTCCATCGCAGCCTCCGGTCCGACATCGGCGGCGAGGCGCCACCACTTCGGAACGACCAGACCGGCCGCACTAAGCATCTCCCGTTGCCGGACCTTGTCCACGAGGGCGCAGGCTGTTTCGTGGGTACTGAACGGCAGGCTCAGCCGAGCAGCGACATCGGCGAGCTTCACCATGCCGGAGTCGAAATATGTGACCATCCCATCCGGATCGTGGGCACCGACCGCGGCCGCCGTCTCGTCCAGGTCCGGGTGGCCGGTGGCGACCACCGGCCCGAAGCGACGAAGCAGCCGGGCTGTCTCATTCGCGCTATCGAGGCACTCGTCGACCATCCACAGAACGTCGCACCGGCCTGCCGCCGCCTCGACGAGCTGCAGCACCGGCACCGAGCGCGGACCATAGGCTACCGCCACCAGTGGCTTGCCTTTTGTCATCCGATTGCCATTTCGACGCAGGCCTGAGCGTCTACCACGGCACGCCTCCGGCTCTTGGGTGATGGGACGTAGTGCGTGAAGAAGCGGGTCCCCTCGGTCAGCACGCCGAGGACCGACAGCTGGGTCTGGATCCGCCCCTCGACGTCGTAGGGATGGAAATTGTCGCTGATGGCGACGCTTCCCACCGCCGTACCCTGGTAGCTGAGTTGGGTGAGGCGACCGGTGCGGTAGAGGCGGGCCAGAAGCGGTGATGCGCTGTGATCTAACGACGGCATGTCGAGGTGGCCCCGTACCACCGTGTCCACATTGATCTCGATCGGATCGTCAAGGCGGGTCGACCTGACCACCTTTTGGTTGTCTGCACGATGCGCGATGGTCGGATCGGGTCCGAGGCGGGCGCGGACGATGCCGGCATCCATCAACGCCAGCAGCTGCTGTGACCGCTTGGGGGGCGGTCCGGCATCCAACCGGGTGATGCGCGAGCGAATCTGCGACTGAAAGTCCAGATAGGAGTTGAGCGAGAGGCTCCCAAACTCCACGACCGATCGGATGTCGTCACGCAGGATCCTGGTTACTTCTTGCGCGGCCTTTGTGGGGCTCCCGCCCGGAGCAAAAGCCTCGCGGACGTCGGATGCCAGCGCGGCGTAGACGTAGTGCTCGTAGTGATCGCCAGTTTCGAATCGCGCCACAGAGTCGTCGATGAACAGGGACTCCGGATCGAACTGGCCATCGAGCCGGGATAGATCGCGAATGGCTGCGTCGAATCGGTCCGCCGTCCAGCTCGCCTCGAGCTGATCGCGGACACGAGTCCGCTCGTCGTCGCCGCCGCGGAGGAAGGCGCAGTGAGTATGGTACCGAGCACACATCTCGGCAACCAGCAGTGGCAGCACGTCAACGCGGAAGTCGATCCGGCGATCGGTCGACGGTCCGGAGCCATCACGAATGGCCGAGAGCAGGTCGGGGGTGCAGACGATCGGCTGATAGTCGCCCGTTGCATCGATGCCGGTCGCGGACTTGGCGATTGGCGGAATGCCGGAGCGGGAGTACAGGTCGATCACCGGCTCCTTCCCGCTCGCCCGGTACCTCTGGCCTCTCGTGCCCTCGCAGAAGGATCCGCCGAGGCCGATGGTGAAGGCGGCGAGGATGTCGAAGGTAACCAGCCCCATGCCGCCGATGGCCACGGGACTTGCCGGAGTCACCAACTGTTTGAGGTAGTCGACGGGGTAGGGTCGCAACGGTCGCAACCCGGCACGATCGATCGGCTCCTCGTCGTTGAAGGTATGCCCAGATGTAAGGACCACGTGGTCGACATCAAGGGGCACACCGTTGTCGAGGATGATGCGCTCTCGACCCTGGGCCAGCCTGACGATGTCGGTGGCCGTCGCCCGGTGAGGGACGATCTCAAGTTGGTCCGGCGCCTCGGCCAGCAGTGCGTCGAAGAACCAGCTGAGGTACTCGCCCATCAGCCGCCGGGGTAGATAGTCTGAGGATTCTATGGGTATTCCCCTGGTCGTGATCCGACATTCATCCCCGATCCAGCGGTAGCCCCGCTGAACGGCCCACTCGTGGAGCCCGACCCCATATGCCGGGGAGAGGTCATCTGGTATCGCCGTACCGAGCGAGATCTGGCCGCAGGGATTGTTGAGGATGAGGTAGTCAGGTTGGTCGGGGCGGTAGATGCTGCTGCCAGTCGAGTTCGGGTCGATGAGGTGAAGCCGTACCGGGCGGCCCGTCTGTCGGGTTCGATTGACCACTCGCTCGAAGACGCACAGTCCCCAAGGACCGAGGCCGACCACGGCCATCTCAATCATCGGTGGATTCCGATTCGCGGCGGCGACACCGTCTCTGAGGCCTGAACCTCGGTCCGCTGGGCGCGAGAGAGCGGATTCCTGTCAGAGCGGCCTCGGGCGAATCCGATCCCGTCGCCGTTATCCCGACTCGGGGCCACCGGTCCTGTGACACGGTACCCGTGCCTAGCCTGCTTACGATCTGCGACTCCCACCGAGTTTCTCCCTCTGTCACTCATCAATTTCGGACGAGAGGTGGTCAAACTTGAGCAGGTGAAGCTGGTTCCTCAAGCTGGGGAATAGCTGCGCCGATACCAATCCGTGTCATTCGATCTGGGATCGGGGCGGACCCCTGAGAGCTCTGCAGCCGATCGCCTGATCATCTCGTACGAGACCGCCACGACGTCGGTGTTCGCGCTCAAAGAGGCGGCCGTCGGGCTCTGCAACGTGATCTGGCTCGTGGATCTTTCAGAGCCAGGGATGATGCAGACGGCTCGTCTTCTTCGCCGACTCGGCACAGTTGTCGATGTATGTGGTCTGTCTGTGCCCCAGATGATCGACACGTTGGGAACCCTCGGCCCAACGGGAATCCTCACGGTGACTGACCGTCGGATGAGGGTCCTCGCCGCTATTGCTGAGGCTTTCGGGCTGCGATTCCACTCGCCAGTCGTCGCCGAGCGCATCACGGACAAGTTCGAGCAGCGGAAGGCACTTCAGAACGCCGGTCTCCGGGTGCCACCCTTCAGGGAGATACCGGCAATTCTCAGCGCAGCTGAGGTCGACGAGCTGGCGGCTGTGGTTCCTTATCCGGCCGTGCTCAAGCCCAGGACTGGTGACGGAAGTCGGCGTGTTCAGCGGATCGACAACCCCGACGAACTCATTCGAGTGATCGGCAGCCCTGAGGCCCGGTCGGTAGAACCAGCAGGTTGGATGGTGGAGAGCTTTCTGGAGAGCTCTGAGAGGCTGGTCTCGCGCTTCGCGGACGTGGTCTCAGTAGAGAGTTTCGTGACGGACGGCACTGTCCACCACTTGGCCGTCACCGGTCGATTTGCCTTCGCCGAGCCGTTTCGCGAGACAGGCAGCGTGCTGCCGAGTGATCTGTCCCCGGTTGATTCAGAAGAGGCGACGCGAATCGCTGGCAATGCCATTAGGGCACTGGACCTGCGGCACGGTTGTGTCCACACTGAGTTGAAGTTCTCATCGGATGGACCCTCTATCGTCGAGGTCAACGGGAGGGTCGGCGGGGGCATCCCCGAACTGATAAGACTCGCAGGAGAAGCAATGAATCTGCACCGATTCGCCATCGAGTTGGCGCTTGGACGGCCGGTGAGTCTTCGCCCAACTCTTCACTTCGACAGGATTGCGTATCGTCGGATCGTCACCGCGCCGTTGGAGGCGCGGCAGATTACCGCCATGTCGGGCCTTGACGACTTGATCGAACTTCCGGGCATGGACGAGGTGATCATCAATCGTCACCCTGGCGATCAGGTCGATTGGCAGCTTGGTCTACAAGAACTCGTCTGCAGCGTATTCGGCTCGGCTGAGAGCCACGCAGCGGTAGCGGAAATGTGCGACCGGATCGACAAGATGGTCAAGATTGAATATGAGGGTGCGAGGGCGGTGACCGACGCAGATGTCCGTGGTGCCACCGTCTAATTCGTCGGGCCAGAGTTGCATGCGAGCACGATGCGTGCCCACAGTGCGAGAACCTGCGCCCTCTGTGGCGGCGGACGAGGCGCTCGGGGAGGATCGTTCCTCCTCGGTGCGCACCAGCTCGGCCTTCGGTCTGCCTGCTGCTGCCATGGTCGCCTCCCATCGTCGCTGACGACGGGCCGAGCGCGCTGGGCGGCGGCGAAATTCCCGCTTCGACATATTTCTGGCGAATCAGCAACTCATGTCAACTAGAGGAGGGCCTCTACCTCGGAGACGGCGAGCGCTCCCTGCCCGTAGCCGGCAGTGACTTCCGCCATCTCGTGCGCCCGCTCGGCGAAGCGGCCGTCTGAGATCACATCCTGCACGGCGGCGGCGATCACATCCGCAGATGCCTCGCAAGGGAGGTTGCGGCCGAGACCGAGCGCCGCCACCCTCTCGGCATTGAGAGGCTGCTCCCTGCCGAGGGGTAAGCAGACGAGGGGAACCCCACTCGCCATCGCGCTGAGGACCGTGCTTAGGCCGGCGTGGGTCACCACCACAGAGGTGCTCGGTAGGACCTCGGCATGTGGCACCCAGTCCCGAATCTGGGCGTTGCGGGTCTGGCGGAGCCCTTCGATTGGCACTCCCCCGAGCGTGCAAACGACATCGACGTCGAGCGTCTCGAGCCCGTCGAGGACGCGCTGCAGGACGCCGTCCTGCCGCATGTCGGTGGTGCTGAAGCTCACCAGCACTCTGGGACGCTTGGGTGGGCGCCGCGGGCCCGGCACATCGTCGAAGATCGGGCCCACGTAGTGGAGGTTGCGAGGCCGGCTAGTGAGGGGAAAGTCGAAGCTTTCCGGCATGCATGCGAGCACGAGTCGTGCTCGCGCCCAGAGGGTCGCGACGAGGGGCGCGGACGGATCGAGCATGGGCAAACCGAGGTGCCGGCGGGTCGCATCGACGATGGGACGGGTGGGATCCCACGAGGTGACGTTCCGACCTTCTACACAGGGCTGGTAGAGGACGTGCACCAACGCCACAGCCGGCAGGTCGGTCTTTTCGGCCGCTGAAAGAGCAGAGGAAAGAAACGCATCGGCGATGACGACGTCGGCTGGGCTCGCCTCGACCTCGGCCAGGACGTCATCGGCCAATCGGGTTCCGGCGATGAAGCGCGTCCAGCCCAGGAGGTTGTCGTCGAGTACCTCCTCCTCCACGAGGTGTGGTGCGCGGGCTCGCCGATAGGGATGAAACGTGCACCCCGCCTGCTCGAATCGCTTGGCGAGGACCGGGGGCCCGAGGACTCGCACGTCGTGGCCCCGTCCCGCGAGCAGGCGAGCCAAGCCAGCGGCTGGCATTACGTTGCCGCCGGCGGCCCACACCGCCACGAGGAAGCGACCGGCCCTAGCCATCAGGACGACCCTACCTCGTGGGATGAAGGCACCGACCATTTCTCCGGGCGAGCTGACGAAGCGGGACCTCCTCACACATTTCCCAGCGACCGGTCCGCATCTGCGGATCGGGACCGCGCAACCAACGATTTGCATTTGGCGGTTCCCTCGTCCGCGTCAGATCACATCGTTACGCCAATAGGCCCCTGCGCCCAGCCGCAATTACCCAAGGGCACGGACTTGTCACAGCACACCAAGGAGCGCCCTGGGCCGAAGACTGGCTCAACAACAGTCAAGCTAGATCCGGGGATGTTAGCAATGCATCTGCCGAGTCTGTTAACGAATATCAGTTGGGACGTGGCCCGGCTCCTGCCCTTCGCAGGATGATTGAGACGTAACCGAAGCTCCTATGGATGAAGTCAAGCCCTTCTGGAGGATTTTCGGACAAGAAGACAACGGACAGACCAATGATGGGCCACTCGATGCTGAGGGCAAGCTCTTATCAGGTCACGCGTCTCGGAGAACTCGGTAGGCCCGGACCATGGACCGGCAAGTCGGTTAGAAGCCAGTCTCGATCGACGGCAGGTGTTAGCCTCGATAATTCGTGCGTCCAGACAGTTGGAGGTGATGCGATAGAGCAGATC
>JADMIJ010000212.1 GCA_015478655.1 Acidimicrobiales bacterium | reverse complement strand
GGGGTGACCTCCACACCCCCACCATACTACGCGCGCACTAACTTGGCGGGGACCCAAACGGCCGCAAAAGGTGGAAAGTGGTGGATGTTGGTGGTCAGTAGTGGTCACTCCGAAAGCCATAAAGCTCCAGCTAGATGGCACTGACAGTCCGTAGTGGACAGTGACGGTATATAGTGGATATAGGGCACTTTAGATCTACGGATCAGAAGGTTGCAGGTTCGAATCCTGCCGAGCGCGCAAAATCGGTTTGACTAGCCCGCCCTCTTCACGACGCCATTCGTTGGTGACGTGATGCCGTATTTCGGGGTGGCTTAATTAACGGGCGATCCGGTCATGGTGGCTCGCTGGACGCGACATCGCCGACGATTGGGTCATTTGATGGGTCGGAAACGAGCAGTCGCCTGCTTCGGGGCGCGTGTCGTCAAGCTGGTTCCGTCTCACGGGGTCCTGGAGGCCGTCAGGTGATGAGAGCGATGCGTCTGTAGGCATCGAGGAGCACCGGAGTGGTCGGCCAGCCGTCGATGATGTGCACGACGTGCTGACGTGCCCGGTGGACGAGTCGTCCCGGAGCATGGAAGATGCCCCAGCGAAGTGCTTTCGGTCTCGCCTCTCTCCAACTGCCGTCGAAACAGAGAAGCTGGAACCATCGGACGAGATCGGCGGCCAGGGTGACGGTCATCAGCCAGTTGGAGTTGGCTTCGAAGCTGGCGAACGGGAAACGACAGAGACCCGAGTCCTTTAGCCGCTGGATGTGGGACTCGACGTGGGCGTGGGCCCGCATCGTGACATCCAGGTCTCTCGGGTCGCCGTCCTGGTCGGCGTAGAAGCCCCAGTAGCCGTAGTCGAGGCTCGGAAACAGGCTGCGCTGGGCCCCAGGATGGAGGGGTTCGCGTCGGATGATCAGCCGGGTGCCACTCGGGAACTTCTTTCCATCGATCAGCGAGGTGAGCTCGGCAACCGCTGCTCCCGCCTTCGCCTCACCGTCCTGGGCGAGAGCCGGAAGCCAGACCTCTTCGATCCCGATGGCATCCATGATGGCGGCGGTGACCTGGGCATTGGATCGGGCCGACACGTAGAAGCCGACGTTGCGGGCACGACAGGCCGCCAAGAAGTCCTCCGTGCATCCGGCCGAGTCGGCCCGCATGATGACGTCGCGTTGCACGAGATCGGAGGCGTCTCCGTGGTGGTGTCCGGAAGCGATGTCGCTCGGCAGCTGGGCGGCGGCGGCATCGAGGACGGTGATGTGATCGGCGACGGTGTTGGAACCGGCGTTCCCGGGGCGGAGCAGCGCAGCCAAGGTCTCACCGGTCTGATCAGCGAAACAGAACAGGGGATGGAACCCGAACCCGCCCTTGAACGTGGGGGCGGTCTGCTCCTTGTTCTCGGAGTGGATGTCAACGAGGGAAGCGTCGATGTCCAAGAGGACGGCGACTGTGCCAGTCGTCGCAGATGAACGGGACCACACCTCGGCGCGCATCTCGGCCATGGCTTCGGTGATCCCAGAACGGGTGGACGCGTCGATCTCGTGGAAGGTCCGGGCGACCGTCGTGTCCGACGGCACCGAGCCGAACAGGTCGGCCCCGATGCGCAGGTGCTCGATGTCGAGGCAGCTCTCGCCACCACCGGCCAAGGTGAGCGCCATCTGGACGAGGACCTTGCCCCGGTCGTGGATTGGGACTCCATTGCCACTCCACGGGATCCGAGCAGACAGTGCATCACCGAGGCCCAACCGGTCGGCGAAGGAGCCGAGAGCGTGCAGTCCGACGTGGGCCACCACCCCGGTCCCACCGGGTTCCACAACGACGCGACGAGTGCTGTTACCGTTCACTTGGAAGTGCCCTTCTGTGTGGGGATGCTGAGGCTTCGACACCTGCAGTTTCCCCTACTGGAAGGGCCTTTCCGCGTATGCGCGGCGGTCAGCTCAAATGGGGGCGTGAAGAGGCGGGGCTAGGTACTTTCTCCAGGCTTCTGGATTCGGGCGTGTAGGACAGCAGTTGCGGCAAGCTGGATTCGGAGCATCCAGCGAGTAACGCGATTGGCTCACGGCAGGTGTATGGCTTGGCCAATGGTGACATGTCTCGCTGACGGAACATGTATGGCTGGTCCTCACGACAACTGTGTTCTAAATTAAGCCTGGATCCACCGACCGACGACCTGGCAGGGCAGCGAAACGAGCGATCGG
>JADMIJ010000211.1 GCA_015478655.1 Acidimicrobiales bacterium | reverse complement strand
GTCCTACGTCGACGAGGAGGAGGCCTGGCCCGAGGCGATGTCCGACGCCAAGGGCATCCCGATGGAGAAGTGGTGGGGCTGGGACGAGCCCTACAAGGTCAGCTACCCGGAGTACGTCCACAACCAGGTAGGCAAGGACGCAGGCGTCTACGCGGTCAACCAGGTCGTCGGCCGGTCCAAGGTGTTCGAGGAACTCGACCCCGGATGGAAGTCAGCGATCATCGCGCACTACGGCGCGATCGCCGCGGGCGAGTATCTCGCCGGGATCGGCGAAATGCGGATGGGCCGCTTCGGCCGGGCCGCCGCCTGGCGGAACATGGCCATGTTCGGCGCCATGGACGAGATCCGCCACGGCCAGATCCAGACCTACTTCCCGTACGGGCTGCTGGACAAGGAGCCGCGTGCGGACTGGGCCCACAAGGCCTTCCACACCAACGAATGGGGTGCGATCGCCGCGCGCCACCTGTTCGACGACATGTTCACCGGCAACGACGCGGTATCCACCGCGATCCAGCTCACCTTCACCTTCGAGACCGGCTTCACCAACCTGCAGTTCCTGGGAATGGCGGCCGACGCGATGGAGGTCGGCGACCTCGGCTTCAGCGCCCTGATCTCCTCGATCCAGACCGACGAGGCACGCCATGCACAACAGGGCGAGCCGACGGTCAAGATCCTGATCGAGAACGGTCAGAAGGAGCACGCGCAGCACCTGATCGACCACATGTTCTGGCGCAGCTGGCACTTGTTCGGACTGCTCACCGGCCTGTCGATGGACTACTACACACCGCTGGAGCACCGCACGCACTCCTTCAAGGAGTTCATGGAGGAGTGGATCGTCAAGCAGTTCCTAGACCAGTTCCGGGACTTCGGGCTCGAGCCGTCCTGGTACTGGGAGGACCACTTCCTCAAGGAGCTGAACTGGTACCACCACGCGATCCACCTCGGGGTCTGGATCCACCGTCCGACGGTGTGGTGGAACCCCGACGCCGGCATGTCGGCCGAGGAGCGGGACTGGCTGGAGGAGAAGTACCCCGGCTGGAACGACAGCTTCGGCAAGATGTGGGACGTCATCACGAAGAATGTGCGGGCGGGTGAGATCGGGAAGACCCTCCCCGAGACGCTGCCGATGGTCTGCAACATGTGCCAGATCCCGGTCGTCACCCCGTCCGGCTTCGCGGCCGGCTACCTCGACAGCCCGCTGCCGCACGTCCTCGACCACGGCGGCCGCCGCTACGTGTTCTGCTCGGAGCCCTGCCAGTGGGTGTTCCAGGAGAACCCGGAGCGCTTCGCCGGTCACCTCAGCCTCATCGACCGGTTCCTCGGCGGCCAGATCCAGCCCATGGACCTCGGCGGCGTGCTGCAGTACATGGGCCTCTCGCCCGAGGAACGCGGTGTGGACGCCACCGACTACGCATGGGCTCGTCCGACCTCCCGGACGGAGTCCGGGCTCCTTCTTCCGCAGGCGGGGTTCTGATGGCGCTCTTCCCGGTCCAGGGCATCTTCGACGGCGACTTCGTCGTCGTGCTCGCCGCGATCGACACCGAGGACCCCATGTCGGTTGTGGGGCAGAAGATCGCCCACCACGCCGTCGACTGTCGAGTGGAGGGGCAGGACCGGCCCATCGAGGTCCGCCACAACGGCACCGTCCTCGATCCCGACGCGACGGTGATCACCGCAGGTGTCGCACCCCTCGACATCCTCACGGCCGGGTATGCGTGAGATGGCGCAGAAGCACGCCTCCGTGGACGCGTCCGCCGACGTCAAGTGGGTCGCGGCGACCACTCTGGACGAGCTCTGGGAGGGCGAGATTCTCGACGTGGAAGTGGAGGGCGAACCCGTCCTGTTGGCCCACCTGCCCGGTGGCGAGCTGCACGCCTACCAGGGGATCTGCCCGCACCAGGAGATCCTGTTGGCGGACGGGGACTGGAACGAGGACCGAGGCGTCCTGCTCTGCGCGGGCCACAACTGGGAGTTCGACCTCCGCAAGGGGGCCGGCATCAACCCGACAGGCTGTCTTTACCGCTACCCGGTCCGGGCCGAGGGCGACTCCGTCCAGGTCGGCATCCCGCAGGACGGCGGCCGGCACTACAACCGTTGGCCCGCCACGTGAGGAGAAGTTCGTGACTACGCAGGCGCACACCAAGATGGTCGGCCCGATCATACGCGGTATCGACTCGGAGCTCGCCGAGGCCGTCG
>JADMIJ010000078.1 GCA_015478655.1 Acidimicrobiales bacterium | reverse complement strand
ACACGCTCACGCCGACGCCAAACGCGTAATCAAAATCGCGGCGGGCCCTTAGGGTGCCAACCCGACGTAAACGGCTCGACCGGGGCGGAGCAGGTCCGGCAGTCTCTCGAAGCTCAGGCCCGCGTGCTCGTACGCCGCTTCGAACTCAGTGGGTTCCGAGAGGCGCATGACGTGGTGCTCGTCGAAGGTTGTGAACCCCTGGCTGGAGGCTGCGGTGTACCGCGCCGAGAACTCTGATCGCAACCCTTCCGCCCATGACCGAACCACCCGCGCCACGGCCAACTCCTTGGACTCGTAGGCATCAGCGCTGACGGTGGATCCGAGCCATCGATCCGGCTCCACCCAGCGTTCGATCAACAGGACGCCTCCGGACTCGAGGTGCGACGCCATGGTCGCAATGGCCTGTCGCATGTCCGCTTCCTCTGTCAGATACCCGATGCCGCTGAAGAGGCTCACGATGGCATCGAATCGCCGCTCGAGGTCGAACGAGCGCATGTCGGCGTGCACGAATTGAATGTCCGGGCACCTCTCCCGCGCCACGGCCAGCATGGCGTCGCTGGCGTCGAGCCCCATGACCTCGAACGACTCGGACATTCTCGACATACCCGCGCCGGTTCCACAGGCGACGTCGAGCAGGGTGCGTGCAGCGCGGTTGCGCCTTCGAATCTCAGCCATGAGGACATCAGCCTCAACGTCGGGGTCGCGACCGCGGGCCTCGTGGATCAGGTCGTAGAAGCGGCTCGCATCCCCATGCACCGGGTCAGTGTCCCACGAACGTGATGATTGAGACGGCGGGCCGCGCGTGGTGCGTTTGCCTTACCGGGGTCGGCGGCCGGGAAACGCTGGCGGGTTGCATCCCTACTTCGGAAGACGGGGACGAAGCGCAACCAGCACGTCCGCCAGGGCGCCGATCTGTGCCGCCACCTCTGCGGGCGTCATCCCGGGAACATGCACCCGGAGATTGATGGCGTCGGCTCCGCCCGCCGATGCCATCTCGGCCAGTTGCTCGGCCAACGAGAGGGGATCGTCCGAGTTGACCAGCTGGTCTCCTGTCCAGTGGGCCTGGGCCGAAGGCTCCGCGTAGCCCCGGTAGACGGCAACCTGTCGGGCGTGGCGCCCGGAGGGCGGCGAGCCCATCCACACGCGCCGGATCATGACGACCGTACCCGGGCCTCCCGCCTGGCGATAGGCGTCAGCCAGTCGACGGCAGCGATCAACTCCGGAAAGAGAGTCGAAGAGCACGCCCACTCCGAGGTGGGCCGCTCGTCTCACGGCCCCGAGGCTCATGGCCGCGCTCACAACAGGGATCGGATGTTGGCGGCACCTGAGCACCGCGGGGTCCGAGCCGAGCAGGCCGGGATCACGTCCGCTCAACGCGCCCGCCAGGGTGGCCAGGCCGGTGGCGAAGCGCTGGCTCCGATCGTCACGAGTGGCCTCCATGATCAGGAAGTCCTCGGGCAGCGAGCCCGCCGCCACACCCAGGCCGACGCGGCCGGGAAACCGGGCTCCCAGCCACGCCGTCTCCTCCACCACTTGCGCCACCGGGCGCAGGGCCAAGAGCAGCGGGCAGGGCGCGGCCCACCCGTCGCCCATTGCTTCGAGGGCCCAGCCGGCAACCTGCAGCGGGTTGGGCAGATAGCCGGCGAACCCGTTGTGATGCTCGCTGGTCATGACGCCGTCGAATCCGCACTCCCGGGCCGCCCGCGCCTGGCGCCGCAGCTCCTCGACGATACCCTCGGGCGACAGGTCGTCGTGGGGGTAGAGACGCAGGGAAATGCTCCCGGATGCCATCGGAGGGCGCGGAGACTCACGCTTCGCGTCACGGCCGGCCACCCGGGACGATCCCCGCTCAGGCACAGGACCGTTGCCCGTGCACAGGTGCTCCGACGGCCGGCGCCGCAGTCACAGCCACCCTGACCCGCGGCCCACCCGGGATCGGATGGCGTCGGCATGGACGAACGCCGGAACATCGTCGGTGCCGAGGAACGACGGGCGGGCGGACGATCCGCCGCCGACCGGCATCACTTGTCCCGTCACCCAGGATGGGAGATCGGACAGAAGTAAGAGAACGGTTACGTGCCGTCGATGCAAGATGTCACCGGCTCCGGGTGTCTTCCAGCCATTCCGGCATGTCGATGGGCGGATTGGGGAGTTGAACCGCCTCATGACTCTTGAGCATCTGCTCCCAACCTTCCGGATCCGTAGGCACCGACCTCGGGTCGCCCATCATCACCTCGAAGAGCACGGCGCCGTCGGGGCCGGCCACGAAGGGCCCGAATGCATCTCCCTCGTCCAGGGCGATGTGCGTCCCCGGCGGGCACACCACCTCCCCGCACCGCAGCTCACCCTCCATGACGAAGACCACGTGGTTGCTGCGGTGGCCGTGGGCATGGATCATCATCCCGGGGTCCCAGCGGGCCACGAGCGAGAGAAACCGGGGGGAGAAGTCCAGCCACCGCTCCTGCACCGAGGCCGTCCGACCGTCGGCGAACCCGATCCGGCGCACCTCCTGCCACTCCCCGTCATCGACGGTGGTAATGCGTGGTCCTCCCATGAATCCCTCCTCGCTTGGCTATCGGTACGAGACGGACACCAGCTCGCCGACCTGGCGGCGGATTGTCTGCAGGTCGGCGAGATTGTCGACGGCCCCGACGACGGCGAGTATCTGCTGGTCCGTGCCCAGCCGCCAGTCCACGGCGTCGCCCGGCGGGTGCAGGACGGTCACCGACTTGATGCCCGAGAGCTCGCGCACCCGCTCCACGCCCTCGATCGAATCGACCTGCCGCGCCGACATCGGCGGTTGGACGTTGATCCGGAATCCGACCCGATCGCATGGCGACAGTCCCTCGTCGCTCGGAGTCTCGCCCAGCGCCACCCTCAGCGCCGCCTCGATCAGCGCGCAGCCTCCGGCCTCAGCGAGCACGTCGTGGACGGCTCCACCCGTGCGCCCGTTGACCTCGATGATCCGGGGACCGGACGGTGTCAGCTTGACCTCCGTGTGCACGCCGCCGACCACGATTCCGATCCCGTGGATCGCGGTGGTGACCACGTCGAGGATTTCGTCGATCGTGGCGTCCGGCAGATGGCTGGGCGTGAAGTGACCACTCTCGCGGAATGGCGGCGCCAGCGGCAGCTTGCTCATCACGGCCAGGTGACGCAGCCGTCCACCCCCGATCACGCTCTCCACTGAGACGAAGCTGGCGAAGTCGGGGGCCATGGCGGCCTCGGAGTCTGCCAGGTACTCCTCGACGACCATCGCCTCGAAGCCGGCCGCCCGTGCACTGGCCACGGCGTCGAGGAGGTGTTGACCGTCGGCGGCCAGCGTCGTCTCGCGGCTGGCGGCACCCGCGCTCGGCTTGACCACGACCGGGAACGCCAGGTCCCCCAGCAGTGAGTCCACAGCCGTGTCTCCGGAGCCGAGCTCACGGAACCGGGGGCCCGGCAGCCCCGCCCCGCGCAGTGCCTCGCGCTGTCGGTTCTTGTTGACCAGGGTGGCGGCCACCTCGGGGGAGTGGAACGGGAGGCCGAGGGCCTCGGCCAGCACCGCGGTGCGAGGCAGATCGGGGTCCACAAAGGTGGCGATCCCTACCGGTGCGGCGTCGCGTACCTTGTCCACGGCCTCGGCATCGCCCAGCCCCGTGATGTCGATGACAGGACCGAGGTGTCCGAGAAGTCGTGCCATCGACGGGGTCCCATCGATGATCGAGACGATCTGACAACATCCGGCCGCCGCCTGGGCCAGGTCAAAGACATTGATCGATTCGACGCTCTGTACGACTGCCAAGACCGGCAGATCCCCCCGCGTCCCCACAGCCGACAGCGTATACCGAGCCCTCGTCGAAGAAGGTGAGGGTCCTGGCGGGACGTCACCCGATGCGGTCCGCGCCGATCAGCTGACTCCGAGACAACTCGGCCCGCCGGCCGATGAGTGCCACCGGACTCGCAACCGGCCGGCGTCGGAGACCGGACGGAGTCGCTCAGACGGGCTCCTGCCCGGTTCGAACGACGGCAGCGTCAGGTCCTGGGACGAAGAGGTCCTCGTGGCCGGTGTCACCCCATCGGACGACGTACGGAGGCTCTCCGTCGGGATGCCGGACCTCCACCACTTCGCAGGCACGTTCAGGCTGGCCCACCCGATGTCCGCCGATCACGATTCGATCCCCAATGTTGGCGCGCATCGTGGCTCCCTTCATCACAACTCCCTACAGCCATAGTGAACCGACGGTTGTCCTACATCAAGGGGCAACCCAGACGGGCCGGCTCAGATCATCACCCGTCGGCTCCGCCGGGCGAAGAGGTCGGCCGAGCTGACCACGTCGGCCTGCATCTGGCGCTGGGTCTCCAGCAGCTCGTCGGCCCACAGCATCCGCAGCACGAGGCGCACCCGGTCGCCCCGATGTCGGTCGCTGGCGTCTTGCAGGGCCTGACGGAGAACGTCGTGCAGGGTGGCGTCGTCGACCGGGGGCGGATCGAGCGCGTCGCGCTGGTCGGCCAGCAGCTCCGCGAATTCGTCATACCAGCGGTGCGTCGAGGCGTAGGAGTCCCGCAGGACGGCCCCGGCGATCGCCACTGACTCGAGCTCGGGTTGTCCGGGGTCGGAGGGGAGGGCGGGCAATGTGGAGAGCGTGTATGCCGCGATACGGATCCGGTTCGACCCGGTGAAGAGGTTGGCCACCGTCTCAATGGTCACCACCTTGGCGCCGCGCTCCGCCAGGAATTCCCGGAACGCATCGTCCAGCCGGAGATAGGCCCGATGGGACCCCCGTTGGCTCGGCCGGGTGTCCACCCCGTGGGTCGTGGTGGTCAATCGATCGACGGCATCGGCCAGGTATCCCGAGCTCTTGACGAACGCATCGGACAGGGCGCGTCCAAGGGCGGCAGTGGCTCCCCGGGGCCAGAACAACAGCCCGACCACGATGCTCACCGCGCAACCGAGGCCCACATCCTCGATGCGGGTCAGGCCGACCTTCCAGCCGACCGGGTCGATGATGTTGAACAGGATCACGACCACCAGGGTGAAGCCGGCCTGCCCCGCGGTGAACGAGATCATCGACGGGGCCACGCCCGACACCAGGACGGCCAGCGGGAGGAGCACCCACAGGACGACCGGGTGGCCCCCGATACCGACCATGATGGCCGAGCCCACCAGGAAACCCACGGCGGTCCCCCCGACGGCGCGCAGGGCCGTGGCCCCCGTCCCCAGGGCATTGGACCGCAGGACCGACAACGTGCCCAGGACCACCCAGAAGCCGTGCTCGACGTTGGTGACCTCCACGACTGCGACCGCAAGGGCCAGCCCCGCAGCGCCGCGCACGGCGTTCCGGAACCACACTGATCGGATGGAGAGGTGCGAGGCGAGCCGGCTCCAGAACGATCGCAAACGCATGTCGGCGGCATCGGCCAGCCTCCGGTCGGTGACGGTGTGGACGCCGGCCGCCTCGACGGCGGCGTCGGCCACCATCCCCGTGGCGATGCCCAGGGCTCGGGCGCGAAATGTAGGGTCCAGGGAGGATGACGGCTCCTGGCGCTCGACGTGCTCACCCGACCCGGGCCGGCCCGGGCCTGCGGCAGCACCGCCATCGGCTCGCGGCTCGATCAGCATCGACACTTCCGCGTCGAGGTCGGCCTCGATGAGCCGATCCAACCGCTGTGTCGACTCTTGGACCGCCTGCACGAGGCGTGGGTCGTCAACGGGGTGGCCGTCACCGTCGCAGAGGAGCGAGGCGCACAGACGGAGCGTCTCGGCCACCGCCCCCACCACCGCGACCAGGGCGGCGACCGATCGGCCGGCGGTGCCCCCACCGCGACCAGGGCGGCGTTGCTGGCGACCCACTCGACGCGACCCACCAGCTTGGCCACGGCCACCGCACCCGCGGCGGTGCCGGTGGGTTGATAGGGAGTCGAGGCGAACTGGCCCCGGAGCTGCGACAGCTCCGATGTCACGGCGGCGCGGACGTCAGGATCGAGACGGTGATCCGTCACGTTCAGTGCCATCCGGCTGACCGCCGACAGGGTGGCCGACAGACGGCGCCGGAGGTCGTCGTGCCAGGGAGTCCACCATGCAGGCGGGGATGGAGAGGGCGGCGGCGATCACCCACCCGAGCAGTCGGGGGCCGACCTCTGTCGCCGGTTGGGCCACGGCCACCGGCAACACGAAGGTGAGCAGCGCCGCAGTGGATGCCGATGCGGCCTGCGGTGAGACGATCCCGCCGAAGAGCACGCCAAAGGCCACCGCCGCCATCACGGTGATGGCAGCTGCCTCGTGGGTCGAGACGACGGTGCCGAGCGTGATGAAACAACTCCCGACGACGAAGAGGGCCGCATACGAGGTCAGGCGGGTCCGCGGCCGGCCCGGGAACTCGACCAGCAGCAACAGGGCGAAGGAGCCGAAGGCTCCGAAGAGGCTGACCTGTGGGGTCCGAGAAGAGCAGATGGGTGAGCCCGAACACCGAGGGCATCACCACGGCGGCGCGGATCGACCGCTTGCAGGCCAGAAAATCGGGGTCCTTTGCCCTGAGCCACCGGTACGCCCTCGACCATCCGATGCGGTGCGCATGAGCCCGCGGGGTGGCCCCGGTCATGGGATCCGGGCTGGCTGTTCCCCGTGTGGAGGCCGTGGACACGTGTCAGAGCCACATAGCACGCACGAAACCGTTCCGGCGGATCCACCAGGCCTTCCGTGGGCGGGTTGGCTACACGCCACGGCGGGGTGGCAACTTCGGGATCCACATGGGGATTGTCCGCCGATGCCCACCAGTTGGGCAGGTTGCTACCCGCGCCTGTAGCCTGCGCGGACACCCGCTCCAGAGCGGAATTTGCTTCAGGGGGGATCAGAATCGGTCGAAAACGCACTCAGGCCCGGGCCACTGTTCGTCAAACCGGGTGGAGGGATTCCTGCATGAGAACGCTCAGCCGTCATCGCTTCGCCACCAAGCTCGGGCTGGTGGCGGCGGCGCTGTTCGCCGCAGGATCCCTGATCGGCACGTCCGTGGCGGCACAGCCGGGGTCCACGCCCGTCTCCGGCCCCGCGCCCAAGCCGGCTTCGGCCTCGACGTCGTTCGCCGCGTCGCAGGGGATGTACGCCTACTACTACCTGTGGTGGAGCACCAACCATTGGCAGACGCTCCTGGGTCCGAACTACCCCTACGGGCAGTCGCCCCTGCCCGTGCCCGCCTCCCTCGATTCGAGCGGGTGCAATCCAACCAGTCTCTACAGCGGCAATGTCGAGACGGATGTCCCCGCCACGCTGTTCACCCAGGACGATCCCTCCCAGATCGCCTACGACGTCCAGAGCGCCATCGCCGCCGGACTGTCCGGTTTCGCCGTGGACTGGTACGGCACCGGATCAGCCACGCAGGCACCGGGCTCCGACGCCGAGAACCAGCGACTCGACCTCCTCGTCCAGGCCGTCGACCAGGCCCAGGCCCAGGGTCACAACTTTCATCTCTGGCTCTCCTATGAGGCCTCGTCAACGTCACTCACCCAGACCGCCATCACCGGTGACCTGTCCTACCTGACCAGCCAGTACGGGAGTGACCCGGCATTCGACCGGGGCAACGACGGCAAGCCGACCTTCATCTGGGTCGGGTCCTACAAGTATCCAACCTCGGTGGTGGCCGCCATCAGCGGCCAGTTCCGCTCGGCCTGGTACTTCGTGGGGGGCTATCAATGGAACCAGTGGAACCCGACCGTGGCCCAGCACTTCGACGCCGACAGCCCCTACTGGTCCAGCCAGGATCCGTGGGGCAACAGCCAGAGCTTCCAACAACTCGGCGGGCTGGCGGCAACCCTCCACGCCCAGGGCAAGAAGTACTTTGCGCCGCTGTCTCCCGGGTTCGACCGGCAACTGGACGGGTCGAGCGGCTGTGTGCCCCGGGACAACGGCGCCACCCTGCAGGCGCTCTACAACGGCAACGCGAGCGGTGACCCTGAGGGTTGGCTCCTGATCTCGTGGAACGAGATCACCGAGGGGACCTACGTGACTCCGCAGCTCCAGCGCTACGGCGGCGCCTACGGAGGTCCGGGCGGCTTCGTGCACTCCCTGCTGACAGGTTCATCGTGGTCGGGTTCATCGGGGTCAGGCTGCGCCGCGTTGCGCAATCAAACGGCGTCCGGTAAGTATCTGGCCGTGGCGGCAACCGTGGGCCCGGGCGGCTGTCCGGCATACTGGCTGGCCGACGCCGCCGGCCAGGTCCGGTCGTTCGGCGGCGCACCCGTCCTCGGCTCGTTGAGCGCGCCGCCCAATGCCCCGATCGTGGGGATGACGGCGACCGCGGACCACGGCGGGTACTGGCTCCTCGGCGCCGACGGGGGCATCTTCACCTTCGGCGACGCCCGGTTCTTCGGCTCGACGGGAGCCTTCCGCCTCAACGCTCCGGTGATCGCCATGACGGCCACCGCCGACGGCGGGGGGTATTGGTTGGTGGCCAAGGACGGCGGCGTGTTCACCTTCGGTGACGCCGGCTTCCGCGGCTCGACGGGCAGCTTCCGCCTCAACGCCCCGATCGTCGGCATGGCATCCGCCGCTGACGGCGCCGGGTACTGGCTGGTGGCTGCAGACGGTGGCGTCTTCTCGTTCTCCGCCCCATTCCTCGGCTCCATGGGCTGGGCCCACCTCAACCGACCGGTGGTGGGGATCACGGCCGACCCCGCCGGCCGGGGATACCGGATGGTGGCCGCCGACGGAGGCATCTTCTCCTTCGGCGCCCCGTACTACGGGTCACTGGGTGGTCTGGCGCTCTCCGCACCCGTGCGGACCATGGCCCCCTCCCTCAGCGGCAACGGGTACTACCTGATGGGCATGGACGGTGCGCTCTACGCCTTCGGCGACGCCCCCTATCTGGGTCGGGTGGTCCCGTGAGGGCTCGATTCGGGAACCTCTGCCACGCTCAGGGCAGGTCAGGCTGACCGGGCCGTCTGCACCGGAGAGCCGGATCAGGCCTGGCCGGCGGCTGCGTGGAGGGCGGCACCGTCGATCTTCCCCATGGCCAGCGCGGCCGTCAGGCGGACGGCCTATGGAGGACCTCGTCCCGGGTCGGCGGGTGTAGACAGTCGTCGGTGACCCCCGAGGAGGATTCGCAACCGCCCACCTACCCTGAGGGTCAACCCGCGGCATCGACGCGCCCCGACGGCCCGATCTGGCGGGTGCGCCACATCCGCCAGGACGAGTTCGATCCCTGGACCCGACTGTTCCGGGGCTACGCGGCGTTCTACCGGTGGCCGACGTCGGACGCGCATCAGCGCCAGATCTGGACGTGGATCCATGAGGACCGGAGCGTGGAGGCGTTGGTGGCGGTCGAGACCGATGCGTCCGGCAACGAGATCGACCAGCCGCGAGGACTCGCCCACCTGCGGGAATGGGTCCGACCGCTCCGAGGTGTGGTCTCCGGCTATCTGGATGATCTCTTCGTGGACCCGGATCGGCGCGGTCGCGGGGCGGTGAACGCCTTGTTCGCAGAGATGAATCGCCTGGCCGTCGAGCGCGGCTGGGACATCATCAGGTGGACCACGGCGGACGACAACTACCGGGCACGAGGAAGGTACGACCAGGTGGCGCAGCGAACGATGTGGATCACCTACGACATGACGCCAGATGGGGAGGGGTTGGACAGGGGAGTCTGATCCGCTCGGCGGACCGATCGGCGCCGGACTACTGAGACGCCTTCCGCATGGCCACGGCTTCGAACAGGTTGGCCCGCGCCGCCTTCTTACCCTTTCCCTTGCGCACCGACTTCCGGTAGGCGCCCGCCGCGTCCGCCACCGCCTCGAGCGCCTCCACCCGCTGGGCGGCTCGCAACGTCTCCCGACCGATCAGGGCCGCGCTCCCATCGAGTTGCACTCCAGGATCGCCCACAGCCGCAGGTCCCCGGTGTTCGTCTCCCACCTCGTCGATCCCGATTGACTGGAGTGTCTGGCGAACCACCGCCGTGACCAGTTCGTCGGGGAGGCCGGCGGGCTTGCCGCCATCGGCCATCACCATCTTCACCTGTGCTCGGATTGCCTGGTTCCCGCTCATCGCGGCCAGCCTAAGGGAGACCGTGTCCGGAAGCACGGTGGCGTGCACAGTTCAGGATTGGACGAGCCGGGTGACCTCGGGCGCTACGCGGCCAGACGTTCGATCGTTCGCTCGACGATGACCTCCGGATCGCACTGCGCCGACCACGCCGCCCGCTCGACGAGATTGCCCAAATAGCCGGCGAGGTGGAGCATATCGAGCCGCGGCGAGCGTCCGGAGAAGGGAATCGGCTCCGAATGCGAGTCCATTTCCCCCGCCTCCAGGAGAGCGGTTCGGATGTGCAGCATGGTCGAACGGGCGTCATCGAGCGTGGTGGCGCTGAAGCGCATCCAGGCAGAAAGGCCCAGCTCAAGGGCCAGATCTGCCTCGGAAAGGTCGAAAGGCCCAAGTTCGGCCAGACCCCGGAGCACGACGGGGGCGAAGTCAACCTGCTCACAAACGGAATGCCTGGCCACGGGCCCAGTGTGACGAATGGGTGTATCAGGGTGGTGGATGAGGCCTGACCTGGGTAATGCTATGTCCATGGCACGCACGATTTGGAAGGGGGCTCTCAGCTTCGGGCTGGTGAACGTCCCCGTCGGGCTCTATCCGGCGACGCAGGACAAGACCATCCACTTCAACCAGTTCGAATCCGGGACTTCGGACCGCATCCGTTACAAGAAGGTCAACGAACGAACCGGCAACGAGGTGGAAGGCGACAAGATCGTCAAGGGCGTCGATCTCGGTGGCGGCGAGTACGTGATGCTGAGCGACGAAGAGTTGGCCACCGCCGAACCCGAGCGCTCGCGACTGATAGGGATCACCGACTTCGTCGATCTGGACGAGATCGATCCCGTGTTCTTCCGCACCACCTATTACCTGGCACCCGAGGGCGAAGCGGCCAACAGGGCCTACGCCCTGTTGCGTCAGGTCATGAGGAACGCCAACAAGGTGGCCATCGGCACCCTGGTCATGAGGAACAAGGAGTACCCGGTCGCCATCCGTCCCGACGACGAGGTTCTCAAGCTGGAGACCATGTACTTCGCCGACGAGATCCGCTCGCCGAGCAAAGAGCTCCCCGAACTTCCGGAGGGCGTCGACCTCGCCGATCGGGAGATCGACATGGCTCAGCTCCTGCTCGAGTCGATGGAGAGTGAGTGGGATCCCAACCGGTACCACGACACCCACCGGCAGAAGGTGGAGGCACTCATCGAGGACAAGCGCCAGGGCAACGAGATCGTCGAGGGAACGCCGGTGCAGCCCGCCAAGGTCGTCGACCTCATGGAGGCTCTGAGCGCCAGCATCAAGTCCGCCAAGTCCAACCAGGCCAAGGTGTCGGGCGACGAGCCGGTCGGGCAGCCGACGGCACCGGCAAAGCGAACATCTCGAGCTCGATCCGCGCCGGTGAAGAAGGTGGCGAAGCCCACCAAGATCGGTGGATCGAAGAAACCCGTCGCCAAGACCCCGGCTCGGCGACGGGCTTCCTGACTCCCGGCCATCACGGCTTTGGCCGCGCGTAGCGGGGCCTTTCGTCCCGCACCGACATCTCGGGCCTACCATGCCGGGGATGGCTTCCGGTGCGGTCGACATCGTCTTATTCGACCTCGGCGGCGTTCTCATCGAGCTCGGCGGGGTACGAGCCCTTCGTGAGCTGGCTGCCATAGCCACCGACGATGAAGTGTGGCGGAGATGGCTCACCTGTCCATGGGTACGAACCTTCGAGAGCGGGCAGTGCTCCGCAGCCGAATTCGCAGACGGTGTGGTCTCGGATTGGAACTTGCCTGTCACCTCCGACCGGTTTCTCGAGCTTTTCCGGGACTGGCCCGTTGGTCCCCTGGCGGGAGCCTCAGACCTGCTGGCCGAGGTGCAGCGAATCCTGCCGATCGGCTGCCTCAGCAACACCAATGTCCTGCACTGGGACTACCAGATCGACCGCTGGCCCATGCTCGAGGTGTTCGACTACTCCTTCCTCTCGTTCGACCTCGGGCTGGTGAAGCCGGACTCGGCGGTCTTCGCCGAGGTCGCCGACCGCCTCCCGGTGAAACCCGGCCGCGTGCTGTTCCTCGACGACAATGCGCTCAACACCGACGCCGCCAGGTCGTGCGGATATCTGGCCGAGCACGTCCGCGGCGTGGCCGAGGCGCGGCGAGCCCTGGTTGAATCCGGCGTCCTCGCCGCATGAGGAGAGGTGAGATCTGGCTCGGTCCCCGTTGGGGGCCGGACGTAGGTTGCGGGTCCGGCCGGCCCGCGCTGGCCGGTGCTCTGCTAGAAACCCGAGGATGCCCACCGACCCCGCACCGAGACGGGCCTTGGTCACCGGGGCTACCCGCGGTATCGGCAAAGCCACTGCGGTGGCCCTGGCCCGGGCCGGATGGGACGTGGCCATCGCCGGGCGCACCGTTCGAGCCGGGGAAGGCCGCGACGACTCGGACACGGGCGACGGACGTGCCCTCCCCGGCAGCCTCGAGGAGACAGGGGCCCTGGTTCGCGGCGGCGGGGGCAGGGCCCTCGAGCTGGTCGCCGACTTGCACGACCATTCGGCCCTGCGACGCTCGGTGGACCGGGTCATCGCCGAATGGGGTGGGGTGGACCTGCTGGTGAACAACGCCGTCGACACCGGCCCGGGAAGCATGGTCCCGCTGATGGAGTTGGGCGTCGACGAGTTGGAGGCGAAGTTGGCCGCCAACGTTGTGGCCCAGTTCGTCCTCATCCAGGCGGTGCTTCCCGGAATGCTGGAGCGCGGGAGCGGCACCATCGTGGACGTCACGTCGCACACGGCCACCGCGGACCCGCCGGGGCCGGTCGGCCAGGGTGGTTGGGGCCTGGCCTATGCCGCGTCCAAGAGCGCGTTCCACCGGTTTGCGCCCCTGCTGGCGGTCGAGCTCGGCGATCAGGGCATCCGTGCCTACAACGTCGATCCCGGATACGTCGAGACCGAACGCCAGCAGGTCAACGCCGCCGCGCTCGGCCTGGTCGGCCGCTACACGGGAGCGCCGCCGTCGGTGCCGGCAGCGGCCATCGCCTGGTTGGCCGAGCGGCCTGAGGGCGTGGAGAACGGCCAGACGGTTCGAGCCCAGAAGCTGGCCCTGACCCATGGTCTCCACACCGATTGGCGATCAGGGACATGACGACCGTCTCCCGGTCCACCGTCCGCAGGATCGACCCGGGTGGACGACCCGGTCAGAGGGCCCGGGCCACCCGGTCCTGCTCGCCGGGGACGCCGTCGCGGTAGCGAACGGCCCGGTACCGGATAGCCGGGACCCGCGGCCCGCCCAGCAGGTCGCCGGTCAGATTGAGCGGATCGGCTCCGGCCACCACCACGTCCGCCCCCCTGTTGGCGTCCCGCCGCACGTCGGTGAGGAGGGACGCGGCCTCCGGTAGCGCGTACTGCTCGCCGGAGAGCCCGGCGACGAATCGTCCCCCGAGGACCTGTCCGCGGGCCTCCAGCCGGCGCAGGGCCCGGATCACCTCGCGCCAGGGGATGCGATAGGACTCGCGGGACCAGAGCTCCCAGCTGGTCACCCCCCAGCGGGCCAGCAGCTGCCAGGCCACGGCCTCGGCCAGCTCCTCGACCGGCGGTCCGCCCGGCGATCCCGTGTCCGCGCCATCCGGCTCGGGAAGCAGCGACCAGCGGCCTTCCCCCACGCCGCTGCCGAGCGGTGCTCGCTGACGTCCCAGAGCGGACCGACGGGCCACGCCTCGGCGCGCTCCGGGTCGCCGGCGGTTCCGTGCCGACAGGAGTGACCGGACGGCAGAGAAGGCATCGGCAGTGACGATGCCGCGGGCCACCAGGTCCCAGAGGCCCTCGTCCACCTCCGCGCCCAATCGACCGGACGCCGGTGCCAGCTCCGAACGGAAACAGGCGCCTCCGGCCCGGAGTGCAGCGAGGATGTCGGCGGAAGCTCCTGCGGCAGGCTCGCTCAGACCCTTGTCCATTCGCACCGCGGCCAGCATCCAGGCCAGGTCCTGGCGGGTCACGAGGGCCAGTGGTGTCGCCGGCGATGGCGTCGCGGACCCTCGCCGCGCCGAAGGCAGGGACTCGTCGGCGCCACCCGCAGGACTCGGCTCGGGCCGCGGGGTCAGGCGACCCCATGCCACTTCGCCGGCCAGGCACAGCTCGTCGAGCCAGCGCGGGTCGTAGCCGGCCACTCGGGCGGGGAGCACGTGGCGCTCCCATTCGCCCGCCGCCACCTCGTGGCCCTGGAGTTGCTCGATGACGGCCAGCAACCCGGCGCGCCCCTCGACCTTGGTCCCCGTGGCCACGTGCTGCCAACAGGCCAGGAACCGCACGAAGTCGCTGATGCTGGCGGGCTCCACGTGCCGGCGCCGTCGTCCCCGGCTGGCGGCGTGCAGCCGCACCAGGAGGTGGCGGGCGCACCATCGGCCGTCGGGCAATTCGATAGCCGATCCGCCGGCCTGGAGGCGGCCGAGGCCCGTGCTGGCCCGTGCGGCGGTGATCGGCGCACCGAGCACCGAACCCGTGGGGAGGGGTTCATCGGCCACCAGTTGCTCGACGGTGACCGGACCGGCCACCTCGAGGTGGCCACCCACGCACTCGGCCAACGCTTCGTCGCTGTCCGCGGTGGCGTCGGTGAGCGACTGCAGGACCGCTCGAGCCATGCCCAGGCGCTCGGTCGGCGCCCACGCTCCGCCCACCAGGCTGGCCCGACCGTCGGTCCGGAGTTGCTCGAACCAGTGGTCCCACATGGCAACCGGACGGCACAGCACCAGTGACAGGAGCAGATCGTGGAGCTCGTCGGGAGTGCGGGGTCGGGGACGCACCTGGTCGAGCACCTCGGCCGTGGCCCGCTCGTCCAGTGGCCCCAGTTCGGCGGCGGCAACGGGCAGACCGTTGGGCCCGAGCGGGCCCAGGCCCCGCGGGACAGCCACCGCTCTGGTGCGCCGCTCCTCCAGGGGGGCACCGTCGAGGAAGGTGAAGGGGCGCCCGGTCAGGATCCCGTGGGCCAACGGGGACGGTTCCGCCGACTCCACGAAGTGCACGGCGACCCGGCCCGACTCGAGCTCCTCGAGCAGGGCGACCAGCCCGGCGGCGTCCAGCGGCTCGGTCAGGCAATCGTCCACCGTCTGTCGCACCAGCACGTGGTCGGGAACGGGCACCGGGCCGGGAGCGGCGTTCTCCTGGCAGGCGGCCAGGGCCGGCCAGGACGCGGCCAGGAGGTCGTCGGCCTCCATGCGCTGGAGGTGGATGGGGCGCCGTTGGCCACTTCGGGAGCGGGGGACCACCAGCGCCCGGTTGAGGTTCCACCGCCACCTGGCAGCCAGCATCGGGTGGGGGAGCACGGCCTGGGTCAGGACGTCCACGACGGTGCGGCTCTGCAGCATCTTGGGCACCTGGGACAACGGGAAGCTGTGCTGGGGCCCGAGCGAGAGGACCACGGTGTCGTCGTCGGCGGCAGCCTGCAGTTCGAAGTCGAAGGACACGCAGAAGCGTTTCCGGAGGGCCAGTCCCAGTGCCCGGTTGATACGACCGCCGTAGGGGGAGTGCACGATCAGCTGGGTCCCCTCGCTCTCGTCGAAGACCCGCTCGATGACGATCCGGTCCCGGGTGGGGAGGGCACCCAGCGCCGCCAGCCCGGCGCCCAGGTACGCCACCACCTGGTCGGCCACCTCGGCCGAGACCCCTGCTCGGCTGCAGACGGCCTGGCGGGCCCCGTCCCCGTCGCCCGCGGCCAACAGCGGTTCGAGGTCGGCTCGCAACGACCCGACCTCCTCGGAGAGCTCCGCCGTCCGTGCCGGTGCTTCGCCCAGCCAGAACGGGATGGTGGGCGGGAGGTCGCCGGCGTCGAGGACGCGCACGGTGCCGGTCTCGACCTTGACCACCCGCCACGAATGGGTGCCCAGCAGGAAGATGTCGCCGGCGGTGGCCTCGACGGCGAAGTCCTCGTGCACCGACCCCACGGTGATCCCCTCGGGATCGAGGACGACGCGGTAGTCGCCCGTCTCGGGGATGGCACCACCGCTGGTGAGCGCGGCCAGACGGGCGCCGCGCCGGGCGCGAAGCCGACCGTTGACGGCGTCATGGTGGAGGTGGGCGCCCCGGCGACCCCGTCCCGTCTGGATCCCCCAGGAGACGAGCTCGACCACCTCGTCGAAGGTCTCCCGGGAGAGCTGGGCATAGGGCTCGGCCGCCCGCACCAGGTCGTAGAGGGCGTCGACGTCCCACTCCTCGGCGGCCGCGACCTCGGCGATCAGCTGTTGGGCCAGGATGTCGAGGGGGGCCACCGGGGGCTGGAGCACGTCGAGGTGACCGGCGCGGACTCCCGCCATCAGCGCCGTGCATTCCACGAGCTCGTCCCGGGTGAGCGGATACAGGCGACCGGCCGGTGTGCCCTCCAGCTGGTGGTTCGCCCGACCCACCCGCTGGAGGAACGTCCCGATGGCCCGGGGTGAGCCGATCTGACACACGAGTTCGACCGGCCCGACGTCGATTCCCAGTTCGAGCGAGGCGGTGGCCACCAGGGCCCGCAGGTCGCCGGCCCGCAGGCGTTGTTCGACGATCCGCCGGCGAGCCGAGGACAAGCTGCCGTGGTGCGCGGCCACCTGCAGGGCGGCGTCGATCGGGTCCGTCGTGTGACCGGGCGCCTCCGGGGCGCCGGGCTCCTCCTCCGGAGGGGATCCGAGGCGCTGGGCCAGCTGGTGCGCCACCCGCTCGGCCATCTTGCGGGTGTTGACGAAGACCAGCGTCGTCCGATGCTCGAGCACGTGGGAGGCGATGCGATCGAGCACGTCGGAGAGCTGGGCGCCACTGGCGACGGCTTCGAGCTCGCTTTCCGGAAGTTCGATGGCCACGTCGAGGTCCCGCCGGTGGCCGCAGTCCACGATGGCGGTGGGGGACCGGGCCGGATCCGATCCGGACAGCAGGCGGGCCACCACCTCGAGGGGGCGCTGGGTGGCCGACAGCCCGATGCGTTGCAGCCGGCCCCCGGCCCCCGAAACCAGGTGGTCGAGGCGCTCGAGGGTCAGGGCGAGATGGGCTCCCCGCTTGTCCCGGGCCAGCGTGTGCACTTCGTCGACGATGACCGTGTGCACGCCCCGGACGACGGCCCTCGACGAGGGCGCGGTGAGGAGCAGGTACAGGGACTCGGGGGTGGTCACCAGCAGGTCAGGCGGTGACCGGCGCATGGCGACCCGTTCTGCCGCCGGGGTGTCGCCGGTGCGCACCGCCACCGAGAGATCCGGGGCCGCCAGACCGAGCCGCTCCGCCTCCTCGGCGATGCCCACCAGTGGGAGCTGCAGGTTCTGGTGGACGTCGGTCGCCAGAGCCCGGAGGGGAGAGACGTAGATGACACCTGGGCCCGACTGGGGTGCCTCGGGTTCGGCATCCCCTTCCGCGTGGGCCCGATAGGCGGCGTCGATCGCCACCAGAAATCCGGTCAGCGTCTTGCCGGTGCCGGTGGGAGAGGCCACCAGCACATCCACGCCGGTGGCGATGCGGGGCCAGGCGGCGCGCTGCGGCTCCGTCGGCCCGGCCGGGAAGCGGCGCCGGAACCAGCTGGCCACGGCCGGGTGGAAGCTGCGCAGGATCGAGTCCTCCGGCAGGTCGTCCAGCCCCGCCAGCGTGGCCGCCGCGGCCAGAGAGGGCGGCTGCGCCATGCCGGAGGCGAACCGGAGCGGCAACGGCTCTGCATCGGCCGCGGGTGTACGGGCAGTAGTAACCACTTCAGCATTCAACCCTAGG
>JADMIJ010000210.1 GCA_015478655.1 Acidimicrobiales bacterium | reverse complement strand
GTTCGGTGGCGTCAGACCGCCTGTTGGTGCTCAATCAACGTGGCGCTCAACAACAGGCAGCATCACTTGGCTCTCCTCGCGGAGGGCAAGGCTCCGGGTCCGGGTCGACGGCGAATCAGGGCAACGGAGCAAGGTGGTCAGGGTCGCCCACAGGGACCACGGCGGGAGAGGCGAGGCCGCGCCACCGAATTGGAGAACTTCGTCCGTGCCATCGAGTCAGAGCAGATCCAGCTGGAGCACCAAGTGCGGACACTCGGCGAGGTATTGACCGCCTACATCGAGCACTGCCGACGGATCGGGCGCCGCCAGGCCACCGTTGAATCCTATGAGATGGTGGCCAAGCGGATCACCATGGAAATGAAGGAAACGTCCATCGACATTCTCACCGGGCACGACTTCGACGAGTCCTACGGTGAGCTTGGCAAGACCCTCGGTGCCAACACCATCCGGCAGACGCACGCTGTCCTCCACGCGGCATTTGACCAGGCCGTGAAGTGGGGGTGGGTCGCAGCCAACCCGATGACCAGCGCCACGCCGCCTGGACGGTTCAAGCCCAAGCGTGAGGCGTTGGCCATGGGCGACGTCTACAGGATGATTCAACGGGCCTCGAGTCCCAAGGAACTCGGGGGAGAAGGCGACCTCGTATTGGCGATGGCCGTGATCCTCGCCACGATCACGGGAGCCCGGCGTGGCGAGCTGGCGGGCCTCCGGTGGGAGGACATAGACGAGGACACCTGTTCCCTCAGGATCGAGCGCCAGTGGGTGCCAGGGAGAGGCGGCCAGCACCTCGGTCCTCCGAAATCGAGTGACGGACCTCGAACGGTCGTGCTCGGTGAGGTGGGAATGGCCCTGATCACCCGATACCACCACCTGATCGGTGAGTTGCTCAATCGGGAACCAAAAGGGTGGTTGCTCAGCCATGACGCCGGGACCACTCCCCTACGGGCCAAGGCCCTTGGAGCTGCCATTTCCAGGCTGGGTACCTCTCTGGGGATCGAAGTCTCCACCCACTCCTTCCGACGTGCGTCGGCGACCGAGCTCATGGCCAGCGGAGTCGACGTGGACACGTCCGCTCGTCGCCTGGGCCACACCACCGAAGTCATGTTGCAGAGCTACGTCCTCGGATCGGACGACCGGGCAATTGCTGCCGCCGGGACGCTTGAGACCAGGTTGGCCTCACGTGGACTCCCTCTTGCCGAACTACTGCCAGTGCCGCAGCAAGTTTCCTAGTCGGAGCAATCCCACGTACAAACGAGTCCACCTTGAGAGGGCGATCGGGACCGTTCAGCGGGTTCGTCTGATCCGCTCCTGTCCTGTCCAGAAGGAATGTCCGTCCACGTCGTAACCTTCCGTAGTCCCTGAATGCGTGGAGTCCAGTAGCAGGCTCAGTAGCAAGAATCCAGGGGCCCGCGGCCTGGTTGGCTAGCCAAGCCTTACGCTGGATCGATGCGCGACGAATCCGGGTGGTGGGGCCTTTTGGGGCCAGTTCCCTCTCAAACTCCTTCCGGCATCATTGCAGTGCCCCACGACCGGGCGGCGGTGCTCGATCAGAAATACGAGATCGGCCCTGTCACCATCAGGCCAGGCGGTCGTCGGCTCACCGAGTACCTGCGGTCCGAGCCATTTCAACTCGATGGACTGACATGGTTCGAAACATGGCCGGTGATTGCGCAAGGGAAATGGCCCGGCAACATGATCGAGACCGACCCCCGATGCGAACGCCTGAAGACTTTGAGTGGGCAAGACGCGAACGAGCGGGTTGTCGCGATGTGGCTACATCGCACGGCATGCATGTATTCCCTTGCCACACGCGAGGCGTGGCAGGTTAGGACGGCAGCCGTCGATCAGTCCACGCGCCCACCAACTGTGCCCGAGGATTGGCCAAAGCCACCGATGGCATTCGGGGACGAGCCAGGTCTAGATCCCGTGCCCCGAGCGCTGCCGGAGTGGGTAGATGGTGCCTGGGAAAGGTTGGAGCAGGACGAGAAGGCGAGCCGCGCCCTATCAGCCTGGCATCAGGGTCTCCTCCTCACTCCCTCGTTCCCGTCGTACGCAATGGTTGCCTTTTGCGGGGCTATCGAAACCATCGCCGAATCACCGGCGCTCAAAGATTTGATTGCCGTCGAGTCCGCTGCGTGCGATAAGTGCGGAAACGTTCCTAAAGCGTAACTATTCAGGTCCCCTGATCGGCGCGTCCACCACCTGCACGAACGACGCG
>JADMIJ010000077.1 GCA_015478655.1 Acidimicrobiales bacterium | reverse complement strand
CGATCGCTCGTTTCGCTGCCCTGCCAGGTCGTCGGTCGGTGGATCCAGGCTTAGACGCGAGCATCAGGACCTGACCATCGAGATCGTGATGCTTTTGTCATGACACCCGGAGCTTCGACAAGGCAGCACGCCCGAGGGTCTTTACATCAGGGTTTCCTGTTGTATAATTAAAGCTATGTCAACGACGCTCTCAGCTCATCCCACGGACCTCGGCGCCGCCACGGCGCGGTTCTTCCGTGTGTTGAGTGATCCGACTCGCTTGGCGATCCTCGAGCTACTCCTCCAGCGGCCCAGGACCGTCGGTGAGTTGGTCGGGACGCTCGAGTGTTCGCAGAGCCGCATCTCGAACCACTTGGCCTGCTTGCGTTGGTGCGAGTTTGTCGACACCGAACGCCAAGGTCGGCAGGTCACCTACCGGATTCGCGAGCCGCGCGTCCGCGCCTTGATCGAGGCGGCCCAATCGATGGCGCTCGAGCACTGTGAGCACTTAGCAACCTGTGGTCGGATCGGGCCGGATTGGGTGTAGCAATCATGGCACTCGACTATGACCTGGCGATTGTCGGCTCCGGTGGGGCCGCCTTCTCAGCGGCTATTCACGGTCGCCGACTCGGTGCCCGAGTCGTACTGATCGAGCGTGACACGGTCGGCGGCACTTGTGTGAACATCGGCTGCGTTCCATCGAAGACCATGCTGGCGGCAGCCAAGGTCCGCCACCGCGCCATTTCGCAACCGTTTGCCGGCGTGTCGACAACCGCTGGGGCGGTGGACTTGGCTGCCGTCGTGGCCCAAAAGGACGAGCTCATCGCCGACATGCGTCAGCATAAGTACCTCGATCTGGCCGAGAGCTACGACTTCGACATCATCCAGGGCCAAGCTCGCTTCGAGGATCGGGAGACACTGACTGTTGACGGACGCGAGGTACGAGCTCGCGCCTATCTGATCGCCACCGGGGCAACTCCCGCGGTTCCGGAGCTACCAGGGCTGCCTGAGAGCGGCTTCCTCACCTCAACCACCGCCATGGAGCAACAGGTGGTTCCCGAGCGACTGGTCACCATCGGCGGTGGATTCGTCGGGTTGGAGCAGAGCCAACTGTTCGCCAGGCTCGGCTCGCAGGTGACCATTGTCGGGCGGCTGGCACCCCGCACCGAGCCAGAGTTGGCCAGTCGCCTGCGGCTCATTCTTATCGACGAAGGGATCGCCGTTGTCAATGACCGGGCGGTCGCGGTTGAGCAGCGTGGCGACACGAGGATGGTGCAGACCGCCACTGGCTCCACTGTCGAGGGCTCAGCCGTCTTGGTGGCCGCCGGGCGCAGTGCACGGGTTGATGGGCTCGATCTGGAGCAGGCCGGTGTCGAGCTTGACGCACACGGCTTCGTCACGGTCGGGGAGGACCAGCGCACCACCAATCCGGCGATCTACGCCGCCGGTGACGTCACCGGTGGACCCCAGTTCGTCTATGTGGCTGCGGCCGAAGGCCATGTGGCGGCCCAGAACGCCCTGGAGGGCAAGAACGAAACGGTCGACTATGCCGGTCTTCCCGATGTCGTCTTCACTGATCCTCAGCTGGCCGGAGCCGGGATGACCGAAGCCCAAGCCCTGGAGGCCGGCTACGACTGCGACTGTCGGTTGCTCGGTCTGGAGGACGTCCCACGCGGTCTCGTCAACCATGACACCCGCGGTGCCATCAAGCTGGTCGCCGATCAAAAGAACGGCAAGGTGCTCGGCGTGCACGCTCTGACCGACGGCGCCGGCGATGTGATCCTGGCCGGGGTGTATGCCATCAAATTTGGCTTGACGGTCAGCGATCTGGCGAACACCTGGGCCCCGTACCTGACGATGGCTGAAGCACTCAAGCTGGTGGCGCAATCCTTCACTGTGCCGGTGGATCAGTTGTCGTGCTGCGCTATTTAGAGGGCACCAACGATGGTTGATCGAACCCAGCTGCCGCAGCGCCGCACCGCACAACCGCCGGTGAGTCGCGATTGGAAGATCTTGCCACTGGTTCTCGTACCGATCGCGTGTTGTGGGTTGCCGCTCCTGCTGGCCACGATCGGTGCAGCAGGCGCCCTGGCGGTCGGCGGGGTCGCCGCCGCCGTCTTGATCCTGGTCACTGGCGTGCTGGTGTTCGCACTGCAACGTCAGCGTCGCCGACCTCGCAATCCCTCCGTCAGCATCCCTCAAGCAGGGGAGCGTCAGAAGTCCTAACGAGAGAAAGAACAGCCACGATGAACGATCTCCATGACCTTACCGACGCCCTGATTGCAGCAGCGCCCGTGTTCCGCGGCGATGACCAACTCCTGGCCCGAGCGGTCTACCGGACTCTGGCCAGAGGCAAGCCGGTCACCGATGCCGATCTCGCCACCACCACAGAGTTGCCGATTGATCAGGTCCAGGCTGTGTTAGCGGGTTGGCCCGGCGTGTTCCGAAACGCCGACAACAACATCGTGGGATTCTGGGGTCTGGCACTATTAGAGATGCCGCACGCTCTGACTGTCGACGGAGCCGAGCTCTATGCCTGGTGCGCCTGGGACACCCTGTTTCTGCCCGCCGTGCTGAAGGCGACAGCCGAGGTCCACTCCGCCGATCCATCCAGTGGCGAACCCGTCACTTTGATAGTCACACCTAACGAAGTCAAGGAGCGCTCGCACGAACGTATTGCGGTGTCCTTCTTGTCTCCTGGCAGTCCATTTGAAGCCGGTGTCATCGAGAGCTTCTGTCACTACGTTCATTTCTTTACCGACCCAGAGAGCGCTGCTCCGTGGGTGAGCAGCCACGACGGTACCTTCTTGATCGGTCTCGATGATGCGTTCCAGCTCGGGCAACGGTGGAATGCCGCTCGGGGCTTCGAGTGACGCGAAACCGATGCGAGCACCAGAGCACAACGCTCCCAGTGCAGCCTCAGGAAGACCCTGACGACGTGGTAGCCGTGATTGGCACTGCGTCCAAGAGGTTGACCGCCGCCTAGCCCATTGCCTAGAGATGACCAACTAAGGTGCGCGGGAGTTGGTCAGTCTGATGCCTACCATGAGGCCGATGGCCCCAAGATTCGCCACCCCTTCGAGCAGTTTCGGGCCCTTCGAGATCCCGACGAACCTCGTGTGCGCCTGGCAAGACGGGCGCCGCGACTGGCTGGTCACGTTGCCAGGAATTGTCCGTCAGGTGGCGGAGGCTTGGTCCCTATCCGTGGGTTCGCCTTTCCAGCCCGGCGGCAGCACGGCCTGGGTGGCTCCCGTGCAGAGGCCAGACGGTGGGGATCTGGTTGTGAAGGTTGCCATGCGACATCCCGAAGCAGACCACGAGGCCGATGGCCTACGCCTATGGAAGGGCGAGGGAGCTGTTCGAATTGTTGCCACTCAGGAGTTTGAGGGCGCAACCGCCCTCCTACTCGAGCGCTGCGTCCCCGGAACGATGCTCAAACAGCTACCCGAGCCAGCGCAAGATGAGGTGATCGCCGGGCTTCTGAAGAGGCTCTGGTGCGATCCGCCCGCTGGCCATCCCTTTCGTCCTCTGCAAACCATGTGCGACAACTGGGCTGACCAGTTCGAGACCAAGGTCGGACCGAACAGGCCACCTCTGGACCAGGGCATGATTCGCGACGGGATTGAGCTGTTCAGAGCCTTACCCGCCAGCGCGGAACGAAATGTCCTGCTTGCTACCGACCTTCACGCTGGGAATGTTCTGTCTGCTGAGCGCGAGCCGTGGTTGGCAATTGATCCCAAACCGTATGTGGGCGATCCGACCTATGACGCTCTCCAGCACATGCTCAGCTGTGAGGATCGCTTGCACGCCGATCCCCGAGCATTGGCTGCACGGATGGCGCACCTTCTCGATCTGGACCACGATCGGCTGCTGCTATGGCTGTTCGCCCGCTGTGTCCAGGAATCCGTCGATTGCCCGACGCTGGCAATCGTTGCTCGGCAAGTTGCGCCGACGTAGGCATCCGAGAAGGGCATGCCGGTCGCGGTCGATGGTGCCAGCCGCCATACTGGTGTCGTGAAGCAGTGCCTCAACGGTGAAACCTCAAGGAGACCTCCAGCCTTCCGCAAGATGGCCGAGCCTGCTGCATCTCTCAGGACGAGAGTCATACCTCGGCCCTCCTCTGCTGCACGAAGCACTTCTTCGACCACGCCCACCCGGAAGGACTGGTCCTCCAGTAGGTCGGCCAACTCGGCGACCTCGCGCGCCGGTAGCGGCTGGGGGGTGGTTCGACTCGTTGCGTGCGCGATCCATGAGCGGTTGAAATCCTGTGGGTGGCGCGAGGGCTCCGATGCGCCACAGTGGGTCAGCTTCCCAGCGGTAGGACGCTCACGCTCCACAAGTGAACGAGGTCGTTCGTTGGACAAGACACAGGCTTATCGGCGGACGATGAAAGCGGAACTGAAGACGGAAGGTCGACAACTCCGGGTGGCTATTGGTCTCGGCGCCTCGAACATTTCAGATCGGGAGAACTGGGTTCGGCAACCACCACTTGACCACCCGCCACGATCTTTCAGGCTCCACTGGCAAGCCATGGTGCGTGTCCAGCCCGGTTTCCGCAGTGGCCGCTCGGCGCGCTCCGTCAGGTCACCCGACCAGTTCCACCGTGCCCATGGCCACTGTGCCCCCGGTCCCCTGGTTGTGCGAGGTCATGGCCAAGCCGCGCAGGACCACCCCGCTGAGGTTGGCCAGGGTCACCGTCGAACCCGGCACGCCGGTCCTGGTCTTACCGTTGGGCGACGTGTAGGCCGTGAATGAGACGCCAATCCTTGCCACCTTCAGATAGGTGGGCACGACGCCCGGTGTCGCCGCCTGCGCCGTCGGCGCGCCCTGAGCCGTCCGCCACTGGGCCACGACCCCGTGGCCGGGTGTCACGAAGGCGGCATAGTAGGGCGAGCCCGGGTCGGTGGTGGCCCTGAGCATGACGCCCGCCTTGGCCCACGGTCCCGTGTTCGACTGTGCCGTCACATGAGCCGAGATGCTCCCGTTGGCAGTCAGCGTCTTGTCTACGAAGTGGAATGAGTCTCCCGTCGCCCAGATGTCTCCACCCCCGCCGAACAGCGACCACAGGGTGCCGGTCAACGTCTGCTGGCCGAGCGGCAACGGGCCCCCGATGTCCGAACAGGTCCAGCCGGTCGGACAGCTGGAGCCGGGCGGCGGGAACTCGGTGGCCGTCACCGACACCGAGTCGAAGCCGACCGTCGAACTCGTACCCTGGTTGTGGGAGGTGACAGCCAATCCGGCCAGGAGGGTGCCACCCAGCCCGGTCAGGACCTGAGTCGATCCGGGTACCGCGGTCCACGTCGTGCCGTCGGGTGAGGTGTAGGCGGTGTAGTAGACGTTGCCGGCCGTCGTGTAGCGCCCGACCCGGAGATAGGTGGGCACGGTGCCGGGTGTTGCAACCTGAGCCGTCGACGCGCCCTGGGCCGTCCGCCAATTGGACAACGACCCCGTTGCCAGACGTCACGAAAGTCGCATAGTACGGCGAGCCCGGGTTCGTGGTAGCTCTGAGCATAACGCCCGCCTTCGCCCACGGTCCTGTGTTCGACTGAGCGGTCACGTGGGCGGTGACAGTGCCGTCGGCGGCCAGGGTCTGGTTGAGAAGGCGAAATGAATCTGCTGCCCCCCAGATGTCGCCACCGCCACCGCTGACTGACCACGTCGAACCTGTCACGTTCTGCTGGCCTGGAGGCAGGGCACCCCCGATATCCGTGCAGGACCAGCTCGATGGACAGGACCCACCGATTGCCTGGTAGTGCGTAAGGACCTGGCCGGAGGTTAGCTCTGCGTTGTAGAACGCTACGTCTGACACGCTGCCAGCGAAGTAGTTACTGGTTGGCGAATTTGACCATCCAGCAAGATTCTCAGCACCCACCTTCCAGTAGCCCAGGTAACTCTGGGCCCCCGTTGTGGTCGCGTCGCTGGTCACTTGCTGGCCGTCGACATAGAGGTGCATACCGTCGGGTCCTTGTGCAGCGACGACTTGATGCCACCTGCCGTCGTTGTACGAGAGAGGAGAATGGATCGTGATCGGGGTTCTGGCGTAGACGCCGAAGTAGAGCTGGCCATTGTTTGCCATGAACACCACTCGGTCCCGACTGACCGACGTCGTGCCACTGGGTGCACTTCCAAATCCCTCGAGGAGACCACCGGTCGTGGTAGTGGTTTTGAACCACATCTCTTCGGAGTAGGCAGTGGGGTTGGTGATGGGCTGTGATGCCACGATCTGACTGGTGGACCCGTTCAATGCGACACCTTGGCCCCCGGCCCCCCAACCGGGCTCGGAACCCGGTAGGTGAAACCGCCGCCGAGGTAATTGGCGGTGTCCCCGTTGCCACTCAGATCAGCCGCGGTCACACCGCCGTTGTCATTGAGCGGCCAGTATGCAGCGGGGCCATCCCCGAAGACGGTCTGACCGTAGTGGGTGGAAGGCGGCTGGGTGGCGGCGGTGGTGATCGAGATCGTGGTGGAGATGCTCGGAGTGTCGCTGGCGTCCAGAGCAAAGACCATGTAAGGGCCGGGTAGAGCAATGCCAGGGTCGGAAGGAATGGCCAACTGGTAGGTATTGCCGCTCGAGGACACGATCGGGAGCGGCACGCGCCGCTGGTCGTTGTCCACCGAATGCGTCGATTCGCCGTAGCGCACCATGGCGAACTGAGACACCGGACCCCCGGTGGTGACCGTGATCGTCTGCCCTGTCGTTGCAGAAGTAGGAGCAGACGCTATGGCTGGGCGAGGGCGGAGTGTGCCATCGGCGTTGAGAAGGTAGGGAGGAGTAAAGATCTGACCATCGGGGTGGTTGGTTGAGCATGCGCCACACAGCCCTCCTCCACCCGAGAACACCCGGCCATCCGGCAGCAGGATGGCCACGGAGTGGTAGTTACGGGGCTCGGCCTCGGGGGCCATGATGGTGAACGTGCCGGTGGTCGGATCCCACTGTTCCGCGTTGAGAATGGAGTTGGCGTCGCTGAAGGGAACCGCATAGGTCTGCCCCCCCACGGTGACGACCTTCCCGTTCGGTAGCACGACGCTGTTGCCGAACGCGCGTGGGTAGTTCATCGAGCCCACCTGAGTGACCGTCGGTGCCGTGGGCGCAGAGTTGATCTGAACCCGGTACGCCTGGGTCGTGGCGTTGGAGTTTTGATAGCTGGGAGCACCGCCCATGGTGATCACCTTGTTGGTGTCGTAATAGACAGCATTGCCGTTCATGGCGTCAGGGGCCGCACCACGGGTACCGGCTGACATAATGGAACCGGCTCCCGTGGTCGTGATCCAGTTCATCTGCTTCGACGGTCCCGCCTGGAGGACGTTCCCCCCCCGATGTCGCGATGAACCAACCGTGGTTGTCGGCGCGATAGGTCCCCTGGGCGTCGGCGGTGTAGATGGGCGTAGCCGGGACATTGGGCAACTCTCGCCAGCTGCCGGTGGGTGACCAGATTTCTCCCACTTTGCCGCCGATGGGCCCCGACCACGAACCGCCCAGCGTGAAGGCCTGGCCATCGGGCAGGAGCGTCATGCCCTGGTAGCCGCGTCCGACATTCATCGGCGGACCAGCCCTCCACAGGTTCGTCTTCGGATCGTAGATACTGGTCTGCTGATTGCTGAGTCCGCCCGTAACCATGACATCTCCGTTGGCCAGAATGGCAATGCCAGGACAGAACATGTTGTGACTGGTATTGGTGACCGTGTCTTCACTGACCGCACCGGTGGTCAGATTCAAGATCGCAGTCTGCGTGTACGGATCGTTGGACCCCCCGTAGGCAAGTTTCTGATCCGCCGACCACACCAACATCTCGTTGTTGGGCAACAGGGCGGCTGCGACAGGAATGAGGGGGAAGCCGATTGTCGGCCCCCACTCGCCCACCACTGCTGGGTTGGTGCTGAGCGGAGCGGCATTGACGGCCGTGTTGGTGGGAGCGGGCGCAGCCGCGACGTGGGGCCTGCCTTGCAGATACAACTCGGCGACGGCTACTTCGGTTCCGATCCCCGAGGCGGCGGAAAGAGCGGTGAGGCGTACGAAGCGGGTATCGACCGCGCTCAGGCCGATTTGCTTGACCGCGGTCGTGTCCGACCACGTGCCAGAGGCGACGGTGGCAAAGCTGGCACCATCCCTGCTGACACTCACCTCATAGCGACCGATCACGCCCACGGGCGATTGCGTCTGCACGGGATCGTAGATGAGACCGGACACCACCTCGGGTGCCCGCATGTCGATGGTTATCGAGGCGGGGGTGGCCGAACCTGTCTGTCCGGACCAATAGCTGAAGGCGTTGTTGTCGAGCGCGGCCTCAGCGGGATTGCCGTTGTTTGCTGGCTCGCGGTCGCCGTCCATCCTTCGCGTTGGAGCGTTGGGGCCTCAGCAATGTAAGCCGCAACGGGAACCATCCCACTACCGGACTTGGTTGATATGGCCCTCGTCGCAGTCTGGCCGCGACCTGACGCCACCAACACGATGATGAACGAGATGACCGCGGCTAGGACAGCCAGCGATCTCAAGCCCCTGCGGGAGGGAGCCCTCTTGGTCCTCATCGGACCACCCTTCTCTAACAGCGGCCCGACGCGCGAACCCACGGGTATCGCGAAAAAGGTACCTGTGAGACCGCTCGGCGACAAGGGGGAACACAGCACACCGGGAGTTTGCAATCGAATTGTCACTCATGGTGGCTTTCCGAACGAAGACGGTACCCTGTGTGACCGTGAGGTTGCCGGAGTTCACCTGCCCGTCACAGTCCGACTGCAGTGGGAAGAATTCTTGGGAACCCTGGCAATGGCGTCACCGAAATGAGGCCGCGTCGATCTCGAATGTCGGGAGCGCCTCACCGCACTGATTCTGGATGCAGGGCCCGAGGAGTGGTTGGGCTGGCGACTTACATGCGAGCCAACATCTCTCGACGATCATGAGCGCGTGGGCGGCGTATCGGTCTGCGCCGGCCTGGCGGATGCGGATCCCTTGGGCGACTCGACCGATGTCGCGGTAGAGGAACGCGAGCGCCACAGGGCGGCGAGCATCATCGAGCTCGAGTGCCTGGTCAAGCCAGTGGACGAGTAACCCGACGCTTCAGGTGTTACTCCTCGCCGCGCCACGCCTCGCTGCCCTCCCAGACCGCAAGCGCCGCGATGCCGAGACCAACGATCGGGTCGAGCCACCAGAGCCCGAAGAGCGTGTTGCCTAGAAGCCCGACAAGTACTGCGGCCGCGAGGTAGCCGCACAGAAGATTCTGTTTGCCCTCGCCGACAGTGGCATCAGAATCGAGCGAGGTCCCGATCCGCACTTTCGCAATGCCCAGCAGCGGCATCCACACGATCGAGAGGGCCGATAGAGCGATGCCAAGCCAGCTGTCGCCTGCGTGGTTTCCTGCGACGAGCGTGTCGATTGCTTCGTAGGTGATATATGGCGCGAGCAGGAAGAAACTGCCCGCGACAGCGATCTGGGCGCGTCGCTCGGCGTGCTCGGATAGCGTGCGGCTCCCGCTAAATCGCCACACGATGATTACGCTCGCAATGCCTTCAATGGCCGAGTCGATTCCGAAGCCCAAAAGGGCGACCGAACCGGCGGAAACGGCGGCGACGATAGCGATGCCGCCTTCGACCCCGAGGTAGACGAGGGACAGCAAGGAAAGGCGCCTCGCTCGTCTGGCGATACGGCGCCACTCCGTGCTTCCGCGATCGAGAGTTGCCTGGTCTCTAGTGAGCTTCATCGCTTGCCGCGGCCGTAAGTGGGACAAAGCGCGACCTTGTGACCCGTGCGGCCGAGCAAACCCTCTGCGGCTGCGAACAGGTCGAGGAGCTCCGGGTGTGCGAGTGAGTAGAAGGTCTGCCGACCTTCCGGGCGGGCTTCGACGAGGCCGCACTCGCGCAGGCAGGCGAGGTGACCTGAGGTAGTGGACTGAGCGAGGCCGAGCTCGGTGGACAGGTCGGTGACCCGGGCTTCGCCCTCCGCGAGAAGGCGCACGATGGCAAGACGCCTGACGTCGCCCAAGCCTCGAAACAGTATCGCCGCGGTCGTAAGGTTCGCAGCACGACGGTGGGAGGCGTTGATCGGCATCTGCCGATCATATCGGGAATCACCGATGAAGCGACTTTCCACCAGTAGGATCGCCAGCGTGGCGACAATGACCCTGAACGGTCCGGATTCCAAGGCTCTCCGGCGAGCCTTCAAAGCACGTCGCCGCACCGAACTGGGCCTGTTGGTGGGGGCCTCGGTGATCATTGTCGCTGCCTACACGCTGATGGTCTTGGGGAACACAAAATCGCTGCCTTCCAATGTGGTGCCCTTGCTGATCGCCATTTTGGGGTTAGGCATTGTCGCCCATGTTGCCAATCGCATCTTCGTCCCAAGCGCCATCCCAGTGGTGCTCCCGATTGCGTTCCTACTAAACGGGCTCGGTTACGTGATGATCTCCAGGGTCGATCTCGGTACGGGCAAGTCCTACGCCCCGCTGCAGGCAGCATGGACAGCCGGTGGGGTGGCCGTCTATGTGATCACCCTCTTCGTCATCCGCCGATCTCGGGACCTCGACAGGTACCGCTACATCCTGTTAGCGGTGGGTGTCATCTTGTTGCTACTACCCCTGGTCCCGCGCGTCGGTGCCAATGTCAACGGGGCGCGCCTGTGGCTGCAGGTCGGAAGGTTCACTTTTCAGCCAGTCGAGCTCGGCAAGCTCGTGTTGTGTGTCTTTTTCGCCTCGTACTTCGCAGAAAAGCGCGAACTGTTGACGATTCCCACCGCCCGTTTCGGCAACCGCCTCGTGCTCGATCCTCGGCCGCTCCTACCCATCATGTTGGCCTGGCTGTTTGCCATCGGGGTGATGAGCCTCGAGCACGACATCGGCTTCTCGGCTTTGTTGTTCACCCTGTTCATCGGCATGTTGTGGGTCACGACCGGGCGAACCGGCTACCTGTTGCTCGGTGTGATCCTCTTTGCTATTGGTGCCTACGTCGCGACCCGCTACCTCAGCCAAACCCACATTCGGGTGGAAACGTGGCTCCATCCAGGGCAGCTGGCCAGCACGTCAGGCGAGCAGTTGGTCCAGTCGTGGTATGCGCTTGGCAGCGGAGGGATCGGTGGGTCCGGTCTCGGCCTGGGATTCGGCGCTTATAAAATCCCAGTTCCACAGAGCGACTTCATCTTTGCCGTAATCGGTGAGGAGATGGGCCTACTTGGCTCCGCCATGGTCGTTGTGGCGTTCCTTCTCCTGATTGGGGCTGGATTGAGGGTTGCCCAGGCCGCCCGCTCGGAGTTTGCAAAGCTCACGGCTACCGGTCTGACTCTGGTCATCGGCTTTCAGGCGTTTTTTATTATGGGCGGTATTCTCCGGCTGTTTCCGTTGACCGGTATCACGTTGCCCTTTGTCTCATATGGCGGTTCAGCGCTGATCGCCAACTACGTACTGATCGCCATATTGATGCGCATCTCCGACGAGGGAGGAGCGGCGGCCGACAAGGCTGACCAGGCCGAGTTCGAGCTGGAGAACGAGAGACGTAGGCGGTTGCTTTCCGGCTGAAGGGTGTCATGGGCGATGCGTGCACTCTGAGTGACGGAGTTTCCTGCCTGACCCATGACCATCGAACGGCTCCCGGCCCGACAGCTGTGGCGCGACGGAACTCTCGGGTCCTGCCCGGGCGCCGTGCAGTCGGGCGCGCCAGGGTCTCTAGTGCGGGAGGACTCCCATGATCAGCTCGGCAGCCGAGGGGAACGGTCGAGGCACGCTCGTTCGCCCGGAACCGGGTTGTGTTGGCCTGGTGCTCCGAGTGCACAAGCCCCGTGTGGGCCAGCATCTTTCGTGGTGCGAAGCGTCGACTGTCCGATATCGACAAAGCGCAACGAGTTCGCTGACCGTCATCAGACCACCTGCGGTCGCCCGGCAGTTGAGGAGCAGCACCCGGGACGGATCACCCAGACAGCGGAACCACGAGGCCCAGATCTCGGCGTGCCTCAACGGCGATTCCCGAGGAACAGACTCGAACGAGGAGCTGACTGCGGGTATTGTCCACCTTCGCCAGGAACCGGTACGGTTGGCCATCGTCCGGTTGGGTCACCACGACGGCGAGGCCGAATTCGCGCCCAACAAGCTCCGGTCGAGCAGTGAGATGGTCATCGCGCGCGACGCCTTTCGTCTCGCTTCAATTGCGGTTTCAGAGAAGGCTCCCGCACAATCGCTACGAGGTCGCCACGTGCCGCGCCCCCGGTCTCGATCGAGCCCAGTCGTTTCAGGAGACGCGCGGCTTGTTGCTGCCGGATCGGCCGTCACCACGCACTGGCTCCGTACTTATCCGCCGAGGGTGTGCGGATTGGAAGCGCTGCGTGGCTGGTGGCTGCCGTGCAACCCTGGCCTTGCATAGCACAGGTGATTTCTTCCTTGTGCCGTGAGCGGCGCCAACATCTGGTTGATACCCACAGGGGTATCCTGTAAGGTGTTCAAATACCCCCTTGGGTATCTGTTCTAAACCTGATCTAAAGGAGTGCTCCTCATGACCGCTTCTCCCAGGACCGGCCTCGACTCACCGCCGTCGACACCAGGAGCTGAGAGCCAAGACCCAGCCCCGAATGGCAAGTCAGGGGAAGAGCGCGGCGCGCATGTGGGACGTTTCAGCCCATTCGCCCGGCTCGGCACGTGGGCGGCGACCCATTTCCGCCGAGTGCTGATCGCATGGCTCCTGGTGCTCCTCGTCTTAGGGTTTTTCGCCGTTCACGTGGAGAGCGCGCTCGCCGGCGCTGGGTGGCAAGCCTCGAACAGCCAGTCCGTCGCTGCCCGGGCCATCATCGAGAAGAACTTCTCGGGACTCGGCGCCACCGGCCTTCAGGTGGTCGTCGTCGATCACCACGGCCCGATCGCGTCGGACCCGCAGGCCCAAGCCATCGTGACCAAGGCGACCACCATCCTCAGAAACGACCCGCGCGTGTCCACGGTGGTTTCGCCGCAGGCCGGTGTCTCCCTGTCACGAGACGGTCGAACTGCGGTTCTGACTGCCGGTTCCCTCGCCGATTCCAACAAGATGGTGAAGGCCGCCGATGCTGTCGCCACCCCGCTCAGCGCACTGTCCACGTCCAGTGTCTCAGTCACCCTCACCGGCGACAGTGCCCTGTGGGCCAACTTCAACACCGCCAACCGCTCGGCCATGCTGCGTTCGGAGCTGCTGTCCTGGCCAGTGACGATCATCATCCTGATCATCGCCTTCGGGAGCCTGGTGGCCGCCGGCCTTCCTTTGCTCTTGACCATGGCTGGCCTCCTGGTGGCGGCCGGTGCTCTGGTCATCACGACAAAGTTCACCCCAGTCTCCATCTGGGCCCTCAACTTCGCTCTCATGTTCGCCCTCGCACTAGGTATCGACTACGCCCTGTTCCTGGTCATGCGCTTCCGGTCCGCCATCAAGCGGCGGGGAGCCGAGGCGGGAGACCGCCAGGCCATCATCGCCTCGGTAGCCGAAACGGTGGACACGGCCGGCAAGGCCGTAGCCTTCAGTGCCCTCACCGTGCTCGCCTCGCTCGCGGCGATCCTGATCGTTCCGAGTCCGGCGTTCCGATCCATGGCCTTCGGGATCATGCTGTCGGTCGTCGCCGTGCTCGCCGCCACCCTCACCCTCCTGCCTGCAGTGCTGGGGAAGATCGGAACGAACATCAACAAGGGGAAGATTCGGCTGCACAGGAAGGGCCACCCCGACGGCGAGGGGGCCCTTGACCGGATGCTGCACTCGTGGGGCAAGTTCCTGTGGCGTCATCCGTTCCCAGCCGGTGCCGCCGCCTTGGTCCTCCTGCTCCTCGCCGCCGCCCCGATCATCGGCATGCGGACGAACATGCCCTCGATCACCATCGTGCCGCCCAGCGCAAACGCCCGCGTCGGCTACTACCAGGTGACCAGCGCCTTCGGTCCAGGTGCCCCGGGAGAACTCCAGGTGGTGGTCCCCGAGGGCCAGCAGACACAGGCATTGGCCACTCTCGCCCATGCGTCCGGGGTGGCCGGCGTCGTCCCTGGCCCGACCAGCGCCGGGTGGACCCTCGACCAGGTGGTACTGACCTCGGGGCCCTCGACCACCACGACCGGCGCCACGATCGATCACCTCCGCCAAGTCCTTCCCACCGGGACGCTCATCGGGGGTGCGGCCGCCGAGAACCACGACCTCCAACAGACGCTCGCGTCACACACCCCGCTGGTCCTCGGCATCCTCGGCGTCTTCGGGTTCCTTTTGCTCCTGATTGCCCTGGGGGCGCCATTGATCGCCGCAATGGGCGTCCTGATCACAGCGCTCTCCGTGGCCGGAGCCTTCGGTATCGGACGCCTCATTTTCCAGAGCGGTCTCCTGGCCGGTCCGCTCGGGTTCCAGCCCCAGGGCTTCATCGATGCCTGGGCCCCGCTCTTCTTCGGAGCCATGGTCTTCGGTGTGGCTATGGACTACACGCTCTTCTTGCTTTCGGCGGCCAAGGAACGGTACGAGACCCACCCCGACCCCGAGCACGCCATGATCGGCTCGATGCGCACTTCGGGACGGGTCGTGCTCTCGGCCGCCGCCGTGATGGTGGCCGTCTTCCTCACCTTCGCCCTCTCCGGACCGCTCGCGCCGAAGGAGATGGGGGTGATCCTGGCCATCGCCGTGGGACTCGATGCCCTGGTGGTGCGTCTGGTCGTGCTACCGGTCGTATTGCGCCTGGGTAGGCACCACAGTTGGCACCAGCCGAAATGGCTCGGCCGCATCCTGCCCAAAGTGCGGTTCTCGCACTGACCTGGAAACATTGATCCTGGGACCGTTCATCAAACGAGATCCACCGACGAAGGAGCGAAGTGACTGTGCAATTTCCCGCCGAGCTGATCCAGGACCTTCGTAAGCGGCTGCGCCGGGCTGGGGGGCAGGTACAAGCAGTCGAGACGATGCTGGCTGAAGGCCGCGAATGTCGTGACGTGGTCACCCAACTCAGTGCCGCGACCAAAGCGCTCGATCAGGTGGGGTTCCGGCTGATCGCCAGCGGGCTGACCTACTGCCTCGAGCACCCCGACGAGGCGGCCGAGTCCGGCTATGACTTGGACGAGGTTCAACGACTGTTCACCAAGTTGGCGTGAGTGTCGCCTACGAGATCGGCCTCGTCGTACCTGGTTGAATCATGAATTCGCCTTGAGACGTGACTGCGGATAAATGGCGTAGCTGCTTGCGTTGGCGCGCCAGATAGATAGCGTTTCCTTTCCTCGCGACACGATCAGCGTTGACCCTGTTTCACGACTCTCAAGTGTCCTTCGAGCATCCAACGGCCCGGTCAGGGCGACCATCGGTTTGGATGTGAACTAGCTCTCGTTTGGCGGATCGATTCTTTGCTACTTCAAGGGCGAGCCCAAACCCTTCGGGTCGAAGACGGCGCCTCCAAGCGCTGAGATTGTTAGCAAGACTCGTTGAGGCGTGGTGCGCTTACGAGAGATCCGCTCGGATCGCACGCGATTGCACCTCGTAGGGTCAAGAACCGCTTGCAGGGATCTCCAGAAGAGGACAGACTCTTGCCGAGCAAGGAGAAGCTCATGGCACAGTCGCCGGTGATGCCGTGGACCGTATCGCGAGAGAGTCTTCTATTGCCGGGCTCGCTCTTGGGACTGGCAGCGTTCGGTTGGTGGTGGTCCGCCAGGATCGCTCACGAGATGGTGCCGGGCGTAGGCATGGGCTCGTCGATGGGTCCGCTCTCGTTGTCACTGGCGGCCTTCGTCGGTGCCTGGGTGGCGATGATGGGGGCGATGATGTTCCCGGCGATCTTTCCCGTGATCAGTATCTATCACCGGGCCGCCGGGCTAGGCCGGGCCGCACCGACACCCATATTCGTGGCCGGCTACTTCTTCGTCTGGTCGGCGATGGGCGTCCCCGCCTATTTCGCCTGGCGGGCGACACAGGACTCGGTCAATCACGCCACGCCGTGGGCAGGCCGGGTGGCCGGAGCCGTGTTCCTGGTCGCGGGCGTCTACCAGGCATCACCGCTGAAGTCGGTGTGCCTGAGGCACTGCCGCTCTCCGATGTCGTTCTTCTTGCGCCAACGCAGCAACCTCCGGCGTCCGATCGGCGCGGTCACGGCCGGCACCACCCACGGACTGCTGTGCCTGGGATGCTGCTGGGCGCTCATGGCCATTCTGATCGCCCTTGGCACCATGCAACTGGCATGGATGATCATCTTGGCCGCCTTGATCTTCATCGAGAAAGTGACCCCGATGGGCGAGCGATTCGCCCGGGTGGCGGCGGCTGCGTTTGTGGTGCTTGGCGTAATTCTCGTGATCCATCCGGCCTCTTTGAGCCGACTGACCTGAAAGGAAGGGACAGATGACAACGACGCAACAGACCACCACCAAGTGGCGGCTTCGGGGGAAGGGGTACGAATTCTGCAATTGCGCTCCCGGGTGCACCTGCAACTTTTCGGGCTTCCCCAGCTCCAGCGACGGCAGCTGCAAGGCATTCGTCGGCAACGCCATCGAAGAGGGATTCTGTGGCGAGGTCGATCTTTCGGGTGTCACGGCGATCGCCATGCTGGACTGGCCCAAGGCAATCCACGACGGCGGGGGCAAGGTGGTGTTCATCGTCCAGCCCGACACGACCGAGGAGCAGATCGGCTGTCTGGCTCAGATCTACACCGGGCAACTCGGGGGCAATCCCTGGGCCATCCTCGGAACCACCTACGAGGTGGCGGGGCTGGTCAAGACTCCCATCACCATCGACGGTACCGGTCTCAAGATCACGATGTCGGCCGATGGTGTCGGCAGCGCCAGCGGGGACACCTTCAAGAATCCCGTGACCGGCGAACCGCACGAGGCGCAAATCGTGCTGCCCGACGGATTCATCTGGACGAAGGGCGAGTGCGGCGTCGGGTCGTTTACGGCGGTCGCTGAGGGTCTCGACATGAAGTTCACAGACTCCAATTGGATCTACTACGAGTTCGACTGGGCAGACGACCGCTAGGTTCTTGGCATGGTCCGGCCATGGGAGAGGCCTAGTTTGGGACGATGGTGAGCGTGGCGTAGTCGGTCACGATCGCGTTCCCCATGTTGTTGATCCGGAACCCTGCTGCCCCGCCATTCACCAGGCCGAACACGTCCGGCCCGTCGTAGCGCATGGTGATCGTCTGGACTCCGCCACGCTCAGACACGCTTGTTCGTTGGACCGTGGTGGGGTGGAAACCGCGCGGGAAGACCGCGCAGGTCGTCACCGTAGTATCGGCTGCGCAATAGTCGTAGACAATCAGCGGGGGTCTTGATTGGGCCGGGACTCATCTCGCTCGATCTGGGGTAAGGAGCAGCCATGGGGGAAGAGCGATCGATCGACGAGCTTTCAGAACTCACGGGCGTGACCGCAGACGTCCTCCATTCCTGGCTGGAGCTCGGTCTCATTCTTCACACCGAAGAGGGCAGATTCGCCGCCCCAACGACGGAGCGGGTACGACTGATCCAGTTCGCGCAAAGACGGGGCATCGAACCAAAGGACATCGCGGCAGCTTCAGCCAGTCAGGGCGACGTGTTTGCCAACTACCTCGGACTGACCGGCCATTCCGATCGTCAGGGTCACGGCATCGAAGAGGTCGCCGATCATGTCGGACTCGACGACGCGTTGGTGCGGCGAATATGGACGATCGTTGGGGTCGGGGAACAGGTCGAGGGGAACGACGATGACATTGAAGCTCTTGTCGCGCTCGCAAGGGCGATCTCGGCCGGGATCCCCGCGGAGGCTCTGATCCAACTGGTCCGGGTCTTCGTGGACACCCTCGAACGCTTAGCCGAGGCGGAAGTCCGACTCTTTCACTTCCACGTGCACGAACGGCTCCGAACAGAAGGCCTCTCCGGGGCCCAGCTGGTGGCGGCCACAAACGCAGTGAGCGAGCCGGCCACGGAACTCGTTGAACCCACGCTGCTGTACTTCCACCGGAGAGCTTTCGAACGGGCCAGCCGGGAAGACTTGCTGCTTCATCTGGTCGAGGATCTCACCCCTCCAGGCCCAGAAGTTGGTCGGATGCCGCTCGCGGTGTTGTTCGTCGACTTAACGAGCTTCACGACGTTCACCGAGGTAATGGGGGATGTCGCCGCCGCGAACGTAGTCGAACGATTCTCCGACCTGGTGCGAGATGCGGCGGGAAGATACGACGGCCGAGTGGTCAAACAGATCGGCGACGAGTTCATGCTGGTGTTTTCTCAGGCCCAGAACGCTGCGGCTTGTGGCGTCGAGATCCGCACCATGGCTGATTCGGAGGCACAATTTCCTGGCTTGCACATGGGAGCACACTTTGGCACGGCCCTCTATCGAGAAGGCGACTATGTGGGATCGGACGTCAACTTGGCCGCTCGGGTGGCGGCCGAGGCCAAGAGAGGTGAGTTTTTGGTGACCGACGCGATTCGCGCCGAGTCGCTCGGCCTTGAATTGGTCGTCTTCCGCGCTGCAGGGACCCGGCAGATGAAGGGATTCGCTGGGGAGTTCGATCTCTATGAGGTCACCGCCACGTCAGATCCAACATTGACCCGATATATCGATCCCGTCTGCAGAATGGAGTTCACCCTCGAACATGCCACCACCCGCCTGAGATGGAGGGGAGAAGTGCGGTGTCGCTTGCCAGTCTTATGGGACCACCCCGTTGCCAGCAGCATGGGACCAC
>JADMIJ010000209.1 GCA_015478655.1 Acidimicrobiales bacterium | reverse complement strand
GCCATGCCGGCGGCCAGGACCACCAGGGAAGGTGCCCCGCCGGTGGTCATCCGCCCCAGCGCAATACGGCGCTGGCCCATGTCATGCCACCACCGAACCCGGTGAGCAGGACATGGTGGCCTTCCTCCAGCCGACCGGTCTCCAGGGCGTCGACCAGCGCCAGGGGGATCGAGGCCGACGACGTGTTGCCGTAGCGGTCGATGACCACCACAGCCTTGTCCTCGGGGATGCCCAGCCGTTGGCAGGCGGCGCTGATGATACGCAGGTTGGCCTGGTGCGGGACCATCAAGTCGATGTCGTCGACGGTCAGTCCGGCCTCGGCGATGGCCTGTTCGGCCGACTCCACGACGACCCGCACCGCCTTGCGGAAGATCTCCCTGCCGTCCATGTAGAGAAAGCCACCGTGGTCGCACTTGAGGAGGTGGCGCAGCGAGCCGTCGGCACCCAACTTCCACGACAGTAGCTGCCCGGGACCGTCCACCGCCTCGAGCACCACCGCGCCGGCGCCGTCGCCGACCAACACGGCCACGGACCGGTCGTCCCAGTCCGTGATCCGGCTGAGGGTCTCCGAGCCGATGACCAAGAGCCGCTCCGCACCGATGGCCAGCAGTCCGTGGGCCACGGTGAGGGCATAGACAAATCCCGAGCAGGCGGCGTTCACGTCGAACGCCCCGCTGGGCACACCGATGCCGTCCTGGACGGTAGCCGAGGTGCCCGGGATGATCTGGTCGGGCGTGGTGGTGGCCAGAACCACCCCATCGATTTCGTCAGGTCGCCTCCCCGCCTTCTCCAGGGCCGCCACTCCGGCCTCGATGGCCAGTTGGGAGGTGGTCCCTCCGATCCGTCGCTCTCGGATGCCGGTTCGCTCCCGGATCCAGGCGTCGGTGGTGTCCATGGTCACTGACAGATCCTCATTGGTCACCACTTTGTCGGGCACCGAGATGCCCCAGCCGGTCACAATGCCGCCGCGGGTGATGGTCGTCATAACAGGGGAGTCCTCATCGCTCAGCTCGCCTCGAGGACGTGGATGCCGATGAAGGCGGCATCCGCCCGACCGGCTTCGGTTCCGATCATGCCACCGGTGTTGGCTGCCACGGCCAGTCGGGCCCCTTCGACCTGTCGGGGGCCGGCCTCGTTGCGGAGCTGGGCCGAGAGCTCCACGACCTGGGCGATGCCCGTGGCCCCCAGAGGGTGGCCCCGTGCCACCAGCCCGCCGCTGGTGTTGACCGTCACCCCCCGGCCGCCCAGGCTGGTCTCCCCGGCCACGGTGGCCGGTCCGGCGTCGCCCGGCTTGTAGAAGCCAAGGGACTCGAGTGCGTAGAGCTCCTCGGGACTGGTGGCGTCGTGGAGCTCGATCACGTCCACATCGGCCGGATCGATTCCGGCGTCGTCCCAGGCCGCGGCCCCGGCCTCGGTCATTCGCTCGTGGTAGTCGATGTCGCCATTCCCCGATCGTATGGTGGTGGACCGGATGTGAGGGGCCCCCGATCGCGGCGTGGACGAGAGGACCACGGCGGCGGCGCCGTCGGTGAACGACGAGCACATCAGCCGGGTAAGGGGCCAGACGATGGGATTGGACTCGAGCACCTCGTCCACGGTGACTTCAGTCTGGAACTGGGCGTTGGGGTTGAGGGCCCCATGCCTGCGGGCCTTGGCCGCGGCGGCGGCGAACTGCTCCACCGTGGCCCCCCGTTCCTCCATCAGGTCGATGGCCCATGCCGCGTTGAGGGCCATCAGGACCGAGCCCGACGGGTTCTCGAGCTCCTGGTGCATGCGCATCCGATCGGCCAGGGGCACGCCGTCCTCGATGCCGGCCAGGGTGGCACCGCGATCGCCGGTCCACATCTTCTCGACACCGACAGCCAGCACGGTGCCCACACCGCCCAGGGCGGCCAAGGTGGCCAAGTGCAGAGCGGAGGAACCCCCGGCGCACGAGTTGTCCACGTTGACGATGCCAGCGTGACGGAGGCCGGCCTGCTTCAGGAGGGTCTGGCCCCGGATGCAGCCTTGGTCCATCAGCCGCCCAGCCGTCGCGTTGCCGAACACCACTAGGTTGACCTGGGCCGGGTCCAACTGAGCGTCGGCCAGTGCCTCGGACACCACTTGGTGGGCCATGGCCACGGGCGTAAGATCCCTCCGGTTCATGGAGGAGATCCCCATTCCAATGATGTGTGTAGTTCGGTCCACGGGTACCTCTCAGGCTCGGGCTGGGGCGCCTGCAACGGCGAAAGCGTCCATCAGTCGCTCGAACTGCTGCAGAGGCCGATCGTCGGTCACGTA
>JADMIJ010000208.1 GCA_015478655.1 Acidimicrobiales bacterium | reverse complement strand
GTGAACGTGACCTTCACCGCACCGTCCGGCGGGGCCAGCGGGATCTTCTCGTCCAACAACTCGGCCAACGTCACCGTTGCCACCGGATCGTGTCCGGGACCCTCCTGCGGGCTTGCGTTGGCGCCGGGCTTCACCGCCAACGCGCAGGCCGGTAGTTACTCGGTGACAGCCACGACGGCGGGGATCTCCAGTCCAGCCTCCTTCTCGGTCACGAATACCGCCCCCACCATCACCCCCAGTCCGTCAACCACAGCGACGTCACGCTTGAGCGCCCAGGCGGGGACGGCCTTTCCCACCATGTCGGTGGCCCTGACCAACAGCTCGGGCCTGGCGGCCGCCGGGGTCGTCGTCACCTTCAGTGCTCCAGGCACCGGCTCGAGTGGCACCTTCGCCACCACCTCGACCAACGTAGAGACCCAGACGAGCAACGCCTCGGGGGTGGCGACGGCGTCGACCTTCACCGCTAACGGCAACTCCGGCAGCTACACGCTCACCGCCAGCGCCGTCGTGTCGGGGACCAATCTGTCGGCCAGCTTCTTCCTGACCAACACCGGCTTCACCGTGGCGGCCACGTCGGGCACCCCCCAGACCGTCAAGACCGGGGCGGCCTTTGCCTCCCTGCAGGCGACCGTCGCCATCAACGGCAGCCCAGTGGCTGGAGCCAGTGTCACCTTCACGGCCCCGGGCAGCGGAGCCAGCGGGACCTTCTCCACCACCAACACCAGCACCGCCAGCTCGGTCACCAACAGCTCGGGCGTGGCCACCTCACCCACCTTCACCGCCAACGCCCAGGCCGGTAGCTACACGGTCTCGGCCACGACACCAGGGGCCATCAACTCGGCACCGTTCACCCTCACCAACAGCGCGGCCGGGGTGCCCACTTCGATCACGGTCGTCGCCGGCACTCCCCAGTCAGCTCCGGTGGGCACCACCTTCCCCACCCAGTTCGAGGCCTCGGTGACCGATGTCAACGGCAACCCGGTGGGTGGCGTGAACGTGACCTTCACCGCACCGTCCGGCGGGGCCAGCGGGATCTTCTCGTCCAACAACTCGGCCAACGTCACCGTTGCCACCGGATCGTGTCCGGGACCCTCCTGCGGGCTTGCGTTGGCGCCGGGCTTCACCGCCAACGCGCAGGCCGGTAGTTACTCGGTGACAGCCACGACGGCGGGGATCTCCAGTCCAGCCTCCTTCTCGGTCACGAATACCGCCCCCACCATCACCCCCAGTCCGTCAACCACAGCGACGTCGCGCTCGAGCACCCAGGCGGGAACGGCCTTTCCCGCCATGTCGGTGGCCCTGACCAACAGCTCGGGCCTGCCGGCGTCCGGTGTCATCGTGACCTTCAGCGCTCCAGGCACCGGCTCGAGTGGCACCTTCGCCAGCACCTCGACCAATGTGGAGACGGAGACGAGCAACGCCTCGGGGGTGGCGACGGCGTCGACCTTCACCGCTAACGGCAACTCCGGCAGCTACACGCTCACCGCCAGCGCCGTCGTGTCGGGGACCAATCTGTCGGCCAGCTTCTTCCTGACCAACACCGGCTTCACCGTGGCGGCCACGTCGGGCACCCCCCAGACCGTCAAGACCGGGGCGGCCTTTGCCTCCCTGCAGGCGACCGTCGCCATCAACGGCAGCCCAGTGGCTGGAGCCAGTGTCACCTTCACGGCCCCGGGCAGCGGAGCCAGCGGGACCTTCTCCACCACCAACACCAGCACCGCCAGCTCGGTCACCAACAGCTCGGGCGTGGCCACCTCACCCACCTTCACCGCCAACGCCCAGGCCGGTAGCTACACGGTCTCGGCCACGACACCAGGGGCCATCAACTCGGCACCGTTCACCCTCACCAACAGCGCGGCCGGGGTGCCCACTTCGATCACGGTCGTCGCCGGCACTCCCCAGTCAGCTCCGGTGGGCACCACCTTCCCCACCCAGTTCGAGGCCTCGGTGACCGATGTCAACGGCAACCCGGTGGGTGGCGTGAACGTGACCTTCACCGCACCGTCCGGCGGGGCCAGCGGGATCTTCTCGTCCACGAGCGGCAACGTGGGTACGGCAGTCACCGATGCATCCGGGCTGGCCATCGCGCCGACCTTCACGGCAAATGCCGCACCCGGCTCCTACACCATCAACGCGGCGGTCCTGGGGGTCTGGGGTATGGCCGCATTCACTCTCACCAACGTGGGCCCGAGCCCCTCCTCGTTGCGGTCACCTTTGGCTTCCGACATCGGCGGCTACTGGATGGTGGCGTCCGACGGTGGGATCTTCAGCTTCGGGGACGCCGGCT
>JADMIJ010000207.1 GCA_015478655.1 Acidimicrobiales bacterium | reverse complement strand
GGGGCGCATCGGCAGGATCGGCGCGGTCCGGTCCAAGGCTTGAATCTGGCTTTTCGTGCGCCACGAGGCGCCGCATTACCGGATGGAGGTGGAAGGACTCCATCGCTGGTCTGTCGCAGCAGGCCGGTGAAGCTGAGGGCAGCCTGAACCGGGAGACGCCGGGGAGGGTGGGAGCAGCCCTGACAACGACGGGACGGTCAGCACTGCCAGATGACCTGGGCCTGCTTAGCGAGACGGAAAGGTGTACGTGAGGAACCAGCGTGTAAAGCCTCTCAAGAGATACACCGGCTCCAACCTGGCGGATGTGGGCCGGACAGCGGTGCACGCCCGGTCACCCCTTTGGGGTGGGTGGGCGACTCCCGTGCTGGGTGAAGTCGCCGGCAGGGAGGCCACGAGGAAAGGCTGCGGCGTACTCGTGGCGATGCCGCAGGGGCAAAGCTGGGCACCGACCCCGTCGACCGGTGTGTGGTGAACGTGGGAAGCGTCCCGGGCTGGTCCCGTTGCTCGACCGTCCAGGTCGAGGGCGGGCAGGTCCGTGCTCGACTGAGCAACCCGGGGCGTGGCGGAGCCGCCGTAGTAGTCCGAGGTCGGGAAAGCCGACCACATGGCGAAGGGCGGCAGCGAGTTCGCAGCGTAGGGACTGGGATGACAGGAGATCGCCGGTGAATACCGACGTGCTGTGGCCGGAGCTTGACGAGGCCGAGTGGCAGGTACTGCGAATCCAGACCAAGTTGCACCAATGGGCGACCGATGATCCTGGTCGTCGGTTCGATGATCTGTTCAACCTCGTCACTGACCCGGCCGTCCTGGTCGTTGCCTGGGCCCGGGTTAGGGGTAATCGAGGGAAGCGGTCGGCGGGGGTGGATCGGGTCAAACCCGAGTCGATCTTCGCCGCTGCGGAGTGGTTCTTACCGGCGCTGCGAGAAGACCTCAAGGCCCGGCTGTTCACTCCGATGCCCGTGCGGGAACGGATGATCCCCAAGCCCGGCAGCACCAAACGCCGGAGACTGGGCATCCCGACCGCCAGGGACCGCACCGTGCAAGCGGCCCTCAAGCTGGTGCTCGAGCCGATCTTCGAGGCGGACTTCAAGCCATGCTCCTATGGCTTCCGCCCGCGGCGCCGAGCCCACGACGCGATCGCCGAGACCCACCAGTTCGCGTCCCGCTCCTATGAGTGGGTGCTCGAAGGTGACATCGAGGCGTGCTTCGACATGATCGACCACACGGCCCTGATGGACCGGGTGCGTCGGCGGGTCGGGGACAAGCGCGTCGTGGGCCTGGTGAAGGCGTTCCTGCGGTCAGGCATCCTCGGTGAGGACGGCCAACTGCGGAACACGACCACCGGCACACCCCAGGGAGGGATCTTGTCGCCGCTGTTGGCCAACGTCGCCCTGTCCGTCCTCGACGAGCACTTCGCCGAGGCATGGCAGGCGGCGGGCGCCACGTCCTACCAACGGTTCAAGCGACGCCAACAAGGGCACGCCACCTACCGCCTCGTCCGCTACGCGGACGACTTCGTGGTCATGGTGGCGGGCACGAAGGCGCACGCAGCCGACCTGCGGGAGGAGGTCGCGGCGGTCCTGGCCCCGATGGGTTTGCGCCTGTCGGAGGCCAAGACAAAGGTCTGCCACATCGACGAGGGCTTCGACTTCCTCGGGTTCCGCATCCAGCGGAGACGGAAACGAGGCACGGCAAAGCGCGTGGTCTACACCTACCCGTCGAAGAAGGCTCTTGCCTCGATCGTCGATCGGGTGCGCGCGCTGACCCGCAGATCGTCACATCCAACGCTCGCGGCCCTGCTGCGCCAGCTCAACCCGGTGCTGCGAGGCTGGTGCGCCTACTTCCGCTACGGCGTGTCCAAGGCGACCTTCGGCTACCTGGACCAGTACACCTGGCACCGGGTGGTCCGATGGATCCGCAAACGACACAACCGCACGAAGTGGGCCGTCCTCCTGCGCCGCTACCTCCCCGGGTGGCGGCCCACCGAGGACGACGTGACGCTGTTCCAGCCCCAGACGGTGACGGTCAGCCGTTACCGCTACCGGGCGAACAACATCGCGACACCCTGGGCGAGCAGAACGCCAGCACCCATCGCGTAGTCCAAGGCGTGGGCTCGTGGAGAGCCGGATGCGTGGAGACACGCACGTCCGGTTCGGCGGGCGGGCTGGGGAAACGTAACGCCTGCAAAGGCGTCAACGCGCCCCAGTCCGACCCAACTCGTCGATCGAGAGCACCACCGCCTTCTCCGGTGGCGCCAGATACAGCCCGACCACGTCGCGGACCTTGGCCTCCAGCTGCGGGTCGG
>JADMIJ010000076.1 GCA_015478655.1 Acidimicrobiales bacterium | reverse complement strand
TCCTCAGCCGCTGGTCAGCGGAACCTTCACCCCATAAGACACCAGCCACCTAGGGCGTTGCCATCCGACAACTCAGACTGCAGGGAGACCTCGCTATGAACCAGACCCAGGACCACTGGTCAGACGCGGGGAGCCCGGCATGAGTCATGGACACTTGCATCCGTTCGATCCGGATGATCCCACCACCCCAGCCGTGGGGACCACCGTGGCCGACGGAGTCATCGAACTCGACACGCTGCTCGGCGGATGGGAGCACGTCACCGCCGGCTATCTGATCGAGGGCGATGCCCCGGTGTTGGTGGAGACCGGGAGCCAGAGCTCGGTCCCTGCCCTGCTGGACCTGCTGGCCTGCGTCGGTCTGGGTCCCTCCGATCTGGCTGGGGTGGCGGTAACCCACATCCATCTCGATCATGCCGGTGGGGTCGGCGACGTTGCCCGAGCGTTTCCCGGGGCCACCATCTATGTCCACCAAAAGGGGGCGCGCCATCTGGCGGACCCGACCAAGCTCATCGATTCCGCATCTCGAGTCTACGGCCCACTCCTCGACTCGCTCTACGGCCGGCTCGACCCCACCCCAGCGGAGCGGATCCACGTGCTCGAGGACGGTGAGGCAATCCGAGTCAGTTCGACGCGATGGTTGACTGCCGTCGACTCGCCGGGCCATGCCAAGCACCATCTAGCGCTGCACGACTCGTTGAGCGGCGTGCTGTTCGCCGGCGACGCCGTGGGTGTGAAGCTGCCCGACGCCGGGGTCCTCCGGCCCTCGACGCCTCCGCCTGACTTCGATCTCGGTTCGGCCCTCCATTCGCTGCAGCGCTTCGCCGAGCGGCGCCCGACCGGCCTGGCCCTGGCCCACTACGGGCTCCTGGCCGACCCGATGGGCGTCCTCGATGAGGCCGAAGGGACCTTGCGGAGGTGGGCGGACGTGGCGGAGGCGGCATTCCAGAATGGAGAGGACATTGCCGCCGCCCTGTCCGCCGCATTCCAATCAGACCTCGACGGTGTGCCTGAGCAGCATCGCGAGAAGCTCGAGGTCATGAACGGCGTGCACTCCAATGCTGCCGGGCTCCACCGTTGGCTGTCCACCCGTCAGGGCACCGCCGACCGGGGCGCCGACGCGACCTGAGCGACGGCGATCGAGGAGCGCGGGGATGGTTGCCGATGGGGATCGGCCGGGAGGCCGGCCGCGAGGGATCCACGCGTGACCGCCCCGAACGGTGCCCAAGCCGGTGGCCGATGAAGGGGCCGTTGATGGCAAATTCCCAGGTCACGTGGGGTGTCAGCCCCAACCACGGCGTGTGACGCGCCTCGTCTGTGACGTCAGCCACGGATTGTGCAAATCTGATGGTGGTCGGAAGGCGTGATGCGGAGAAGGATCCTGCCTACGAGAGGAGGTGCTCACATCAACAAGCAACCCAACAGCCCGATGCCAGAAGACGAGAAGTTCTGGCGATGGGTGATGAGCGTCTCCGGGGCCATCATCATCGGCGCACTGGTCACCGTGTTCTTTGTGGGCGGAACCGGCACGAAGGTGCTGTCCTCTGTCGGGGTGATCGCCCCGACGGGTGACTCCCCGCCGATCATCACCAATGGGAGCGCCCCCAGCGCACCGTCCACCACGAAGCCACCGACTCCGGCGCCCGCCACCAAGGCGGGGGCGACACTGGCCTCCCCGTTCCTGCTTCCATTCACGGCGCCGGCCACGCAAGGTCATGCGGCGACGGCACCAGTGAGCCTCCCGTCGTTCCTGCCGTCGCCATTCCCGGTCTTCGGACCGCTGCCGCCATCGACGACGCCGCCGGCGGGCGGGGGCCCGCCACCCACGACCACCACCACGAGGCCGCTACCGCCGCCCACTACCACCACGACGACCACCACCACCACGACGACCACCACGACCGTGCCGGTTACGACGACGACGATCTGTCCTCTGCCTCCTCTGATTTGCTGAGACCCAGGTCACGCTGCCAGGTTTGAAAGCGAACTGCGGGTACCCCGTCGGCTGCCGGAGGCACCGCTTCCGCTGTCAGCCGAAACGAGGTTTCAAAGGGCGGAAAGAACTTGGTGCAGCCGAAGTCACCTTGGACGCGCGTCAGCGAGAGTTCCTGAATGAACGGGAGGGTGCTCGCATAGACCGCGGCGCCGCCGATTATCCAGATGTCACCAACAAGGCCGGTGGAGAGGAACGACACCACGTCGTCCACCGCCATAAATCCAGTTCTCAACGCCTCGACGCGCCTCGTGGCGACGTAGTTGATCCGTTCGGGCATGGGACGATCGAACTCCGCGTACGTGGCGTATCCCATCAGAACGTTGGACGATGCCGTCATCGCTCGGAAGTGCGCGACATCTGCTGGCACATTCCACGGGATCCCCGTGTCGGTGGCCAGGCCCAGGCGATCATCGATCGCTGCTATGGCACGAATCATTTCAACCCACCGTTGCGATCGCCGGCCTCTTGACCGTGACCAGAGCCTGGCTCCGGCCCGGTGTCGGGTTGCACGTTAGCAACGCGTGGCCGCGGACTTCTCCGTGCTCGACGCTGGGCGGACCCAGGGCACGTGGCGCGCCCCATCACGGAACTGCGTCTACCCCGTGCGCCCCGGGGGACTCGAACCACCCAGCCTGCGGATTAAGAATCCGCTGCTCTACCGTTGAGCTAGGGGCGCCGCGGCAGCATAAGACCTGATCAGCAGGGGCGTCAACGCCAACAGAGCAGCGCCGGTTCCCGACGCCGGAAGGCGGCAGTGACCCGATCAGAGGTGGGCGGCATCGCCATCAGGAGAGGGCCAGAACCGGGCCATCGGCATGCAGCAGAGGAGTCGCCGTCCGGTGACCCGGCGTCGAACGCAGCGGTCCGGGACCCGGGGTAACTCCAGTGAGTCCGGCAACGGCACCGGCGGGTACTCGGGGGTCCGGACTGACGACGGCACGTACGTCGATGGATCCTGGCGATGGCGTTCGTCGGCTGCGACAGAAGGCAGCCCGGTAGATCGACGAGGGTTCCCGTCAATTCCGTTTGCCTAAGATGACGGCCAGACTTCCCTGAACAGGGACGGTGCAGCGGGGGAACCCGAGGAAGACTGTGAAATCGTGACAGACGAGTCCGCCGGGGACGACGGGGAGCAGGCAGCTCGGACCCTTGATGCGCTGAGTGCCGAGCGGCGCAAGAAGCGAGACGTTCTGGCCGACCAGGGGATCGACCCCTATCCCTCGAGGTTCGATCGGACGGCAACGGCAGCAGAGCTGCACCAGCGCCACGACGACCTCGAGGCAGATGTCCGCACGGGAGAGATCGTTCGAATGGCCGGTCGACTGACCAGCATCCGCGGTCACGGTCGTCTGTCTTTTGCCACCCTCCAGGATGTGAGCGGATCCGTGCAGTTGCTCATGCAGGATTCCGTCCTGTCCGAGCAAGCCAAACTGGTATTGGCCCATTTTGACCTCGGCGACTGGGTCGGGGTGGAGGGCGAGGCCATCACCAGCCGGCGTGGAGAGCTGTCGGTCGATGTCCGCGAGCTCTGGCTCCTGTCCAAGGCGCTGCGGCCGCTGCCCGACAAGTGGCACGGATTGGCGGAGACCGACACCCGGTACCGCCAGCGTGAGATCGACCTCCTGGCCAATCCCGAGAGCCGGAGAGTATTCGACATCCGATTCCGGACCATCGCCGCACTCCGCAGGCAACTGGTCTCCGAGGACTTCATCGAAGTGGACACTCCGATCCTCCAGCCCCAAGCGGGCGGTGCCCTGGCCCGGCCGTTCAAGACCCACTCCAACGCCCTCGACATCGACCTCAATCTCAGGATTGCCCCCGAGTTGTACCTCAAGCGGCTCGTGATCGGGGGGTACGAGCGGGTCTTCGAGATGGCCCGTAACTTCCGCAACGAGGGCATCGACACCCGGCACAGCCCGGAGTACACGGGCCTTGAGGCGTACCGCGCCTTCGGTGATGTCAACGACGGCATGGATCTCACGGAGCGTCTTGTCCTCGAGGCCGCCCGTTCCGCCACCGGCAGGCTGAACTTCACGATCGGAGGTCGGGCCATCGACCTCACCCCGCCGTGGCCACGGAGGCAGCTGCTGGACTGGCTGGAAGAGCTTGTCGGCCGTCGGCTGCACCCCACCGATCCGGTAGAAGATGTGCGAACGGTCTGCGAGAGCCACGGGGTTCCATTCCTTCCGGAGTGGGGCTCTGGGAAGCTCATCTTCGAGCTCTACGACAGCATCTTGCTGCCCACCGTCGTCGACCCTGTCTTCGTGTGCGGGTTCCCCGTCGAAGTGTCGCCCCTGGCCCGTCACTCCGAGGACGACCCCACCCTGGCCGACCGGTTCGAACTTGCCATCGACGGCAAGGAGTTCACTAACGGCTACAGCGAGCTCAACATTCCCGAGGAGCAACAGGAGCGGTTCCGTGGCGAGGCCGAAGCTGCCGCGCATGGCGACCTCGAGGCCCATCCGGCCGACCAGGCCTTCGTGAGGGCGCTCGAGTACGGCCTTCCTCCCACGTCGGGGATCGGTGTCGGTGTCGACCGGTTGGTGATGCTGCTGGCCGAAGTAGAGGCCATCCGGGACGTCATCCTCTTCCCGATAATGCGTCCCGAGGCCACCGGCTGAGGGTGCGAGGCGCCAGGGCGGTGGCGCCTTCGGTTATGGCATCTCCACAGCTCCTGTAGACAGTGCATCGTCGTAGTGTCGCCATCTTCCAAGACCTCAGCGTGTACGACGAACGCCCGGTTTTGCGGGAATAGCCTGCCTGGAATTGACTCGGGTAGTTGGACGGAGGCAGTGGGATTCGAGGTGGATGGGCCGAAATTCGCCTTCGGTCCAAGACCACCCAATAGCGACTCTGTCGCATATGTAACGCCCTCTAGTCCGTCGGCCGGCTGTGAATGGTGGCTTGCATCTGCCGGCGTATTGGCGCTTATCGCGATCACCTGGGACACGATGGAAGGGACCCCCGAAGGGCACGGACCGTCGCTCCCATTCGAGATCGACGAGCTTCGCGGGATGCGACGGGCCCGGGCCGGGGGCTGCCGTTTCGCCATCGATTGCCAGCTCGACGACCGACGCTTTGACTTGCCTGAACAGAGAATTTCGTTGCACGCCGGGTATCGATAGAGTCCAGAGATGGAGTATCGGCGCGCCCAATGACCGATACCGCCCCATTGCCTCGCGGGCTAGGTGCTGCTCTCGACAACGGTCCGCAGCCCGAGAACTCGGCGTTCCTCTTAGGCGTTCCCATACGTTGACCGCATCCAATTCCAGCGGTGGTCTTCTGCTGAGAGATCGACGCCAGGGACCTGCAGATCGCTCCCAACCTCGAGTCGACTGTGCCGAGCGAGCTCGCCGGTCTCCCTTCACCCATGTCATTGGCGCCGCGGTCGTCTACCTCGCCATATCCATGGGCTTCTGGTGGCATGTGTGGGTCACCGGCGACCCGACCTCATCAATTACGTGTGGATGCGGAGACACGGCTCAGGGCGTCTGGTGGATGGAATGGGTGCCTTGGGCCCTGCAGCACGGACACACTCCGTTCTTGAGTCAGCAGCTCTTCGCGCGCAGCGGCGGAGTGAGCGCATTGGCGAATACTTCTGCACTGCTGCTTTCGCTCGTTTTCGCACCACTGACGATGATCGCGGGCCCGGTGGCTTCATTCAACCTCGCCAACCTGCTCGCTCCCGTCACGTCGGGTGTGGCCCTGTTTCTGGCTGCGGGCAGAGTGACCCGACTCTTCCTGGTCCGCGTGATCGCCGGTGCGCTCTACGCATTCAGCCCGTTCATGCTGCGGAACACGGTCATTGGACACCTTCAGCTCACGTGGGCCTTCTATCCACCCCTTGTGTTCTTGCTGGTCATGAAGCTCATCTCCGATCCCAAGGCAAGGGCGGTCAAGATCGGCGTGCAGCTGGGGATCCTGACCATCCTCCAGTTCTTCATCGGCATGGAGACGATCGCACTGACCGGGATAGCCGGCGCCGTAGCCGCGTTGGTGGCTCTGACCATGGCGCCAAGGCGTGTGCTGAGACTGTGGCAACCATTGGTGCGGGCGTTGACTCCGGCAGCAGCCGTGGCCGGCTTGGCGCTGGCCTATCCGCTCTGGGTCTTCTCCTTCGGGCCGCAACACGTGGAGGGGCCTCTGGTAGTCGGGACGGGAGCACCCCTGGGTGCCATCGTCAATCCGGGAACAGGTCTGCATCAGAGCAATGCGGCGGAACAGGCGGTGGGCTATTTGGGCGCCGGTGGACCCACGGTCGCATACCTGGGTGTCGCCCTTCTCGTCTTCCTGGCTCTGTCGGTGCCCGTCTGGCGGAGCCGTCGGCTGGGAGTGCTACTCGCCGCGACTGCTCTGCTTCTCTGGTTGATCTCGATCCAAGTGACCGGGCTGTGGCACATCGTTGCCGGATTGCCTCTGCTTTCGAGCATCGTGCCAGGGCGATTGACCATGGTCATCGACGTGATCGTCGCGCTCCTCCTGGCTTGTTCCATCGAGGGTTGGTGGATCCTGGTCAAAGAGAACTCGGCTCGCTTCGCACACAGCCGCGCCTGGCGCCGACTCGGAGCGGCCTCGTTGGCCGGCATCGCGGTTGGAGTGCTCGCCCCCATCGCGGTCACATACACGCTGCCACTGGCGACGGCCACCCCGAGCGTGCCTCCGTGGTTTCTCTCCAAGGCTCCAGAAGAGTTGCCCGGGGCCACGGTCTTGGCGCTGCCGTTCTCGGACGGCCTCTACTCAGACTCGATGTTCTGGCAGGCCAAGGCGCGATTTTCGTACTCCTTGATCGCGGGATGGGAGTTCGTTCCTGGCGGGGATCATGTGCACCAGCAACAATTCTCACCCATCGGCGGTGCCTTCCCGGTCCTCAAGGCCCTATCCCCACTCAACCCCCAGGCGCCCCCAGCATTCACGCAAACCGCGGTTGGCAACCTGCGCCGTTCGATGACCGAATGGCTGCCCCTCCTCGTCGTGGTGGTGCGGGCCTCACCTGGTAGCACGGCGGCTGCGGGGTACCTGTCATCGGCGATCGGCAGGCCCCCAACCTTCAGCGGCGGCGTCTGGTCCTGGCAGCTGGATGCCCTCGGCCCACCTCCCCACATCTCTGATTCGGCCTTCCGCCACTGCCTCGACCAGTCCAAGTCGGCCGACCCCATGTCCATGCCGCGCTGCGTGCTCAGGACTTGAGAGACGATCCACGGCATCCGAACCTCTGGAATTTTTGGCGGAGGGAGTGGGATTCGAACCCACGGTGCCTTGCGACACAACGGTTTTCGAGACCGTCCGATTCGTCCGCTCTCGCATCCCTCCAACTGCAATTCGTGGAAGCGACCAAACCTAGTCCACGAGGTCGGACTCCGAACTTCGGGTGGATGGGCGCTCACACGAAGTGCCAATGCTACAGGCACGCGAAGGCCTCCCCAATGGATTCGGACGGCGCCGAGGGCGGAGGGCGTCAGCTATTGGATCGAATCTCCGGCGGGCGGCTCCTCGAGGAGCTCGGGCATGTGCCGGCGCCCGACCCAGATGGGATGCGTGGCTCTCGCCAGCATTGCGGCGTCACCGCTGCTGTTCCCGTACGCGTAGGCCAGATCGCAGGGACCGTGGATGTGGCTGGCAATCTGATCGACCTTGGCATCCCCGCGAACGTTGGCGCCCGCCAGCCTTCCCGTCAAGACGTCCTGTGCGGGATCGACCTCCCAACCCGTGGCAATGACCTCGCCGATCCCGAGGCTGGCCGCCACGATCTTGACGTATGCCTCGAATGAAGCACTCACCACGATGATCCGATGTCCCGCGGCCTGATGCCAACGGATCCGGGTACTGGTATCGGTCCGAATCAACGATCGTTTGATCGCCTCCGCCGTCTCTGCCGCCGCACTCTCGGCCTCGGTGCGGGTGAGACCGCCGAGGACATCGAGGCAGATCAGCGCCTTGGCACGATCCCGCGCCCGGCCTCCTTGTAGGGCCAGGGCCAGCTGGGGCGCATGTCGGAGGAACGTGCTGGCCACCGCCCGCCGGGACCGGATGCGGGTCAGGAAGAGCCGCAGCGTGTCCTTCCGGGTGATCGTCCCGTCGAAATCGAAGGCGACAACAGGGCGATGATCCGGACTGGGGGCCTCCAGGTCGCTCGCCTTCACGGGCTGGGCCGAGACGCTTGGTCCGCCGCCGTCTGCGCCTGGTCCCCCTCCATCGTCGGCCTGTCCTCCTGTCTGCTCACCGGGGCGCCCTTGGTCGGTGCCGGCGGATCGGACCTCGTCACGGGCGGGGCAAACCCCTCGAGAACCATTCCAGGATCTCAACGGGCCGGGCAACTCCATCGATAGGGGACCAGAGGGCGAATTGGCGATCACCCTCCGGTCCGCTTCAGCTTCCGTCTCACCGGCCGAGCGCCCAAAAGGGGGCGAGTACGCCCAACCCCTAAAGAGGATGGGCCGGAGTGCCGATGCTGAGGCGAGGGATTGAACCCGCCCCGCGTGCTGACAATAAGGGAAATCGATGGGACGATGACAGGGAGCCATTGCGCCATGGAGAATCAGGTGGTCATCGCTCCCGCACTCCGATCCCGAACACGAAGAGCTGAAGCGGTGCTCAGCGACGCACGGAGTGACCTCCGTGGGCATCGGCTCCGTCCTCAGGCCACACGAAACAGTCCCCCCACGCCGTCAATTGGAGCAGCCAGATGACCCGGAATCCCCCTCGCAATGACACTCGGCTGACGGTCGACGAGGCGCTGTTCCGAGGCGCTCGCCACCGGCTTCCATCGGCGTGTGCCGCTATTGAAAGTGCAGATGAGGGGGGTACAATGACCGCCGTGCATCGGCTCTTCGATCGAGTTGTCTGCCGATACTCCACCCACGACTGGTGGGCGTTGGCCTATCCGCCGGCCAGGCGCTGGGAGTGTCGCCGTTGTGGCCTGATCGCCGAAGAGGCTCCAACGTCCCTGCCCGAGCGTCGTCGGGTGCGCCGCGACCGCACGAAGAACGCCAACGGTCCCAGTCACGGCTGACCGGGTCGTCGGATACCGCCTCGCTCGTGGCGGAGGGTCCAGGAACTCTCCCCCCCGCCGCTGCATCCCGCCCGCCGGCCCCGTATTTTCGCCACTAGTTGTGGTTGCTCAACTGCGGTCCGTCCGATCGGTGTTAACCAAGCGATAACTTGGCGTTTGATCCTTGTTAACCTCGATTGCCACCTTTAGGGTGACTGTTGATGCAACCAAGGCTCGCTGGCGGAACTCAAAAAAGGACGCGGCGCTCCGGCGGTTGCCGGCAGCGGTCGCAATGGGACGCGTGCGTCCCATCCGACGGTTCGTGCCCGGTTCGATCCGGAATCGAGCGGTGAGAACCTCAGCGTGGACTGTGGCGGCCGCAGGCCGGAGTGCGTTGGGGCTCCAGAGATGGGGGGCGGTGATGTTCGCATGATGAAGGGTTTCCGCTTTGGGCGAATGGATCCCCGACAGAGGACCGTATTTGGTCTTGGCGAGTGGGGTAGCAATGAAACAACTAGTCCGATCGGTGTCGGAGTCACGGTCGTTATCGAGGAGTTGACGTGCAGACCATAGACATCAGCGTGGTGATTCCCACTCGCAACGAGCGCGAGAACATCGCCCCCCTCATTGCCCAGTTGACCGCGGCACTCCCGACGGGAGCCGAGGTGATCTTCGTCGATGACAGCACCGACGACACCCCGGAGGTGATTGCCGAGGTGGCCGAAACGGCGACGCTGCCGGTGCTGACCATGCATCGCGGGCCCGGCGAGCGGATCGGCGGTCTCGGGGGAGCCGTCGTCGCAGGCCTTCGACTGGCAGTGGGACGCGTGGTCGTGGTGATGGACGGGGATCTGCAGCACCCTCCGAACAGCATCCCCGACCTGATCCGGCCCATCGAGCGGGGCGACGCCGACATCGTGGTGGCCAGCCGCTACCGCGAGAACGGTGGCGCGGACGGTTTGGCCACCCGGTCCCGGGTTGGCGTGTCGCGGCTGGCCACGAGCCTGACCAAGATGCTCTTCCCGCGCCGCCTCAAGGAGATCTCCGATCCGATGAGCGGGTTCTTCGCTGTGCGCCTGGCGGCAGTGGACATTGACAGCTTGCGGCCAGTGGGATTCAAGATCCTGCTGGAGGCGGTGGCACGGTGCCGGTTGACCGTCGCCGAGGTCGGGTTCTCCTTCGGCCCCCGGTACTCAGGGGTGAGCAAGGCCAGCTTCAGGGAGGGGATCCGTTTCGTCACCCATCTCACCCGGTTGCGTGCCGGCACGTTGCTCACCGCCCGTCAGAACCGGGCGGCAATGTTTGCGGGTGTCGGGTTGACCGGACTGGTGGTCAATACGGTGGCCTTCTGGCTTCTTGTACGTTTCGGCCACCTGCACTACCTGGCTGCCGCGGCGGTGGCGACCCAGGTGTCGACGACGTGGAATTTCATCGGCATGGAGGCGATCGTCTTCTCGGATCGAAGGTCCGGCGGCCTGCTGGGGCGCTACCTCCGGTTCAGCGTGCTCAACAACACCGTGATGCTGGCCCGGTTGCCCTTCTTGGCATTTCTGGTCACTGTCGTCCACGTACCCCAGCTCCTGGCCAACGTAGTCACCCTTCTTGCCGTGTTCCTAGTCCGATTCGGTGTCAGCGATCGTTTCATCTACGAGGAAGAGAGAGAGAAGAAAATGGTGCAGGAAGGTGCGTCGAGCACGATTGTGGGGCCGATCGAGATTGCGGTCGAAGGGGTCGACGGACGCACGTCACGGCCCGAGCCGAAGGTGGTGACATCGTTCCGCCACTACTACGACATACATGGGATCGTGACGATCGGAAGCGATGTCGTCCTGCCGGAGCTTCTCCACTTCTTGCAGGCCAAGGGACTCGGTGAGGGCACCGCCCCGGATATCGCCATCAAGCTCGGCTCGGTCGGCCGGCCGCGGGCACGAACCCGCATGGTCCGCTCGGCCGACGGGAAGACGATCCGGTGGGAGGAGCAACTGGGTCGTGCGTCGGCGAACTTCGCCATCCACTTCGGCTCTCAGATTCTCGTCACATCGAGCCGTGCCCTGGCTCGTAGCCCCCATGTGCTCTACACCAACGTGGTCGAGGCTCTTCTCCGGTTCGTGTTCGTCGACCGCGGCTACATGCTTCTCCACGCCGCCTGCATGGACGTCGATGGCCGAGGTGTGATGCTGTCCGCTCGTACCGACACCGGCAAGACTGGCACCGTTCTGAAACTGCTTCGGACTAGCGAGGGACGTTTCCTGTCCGACGACATGACGATTATCGACAGCGCCGGGAACGCCAAGAGCTTCCCGAAGCCCCTCACCATCAGCGAGCACACCCTGCGGGCCGTCGACGCCGGTGACCTGAGCAAGCGGGAATGGGCCTGGCTGCGATTCCAGAGCCGCCTGCACTCCAAGGAGGGCCGCGGCTTCGCCATGAGGCTGGCTGAGCACAACGTGCCCATCATGACCGTCAATGGCTGGACGCAGCGGATCATTCCGCCGCCGAAGTACCCGGTGCAGCGCCTCGTGTCGTGTGAGCTCAGCACGGAGACGACGATCGACCAGCTCTACATCATCGAGCGTGGTGTGGCCCACCACAGCCTGGTCCCCCAGTCCGAGGCGATTGTCGAGTTGCTCGACAACACCGAGGATGCATACGGATTTCCTCCCTACCGGTACCTGGCTGAGGCCTTGTCGGTCGGCGGCTTGAGCTACGACGAGCTCCGGGAGCGCGAGCGCCTCATCCTCGTCAGTGCCATGGAGAGCGTGAAGATCCACCGGCTCGGCTCGGACGACTTCACGTGGGCCGAGCAGATCTCTGCCGCTATCGCCCCTCATGGGAACGTCAAGGCCGGACATGATGCGCAGTCCGACCTGAAGGTGTCGTCTGTCAATCTCACGACTATGGTGCCCAACAGCACGGACTTCTTCGCCGTGGACGAGCAGACCGTTACCGAGGCGGATCCCTTGTCGGGCTCTGAAGCCTGACTCCATTTTTTCAACAACGCTGGCAGGGCGGCTGTGACATTTTTGGGAGGGAGCCGGAGTGACGCTCCTTAGTGACGAGCGGGCGAGGGTGGACGCCCCGCCCATAGAGGAGCCGCGGCCGGCCGCGGCTTGGCGCCTGCCCAGGCACGTGCCCACCTCGGCCTGGTTGGTCCTGACGCTGGTGACCGGCCTGCTGGTCCGCGTGATCAATCTCAACGCCTTCGGGTTCAACTCCGACGAAGCGGTCTATGCCGGCCAATCGGCGTCTCTGGCCGGCAATCCGCTCTTTGTCAATCAGTTCCCGGTCTTCCGGGCCCATCCCCTGCTGCTGCCGACCCTTCTGTCGCCCCTGTTCAGCTCCGGCAGCCCAGACCTTCGCGGCCGGGTGGTCGTGGCCTTCTTGGGTGTAGCCACCATCGGGACAGTGTTCCTGATCGGCCGGGAGCTCTACGGGCCGAAGACCGGGGTCCTCGCCGCGCTGATCCTGGCCCTGATGCCGTACCACGTGATCGTGTCCCGCCAGCTACTGCTCGACGGGCCCGCCGTCCTGTGCATCACCCTGGCCTTCTGGATGCTGGCCCGATTCGTCCGCACCGAACGATTCGAGTGGCTTGCGGCCTCGGCGGCCCTGCTCGGCCTGGCCGTGCTCACCAAGGAAACTGCCATCGTCCTCGCCGGGAGCATGATCCTCTTCCTCCTGGTGAGCGCAGAGGTTCGCCGACCGGGTCGTGCTGTGGCGCTGACCGTGGGCGTACTGGCGGCGGTGAGCCTGGCCTTCCCCCTGGCCATCCAACTGGCCGGCCGCAGTTCCACCGGCCAGAGCTACCTCACCTGGCAACTCACCCGATCATCGAATCACGCCGAGACCTTTTATCTGACGGCGATCCCCGCTGCTATCGGGTTCGCCGTGGTGGCGGCCGCCGCCGGCGGATTGTTCTTCAAGGTCAACCGGACCTGGCGCGAGTTGCTGCTCGTGTCATGGATCGTGGTTCCCTTCGTGACCTTCGAGGTCTACCCCCTCAAGGGATATCAGTACCTGTTGCCGATCGCTCCGGCCCTGGCCCTGCTGGCCGCGCGCGGCCTGGCGACCTGGCACCTGCCCGCCCGATGGGACCGCTACACGGGCACCGTTGCCCGACCAGCCGTGATCGCCATCGTGTTGGCCTCGCTGCTCACCAGCGTGTGGTCGGTGATGTTCCCGTTGGGCGGGACCTCGGCGCTGGCCGGACAGGGCGGGGTTTCCGGGGGCCGGGAGGCCGGAAAGTGGATCGGGGCCAATCTCGTTCCGGGGTCGGAGCTGATGACCATCGGTCCCAGCGTGGCCAACATCCTCGAGTACTACGGCCACCGTCCGGCGCAGGGGCTCTCGGTCAGCACGGACCCCCTCCACCGGAACCCGGCCTACACCCCCATCTACAACCCGGACCTGAGCGTCCGCAACGGGCAATTCTCCTATCTGGTCTGGGACGCCTACTCGGCCGACCGGTCTCCTTCGTCGGCTCACCGGCTGCAGGTGCTGGTCGCCCGCTACCACGGGCTGCCTATCCACACGGAGCGCGCAGGCGGCCGCCCGATCATCGTCATCTACAAGGTCCACCCGTGAGGGCGCGGCGCGTTTCCCGGGTGCTGGGCTCCGTGGCCGTTCTCACGGCCGTCGCTGCCGTCACCGGCCCGGTGTCCGGGGCCGGTGCTTCGGCGGCCGCGGCGCCGTCATCGGGCGGCGCCATCCAGCATGTGATCGTGATCATGCAGAGCGGCCACTCGTTTGACAACTACTTCGGTACCCGGCCCAAGGTCAACGGCATCCCGGCCAAGGCGTGCCAGCCGATTGCCGTCAACTCGAACAGCTGCGTGAAGCCCTTCCATCTCAGCTCCGATCAGGCTCGGGCTGCTCTGAGCGACAACCAGGTCGTCACCAAGAAGGCATTCGACGGCGGAAAGATGGACGGCTTCGTGACCGCCCAGTCGAATACTGCCATCAGCTCGCTGGCCATGGGATACCTCAACGGCGATGACCTCCCCTACTACTGGAGTCTGGCCAGCCGATTCACCCTGTTCGACCGCTTCTTCGCGTCGTCCCAGGCCGGCGCCCTACCCAACCGCCTGGTCTCGGTGGCCGCCCAGGACGCCGGCCAGACGTCAAACGAGGTGACCGGGCCCATCAACGTCCCGACCATCTTCGACCGGCTGGACCAGGCTCACCTGGGTTGGAAGTACTACGTCCAGCCGAGCCAGAGTGCGCCCCATGCACCGACGACCGGGGAGCAGTCCCGGACCCCCCTGTTGACCATGCCGTCGTTCACCGGCACTGCCCCCGACGCCGCACACATCGTGAGCACCAGCCAGTACTTTGACGACCTGACCAAGGGCCAGCTGCCCGCCGTCTCCTACATCACCAGTTCGATCGACTCCGAACGCTCGCCGCAGAATCCGGCCCAGGGCGAAGCCTTCGTGCGCTCGCTGATCAACTCGTTGATGCAGAGCTCGGCGTGGAAGAGCACCGCACTGCTGCTCACCTACGACGACTCCGGCGGATGGTACGACCACGCTGTCCCCCCGACGATCGGCCAGGCAGGACAGGGTGGCCAACCGACAGTGGTCGGCGTCCGGGTGCCGACCATCCTGGTCTCCCCGTATGCGCGTGCCGGCCAAGTGGACAGCACCCAGCTCGACACGGCGTCGATCCCGGCGATGATCGAGAGCGTCTTCCACCTCGCACCGCTCACGCAGTTGGACGCCAGCTCCAACAGCATCCTCACCGGCCTCAATGTGCACCAGGAGCCGATCACACCTTCGATCAGCCCGTCGTCCGCTACGGCCGTGGTCGTACCCCGTCCGGCGGTGCAGACCATCTACTTCCTGTACGTGGCCGCCCTCCTGGGAGCCGGCCTGCTGATCGTGCTGGCGTTCATGCGGTCCCGCCGCCAGGATCTCGACGCCCTGTCCCACTGGACCTCGGACGGTCTGCCGTGAGGCACCCGCGCCCTGCCCGTCTCCTCGGCTGTGCCGGCCTGGCGCTGCTTTCCGGTGCGGCCGTCATCGGGGCCGCGCCGGCGGCTCAGGCCGCCCCCGCGCCCAAGACGGTGACCATCCAGGTCGTGCCGCAGTTGCCGAACGTCCATTTCAGCCTGGACGGGATCGCCTCCTCCACCGACGCGAGCGGCACTTCCGTCGTGCCGGTTCCGAGCCTGACCTCGATCGCCCAGCAGTTGACGCTTCCCTCGCAATTGCTGACCCCGGATACCCGGGTGTCGTTGGACCGGGTGGCCAACGACCCCAACCACGGACCATTCGCGCGCAAACTGGTCGTCGAGCTCGACGAGGACCGTGCCGTCACCGTCAATCTGCTGACCCCGCAACAGAAGTCCTTGTTGCTCAGTCAGGTCACATCGGTGACGCTCGACAACAGCCTCGGTGGCACCGTCAAGTTGAGCCGGTCCCAGCTGCAGCACCAACCCGTGTGGCTGCCGGCCAGCCGACCCCACAAGGTGACCAACGGCGTGACTGGTCGCCTGGTTTCCTACTCGGTCAAGTCAGTCACCGTCCGCGGCGTCAATGTCGTCAACAGCGGACAACTGCGGTTCACCACGGATCGATCGTTAACCTGGCCCATTCCGGTCATCCTTCATTCGCTCACCATCGATGCCAACGACCTCCTGGCGGGCAAGCCGGCCGGCTCGGCCGTCCAGCTGACCTACCCGGACGGGACGGTTCGGACCGTGCCGTTGGGTCCTGACCACCGGGTCACCGTGCCCAACCTGGCCCGGGGGGCTTACCGGGTGAAGGTCGACGGTGGCCTGATACCACTCGCCTCCACCATCCACCTCTCGCGCGACCAGACGGAGACCGAGCTCGTCGTCACCACGGGAGACTTCGCAGAAATGGTCGCCCTGGCGTTTGCCATCGTGTCCGTCATCGTGGCTGCCGGGGTCGTCGGGCGCCGTCGGAGGCGGGACCGGGCGCGAATCGACTCGGAACCGAGTGACGCGTCCGAACACAGTGAACCGGAGCCAAGCGAAGGGGTGACCGGTGCGGCGCTCGTCTAGTCGGAGACGAGCCATCGGACTGGGTCTCGTGCTGGCCTGTGGCTCAGTTGCCCTTTCGGCCTGTGGGAGCAGCGCCCCCGCGTCTTTGCCGCCGACCTCGAGCACCACACTCCCGCCGCCTGCGTCCACCGCGCCGCCCACCACGGGAGCGGCCCCGGTTCCCAGCCACCGGGTCTTCGCCTTCTACTACCTCTGGTGGGACACCCAGCACTGGCACGCGCGGCTCGGGCCGGCCTATCCGTACTCGGCCGCCCCGGCTCCCCTTCCGGCCACGCTGAGCGGAAACGGCTGCACGGTCACGAACAATTACCCGGGCAACCAGCTCACCGATGTGGCCTCGCCCCTGTGGACCCAGGATGATGCCAAGCAGATCCAGAGCGATGTGTCCACGGCGGCACAAACGGGCTTGACCGGATTCGCGGTGAGCTGGGCCGGTACCGGCCAAACGCACCAGACCGCCAACTCCTCGGCCTTCAACCGGCGACTGGCCATGCTGGTGGCCGCTGTGCACCAGGCCAATCGGGCCGGGATCTCGTTCTCCCTCTGGATCGCCTACATCTCGTCAGCCCGGATCCGGACCCAGGACGAGATCAACAACGACCTCTCCTACCTCCAGGCGACCTACGGCACGGACTCCGCCTTCGACCGCAGCAACGGGCGTCCTACGCTGATCATGATGGGCAGCCGGAAGTATCCGCAATCGGTGCTCGACGCGTTCAGCGCCCGCTGGCGACCCACCTTCTACCTGGTGGGCGATGAGAACTGGCTCACCTGGAACAGTTCCAAGGCGGCGGACTTCGACGCCGACCAGTACTACTGGTCGAGCCAGAACCCGGTCACCAACTCGGCCTCGTTTTCGGACATCGCCCAGCTGGCCACGGAGGTGCGCTCGACCCCCAACCCCGATGGAACCGAGAAACAGTTCTTCAGCCCCCTGGCGCCCGGCTACAACAAGGTGCTGGGCGGGGGCACCGGATGTGTGCCCCGCAACGGGGGCAAGACCATGCAGGACATCTTCGCCGGCAACTCGACGGCCAAGCCCGACGGCTGGATGGTGATCAGCTGGAACGAGATCGACGAAGGGACCTACATCGTGCCGCTCGAGCGCTTCGGGACCCAGAGCCTGAACACACTGGCGTCGATCATCGACCAAGCCAAGGCCGGGAGTGCCGGGTGAACCGCCGCACCGTGGCCATCGTGGGTCTGGCCGCGGTGGCCACGATCGTCATCACGGCCGCCACCAGCGGGGGGGGCAGCACCCGGCTCCCGCTTCCCATCACCGTGGCCAATGGGGCCTCGACGCACCGGGCCCCGAGCGGCAATGCCCACGGCGGCATCGACTCCGGCGGCAGCTCCGCCGGCCAGGGCCAGACCTACACCACCGCGCCGCCGACGCCGTTGACCCGCTGCACGGTGTCGGTTTCTAATCCTTCCCCGCGCCGGGGTCAGACGGCGGAGACGGTGACCGTCCAGACCGCACCCGGCGCCCACGTGGCGCTCGATGCCTATTACTCCCGCCGGAGCACCCATGGGGGACTGGCCGACAGCGGAGGCGCCGTCACCTTCGATCTACCCATCAACCACGCTCCGGTCGGATTCACGGTCCGGGTGACCGCCACGGCCAGCCTGCGAGGGGTGCAGAAAACCTGCTCGACCAGTTTCACCCCGGTCCTCTTCTGATCCTCAGGGATCCTTGCCAGCCAACGAGACGGCCGGTACTGTCGGTGCTGCGGGTGCCGTCGGGCAGCTGCTACATTCGTGCAACCCCACGGTCCGCTCGGGGTCGGGCCAAGGGGTCCAAGCGTCTTCACCGTCTCGATGAGCTCGCCAAGCATGCCTTCTGACGGGTGTCGGAAAAGCGAACAGGGAGGATTACCCGATGATCCAGTTTCGGTACCGGGGCGCGGCATCCACGGCTTCGAACGAGGGAGGCGGTAAGCGCCAACAGAGGTCCAGGGTAGGAGCGGCGCTCCTCGCGGGCGCTCTCGTCATGGTTCCTCTCGGAGTGATCGCCACGGCCTCAGGGGCCTCGGCGGCACCCAGGCTGATCCCGCAGGTCACCGATTGCCAGGCCTACAGCTCCACGTTCGGTCCGAACCCCGTCAAGGTCGTGTTCAGCTATCGGGCCCAACCACAGTCGTTCATCGTCCCGTCCAATGCCATCGCCAACTCGGTCTGCTTCGACGCCAGCGGGGCCCAGGGCGGTGCTGGCACAGGCGGTGCAGGCGGGACAGGGGGAACGGTCAATGAGGTCCTGGCGGTCACCCCCGGCCAAAGCCTGAGGATCGCGGTCGGCCAGATGGGGAGCCCGACCTCCGGGGGGGGCATCAGCGGCGTGGGGATGAGCGGCGGTAACGGGGGAGCCGGTGCCGGCGGGGGTGGGGGCACGACACAGATCTTCGACTCGACGGGCAACCTGCTGCTGGCCGCCGGAGGCGGTGGTGGTGGCGGTGTCACCGGCGCCGGAGGCGCAGGTGGACCGGCCTCTGGCAACAACGTCGGGAACGGACTCGCCGGTCTGGCCGGTAGCTCTCCGGGAGGACAGCCAGGCACGACCTCCCCTCCCGCTGCCGGTTCTCCGGGTGGCGGCGCGGCCACGGGTGGATCGGGCCCGACAGGGTTGGGCTCGCCACCCACCGGCGGGAATGGTGACGTCGGCGGCGGCGGCGGGGGCGGCGGTTACTTCGGAGGAGGCGGCGGCGAAGCCAACGCCGGTGGGGGTGGTGGCTCGGGTTACAGCAATCCCGCCGTCTCCCTCTCCACGCCGTACTTCCAGGGCCACTGGGCGCTGAATGGGAATGTGACCGTCTTCTACCAGAGCTCGGCGCCGCCACCGGTGACGCCACCGCCCGGTGGGATCACCACGGTCACCTCTTCTCCGAGCAGTGGGTATTGGCTGGGAGCATCCGACGGTGGCATCTTCAGCTACGGGAACGCGGTCTTCCACGGCTCGCAGGGGGCCACCAGGCTCAACAAGCCCATCGTGGGCATGGCGGCCACCTCGACCGACGGCGGCTACTGGCTGGTGGCCTCCGACGGCGGCATCTTCGCCCACGGCACAGCCGCCTTCTACGGCTCCACTGGCGGCCTTCAGCTCAACAAGCCGATCGTGGGTATGGCGGCCACTGCGGACAACGGCGGTTACTGGCTGG